>JANQLR010000408.1 GCA_028280525.1 Longimicrobiales bacterium
CCGACCCCCCTTCCACGGAAGGCACGCCTCCTGCGGTCAGCCGAAGAAGGTCAGAACCGCCTCGACGATGGCCGCACCGACCGCCGTGTCGCCCGAGTGGATCTCCACGAACCACGGCGCGAGCACGAGCGCCACCACGCTCATCAGCTTGATGAGAATGTTGAGCGACGGACCCGAGGTGTCCTTGAAGGGATCCCCCACGGTATCGCCGACGACGGCCGCCTTGTGCGGCTCCGAGCCCTTCCCGCCGTGGGCGCCACCCTCGATGTACTTCTTCGCGTTGTCCCACGCGCCGCCGGCATTCGCCATGAAGAGGGCCATGAGGACGCCGGTGACGGTCGCGCCGGCGAGGAGGCCGCCGAGCGCCTCGACGCCGAGGAAGGCACCGACCACGACCGGCGCGAGGACCGCGGTGATCCCCGGGAGGATCATCTCGCGCAGCGCCGCCGCGGTGGAGATGTCGACACAGCGCGCCGAATCCGGCTTCGCCGTGCCCTCCATCAGGCCCGGGATCTCCCGGAACTGACGACGGACCTCGTCGACCATCCCGGCCGCCGCACGACCCACCGCGGTCATCGTGAGCGCGGCCACGAAGAAGGGCAGCATCCCGCCGATGAAGAGGCCGATCACGACGAGCGGATCGACGATGCTGATCCCCGTCGCCGAGAGACCGACCTTGGTGGCGTACGCCGAGAAGAGGGCGAGCGCCGTGAGGGCGGCCGAGCCGATCGCGAAGCCCTTCCCGATCGCGGCCGTCGTGTTCCCGATCGCGTCGAGCGAGTCGGTGATGGCGCGCGTCTCCGGGCCGAGCTTGGCCATCTCGGAGATCCCGCCCGCGTTGTCGGCGATCGGGCCGTAGGCATCGACGGACATGGTGACGCCGACGGTTGCGAGCATCCCGACGGCGGCGATGCCGATCCCGTAGAGTCCGGCGAAGGAGAAGGAGACGAAGATCGCGACGCAGATGAGGAGCATCGGGATCGCGGTCGACTCCATCCCGACCGCGAGGCCGGAGATGATGTTCGTGGCGGAACCGGTCTGCGACGCCTCGGCGATCTTCCGAACCGGGCCGGCGGCGGTGTAGTACTCGGTCACGAGCCCGATGAAGATCCCGACGAGCGTCCCGGCCACGATCGCGGCCCACGGGCCCCAGCTCGGGTAGGCGGCGCCCGTCTCCGGGTTCGCCATCTGGAAGCCCATCGACTCGACGATGAAGTACATAACCGCCAGGAAGAGGGCCGCCGCGATGAAGGTGACGTTGCGGAGGGCACCGGCCGGGTCGGTCTTCTCGAGGAGCTTCATCCCCGCGATGCCGACCAGGGAGGCGAAGAGCCCGACCATGACGGTGAGGATCGGGAGCGCGACGGCGGCCGCCGTGTTCGCGGCGAGCGCCGCGGAGGTCGCGCCGATGGCGATCGTGGCCACGATCGAGCCGACGTACGACTCGAAGATGTCCGCGCCCATCCCGGCGACATCGCCAACGTTGTCGCCGACGTTGTCCGCGATCGTGGCAGGGTTCCGGGGGTCGTCCTCGGGGATCCCGGCCTCGACCTTCCCGACCAGGTCGGCGCCGACGTCGGCGGCCTTCGTGTAGATCCCGCCGCCCACGCGGGCGAAGAGCGCGATCGACGAGGCACCCATCGCGAAGCCGGAGATGATCTCGGAGAAGTTGACGAGCTCCGCCGATCCCACGGCGTCACCCGCAAAGACCCAGTAGAGCGCCCCGAGGCCGATCAGACCGAGCGCCGCCACCGAGAGACCCATCACCGCGCCGCCGAAGAAGGCCACGCGCAGCGCCTTCCCCTGACCGAAGTCCGTCGCCGCCGCGGAGGTGCGGACGTTGGCGCGCGTCGCCGCCTTCATGCCGAAGAAGCCGGCGAAGACCGAGGAGAGCGCGCCGAAGACGTACGCCCCGGCGGTCTGCGGGCCGATGGCGAAGAAGAGCGCCGCCGCGACCAGCACGACGAAGCCGGCGAGGACCGTGTACTCGCGGCGGAGGAAGGCCATCGCCCCGTCGTGAATCTGGTCCCCGAGCTCGACCATCGTGTCGTTCCCGGACGGCTGCCCCTTCACGTAGCCGTAGGTCAGTCCGGCGAGCCCGAGCCCGAGCAGCCCGGCTGCCCAGGCGAAGTCGGTCAGTATGACGAAATCCATTCGGATTCTGCCTCGTGTTGACTGTGGTCCACCGGCGGGTCGATCCCGCCCGTGGCCGCGGAGTTCGGTCCGCGGTTACCGGTTGAAGCGACTCATCGTCGCCTCCATTCCCTCCGCCACCCAGTGCTCGACCGCAGGGGTCAGCTCCGGGAGGAGTTGGACGATCCTCTCCTCATCCTCCGGCGGCATCGGGTCCAGTACCCAGTCCGCCAGGTCGACCCCGTTCGGGCATCGTCCCACCCCGATCCGGAGCCTCCCGTATTCCTTCGTGCCGAGCGCGGCTTCGACCGACCTCAGGCCGTTGTGGCCCCCGGCGCTCCCGCTCGGCTTGAACCGCACCTTGGCGACATCGATCGCGGCGTCGTCGACCACGACCAGGAGGTCCTCCGACGGCTCGAAGTCCGCCTGCGACCGGAGGGCACCGACGGCGGCACCGCTGCGGTTCATCCACGTCGTGGGCTTGATCAGCCGCACATGGTCGTCTCCGACCCGCCCGGCCGCAACCAGTGCCCGGCCCTCCTTCCGGAAGGCGCCGAAGCCCCAGTCGTAGGCCAGTCGGTCCACGACCCACCACCCGACGTTGTGTCGGGTGTCGTCGTACTCGGCGCCCGGGTTTCCCAGGCCGACCACGTACTTCATCGAACCGTCGGACCGGGTGCGGGACCAGGGATCGCTCGAGGGTCAGATCTCGGTGTCTTCGCCCTCGGCCTCGTCCCCCTCCTCATCGGCGTCGTCGTCGCCGGAACCACCGCGCGGGGCATCGATCAGGCAGACCGTTCGCTCCGGGTCGATGGTCGGCTGGACGCCCTCGGGCAGGTCGAGGTCCGAGACGTGCGCGACGTCCCCGGTGTGCATCCCCGAGATGTCGTAGACGATCTCGTCGGGGATCTTCGAGGGGATGCAGGCGACCGGAAGGTCGTGAATGATCTGCTGGAGCCGTCCGCCCTGGAGCTTGATCCCGGGCGCCTCGCCGGTCAGCACGAGCGGCACATCCACCTCGACCTCGACGCCCTTCTCGATCTTGTAGAAGTCGATGTGAAGGATGTTCGGCTTGAAGGGGTGCACCTGCACGTCACGGACGAGGGTCGGCACCGCCGCGTTCTCCCCCTCGATCTCGAGGTCGACGATCGTGTTCTCGACCGAGATGCGGTGGAAGAGGAGATCGGCCTCGTGCGCGTCCACGGAGAGCGGCTGCGCGGGCTCGCCCTGTCCGTAGACCACGGCGGGGATGCGACCGGCGGCGCGGAGCTTCCGCGCGACACCCTTTCCAGCTTCGGTACGCTTCTCGGCGTTCAGCGTGACGTTCATGCTCATCTGATTTCCTGCCTCTGTTCTCCGGGCACCAGCCCGAGTGGGGGTCGAATCGGACCCGGATCAGTCGTCGTTTCGCAGCTCGAAGAGCTGGCTGACCGACTCGTTGGAGTGGATGTACTCGATCGCGTTCGCCAGGAGCGGCGCGACCGAGAGGATCTTGAGCTTGGGGAAGCGGCGCTCCACGGGGACGTGGATCGTGTTCGTCACGATCATCTCCTCGAGCGGCGCGGCCTGAAGTCGCTCGGCAGCGGGCCCCGAGAGGAGCGCGTGCGTCACCGCCGCGTAGACCGCCTTCGCCCCTCGCTCGCGCAGGGCGTGCACCGCGTTGGCGAGGGTGCCGCCGGTGTCGCACATGTCGTCGGTGAGGAGACAGGTCTTCCCCTCCACGTCTCCGACGACGTTCATGACCTCGGCGACGTTCGCCTCCGGGCGGCGCTTGTCGATGATCGCGAAGGTCGCGTCGAGCCGCTTCGAGTAGCCGCGCGCCATCTTCGCCGATCCGACGTCCGGGGCGACCACGACCAGATCGTCCAGCTGCTTCTCGCGGAAGTACCGGGTGAAGACCGGCGCCGCGTACAGGTGGTCGACGGGAATGTCGAAGAAGCCCTGGATCTGATGCTGGTGGAAGTCGATGCTGACGACCCGGTCGGCCCCGGCCGCCACCAGCATGTTCGCCATCAGCTTCGCGCCGATCGCGACCCGCGGCTGGTCCTTCCGGTCCTGGCGCCCGTACCCGAAGTAGGGGACGACGGCGGTGACCCGTGCTGCGGAGGCGCGCTTGGCGGCGTCGATGAGGAGCAGGAGCTCCATCGTGTTCTCGGCGGGCGCCGTGGTCGACTGGATGATGTAGGTGTCGCGCCCGCGGGCGTTGCGATCGATCCGTACGAAGATCTCCCGATCCGCGAAGTCGCGGATGCTGGCGCCGTCGACCGACTCGTCGAGGAGGTGGCCGATCTCTTCCGCGAGGGGCTCGTTGGAGCGCCCGGAGAGGACGAGAACGGGGCCGTTCTGGAGGTTTCGTTCCATGATCGTGAGCTCGTGGTGCCCCGGAGGTGGACGCTCGTCCCCTCCCGGTGGGTCGCCACGGTCGAGCCGCGGCGGAGCGACAGCCCACAAAGCTAGAAATGGCGCCGATCCTCGTCAACGCGATCCTCGACGTACGGGACGCGCCTCGCGCCGGCGGGGCGGATCGCGGGGCCGCGGGATCGGTCGGGACGCCGGGTCGGGCGCTCCGCCGCGTCAGCCGGGACGCTCGACGCGCAGCCGCTCCTCCGCCATCAGCGTCGCCCGCCCGAGGGTCTCCACCCGGAGGCGGAGCACCCACTCGCCGTCGTCCAGCTCCTCGGGAATGGTCAAGCCGAGGGAGCGGAAGGCGGGTCCCGGTCGCTCCGGGGCGGGCTCGCTCCACCCGAGCGAGACGGGGACGGCACGTCGAACGAGCCCGAGGGCCCGCCCCGCGCGACGAAAGACCCCGCCCGCGGGGCGCTGCAGGGTCAGCTCGTAGTCGAGGTCCTCGACCCGCCACCCCAGCCCCCACACCTCCCACCCGATCCAGATCTCCTCGCCGGGCCGGACCTCGCGGACCAGGCCCGCTCGGAGCATCTCGTCGAGCGTCGCCGCGGGCTCACCGGCGCGGGGAGCCG
>JANQLR010000417.1 GCA_028280525.1 Longimicrobiales bacterium
GCAGATGCGCGCCGAAGCACCCCCGTCGGAGGTGGTTCTTCCCGTGGATGTTGGCCGCGACCGCTCCGCCGAGCGTCACCCCCATCGCCCCCGGGACGACCGGGAGCCAGAAGCCGTGCGGGAGGGCGGCGTGCCAGAGATCGCGGATCGTCGCGGAGGCGGGAGCGGTGACGGTGCCCGCCTCGGCGTCAACCTCGATCGGGCCCCGGAGGCCGTCCAGGACGAGGGTCGCGCCCCGGTCGTTGAGGGCGGCGTCGGCGTACGAGAGGCCGCCCCCGCGCACCCCCACGCTCAGCCCCCGATCGGCGGCGTCGGCGAGCGCGGCCGAAACCTCGTCAGCGGAGCTCGGGCGGTAGACCCGGGAGGAGGCGTGGTGCGCCATCCCCCACCCCGCCAGCACCTCCGAGCTCGACTTCGGCTGCCCGCGACTCACGGCGGCGCGATCCGCTTGTGCACGGAGGAGGGGAGGAGGCGGAGAATCCCGCCCACCACCCGCCACCACCAGCCGAGGTAGACGACATCTCGTCCCCGGAGCGCCGCCTCGACCACGATCCAGGCGGCGCGCGCCGGTTCGAGGGTCAGCGGAGAGGTGTGCTTCTCCGCGGGGAGCATCCGGGTGGCGACCCACCCCGGACGGACCGTGGTGACGGAGACTCCCGAGCCGTGCAACCGGTGTCGGAGCCCGTCGGCGAGCGCGTGCACCCCCGCCTTGGTCGCGCCGTAGAGCGGGGCGGCCTTCCGGCCCCGGTCGCCCGCGACCGAACCGACGACCACGAGCCGGCCCCGTCCCTGCGCCTCGAGCCGCTCCGCCGCCCAGGCCAGGATCCAGGCGGTCCCGCCCAGGTTCGCCCCGACCATCTCCATCGCGACGTCCCGCATCGCGGCCCAGTCGGCCTCGGGGGGCATGGTGGCGGCGCTCTGGACCCACAGATCGAGGGGGGGCAGGTCGGCAAGCGCCTCCTCGATCGCCGCCGCGGCCGCCGCAGGGTCCCGGAGCTCCGCAGCCACGACGCGAATCGGTGGGCCGTCCTCGCCGCCCAGCTGCCGGCGCACAGCCTCGGCCGAGTCGGGCGTCGACCCGGTCGCGACGATCGCCCAACCCCGACGATGGAGCTCGGCAACGGTCGCCCGCCCGAGCCCGCTCGTCCCCCCGACGACGACGGCCGTCTTCACGACGACGCGACCACGACGAGAGCGAGGAGCACCCCGGCGACCCACGAGCCGGGATCGGTGAAGGCGTGCGCCACCGGGTCCTCGTGCACCTCGTCCCGCGCGACCCCGATCCAGATGCGGCCGAGGAGGTAGAGGAGGAGGGGGAGGCCTGCCCAGAGCAGATCGGGGCGGCGATAGAGAAGGGTGACGTCCGGACTGGTGATGTAGAGGCAGTAGACGAGCGCGCCCGCCATCGCCGAGGCGGCCCCGAGGCCCTGCAGGACCGGGAGGTCGCTCGTGCGCCACCCTCGCCCCGCCGCCGTCTGGTCGCTCGCCCGCTTCCCCGACGTCTCGGCGAGCCCGCGCAGTTCGACGGCCCGCTTCACGAGCGCCAACGAGAGGAAGACGAAGACGCTGAAGGCGAGGAACCAGCGCGAGAGCGGCACCTCGGTCGCCACCGCGCCGGCCACGACGCGGAGGGTGAAGAGGGTCGCGAGGACGAGGACGTCCACCAGGACGACCCGCTTGAGCCCGAGCGAGTAGGCCGTGGTGAGGCCGGCGTACGCCGCGAGCGTCGCGAGGAAGTGGGTCGGGAGCCCCCAGCTCAGGAGGGCAGAGACGACGACGAGGAGGACGGCGACCCCGATCGCCGGTCCCGTGCCGATCCGGCCGGAAGCGATGGGGCGCTGCCGCTTGGTCGGGTGCGCCCGATCGTGCTCGAGGTCCCGCAGGTCGTTGGCGAGGTAGACGGCGGAGGCGAGGAGCGAGAAGGAGAGGAAGCCGCGACCGACGGCGAGGAGGACCGCCGGCTCGCCGAGACGGTGTGCCGCCGCGGGGGGAAGGAAGAGGAGGAGGTTCTTCGCCCACTGGTGAACCCGGATCTGTCGGGCCCAGAGCGCCGGTGACGACTCGCGCATCCGTGAGAGCTTCCGGGGTGGGGAGAGGAGGTCCGGGGTCGGAAGCTGGCGAAGGGACTCGAACCCCCAACCTGCTGATTACAAATCAGCTGCTCTACCGGTTGAGCTACGCCAGC
>JANQLR010000017.1 GCA_028280525.1 Longimicrobiales bacterium
GATGAGCGTACGGACCGACCCCACCGCCGCGGCGCGCGCCGCCGCGCTGATCGACTCCCCGATCCTCGAGCTGCGGGAGGCCCGCAAGCTCTACGGCGACTTCGCCGCCGTGAAGGGGCTGAACCTGCAGGTCCGTCGCGGCGAGGTCTTCGGCTTCCTCGGGCCGAACGGGGCGGGGAAGACGACGACGATCCGGATGGTGGCGGGCGTCCTGCAGCCGACCTCGGGCCAGATCCTGGTCGGGGGCGACGACCTGCACCGCGAGCCGGAGAAGGCGAAGCAGCGGGTCGGCTACATCCCCGACCGCCCCTACCTCTACGAGAAGCTCTCCGGTGGGGAGTTCCTGCGGTTCGTGGCGGGGCTGTGGGGGCACGAGGGCGCCGAGGTCGAGCAGCGCGCCGACCGGATGCTCGCCCTCTTCAATCTGACGCAGTGGAAGGACGAGCTGATCGAGAGCTACTCGCACGGGATGCGGCAGAAGCTCCTGATCACCTCCGCCCTCCTGCACCAGCCGGAGCTGATCGTCGTCGACGAGCCGATGGTCGGCCTCGACCCCCGCTCGGCCCGCATCCTGAAGGACCTCTTCCGTACCTTCGCGGACGACGGCGGGACCGTCTTCCTGTCCACGCACACGCTCGAGGTCGCCGAGGCGCTCTGTGACCGGATCGCGATCATCGCGGGCGGGGAGATCATCGCCTTCGGGACGATGGAGGAGCTGCGCAGCGCGGCTGAGGACGGCGGCGCCCACCTCGAGGAGATCTTCCTCAAGGTCACCGGCGGCAACGAGATGAGCGACATCGTCGCTTCGCTCCGGGAGGCGCTGCACGATGGCTGATTCGGCCATTCCGGCGCCCGGAGGGATCGTGCCAGGCGGGGTGCCGGGCGCCGCGGAGGAGGATGCGGCGTCCCGTGGCGGCGACTCCGGGCGGGCCGGGGCGTCCGGTGGGCGTGGCGAGGGCCACTTTGGCGGACCGCGCATCGCCATCGGGGGCACTCCCGCGCGCCGCCCCCCAGGCGTGCTCGCCCTCCTGCGTCCGAAGCTCCGGATCAAGGTCAACCGGGCCCGCACGAGCGAGGGTCAGCTCTTCAAGACGGCGCTCCTCGGCTTCGTGGGGCTCTTCTTCTGGACCTTCATCTTCGCCGTGATCTACCGGATGCTCCTGTACTTTCGGGGCACCCAGGGGATCGGCGAGCTGCTGGCGGCGAAGCTGCTTGGCCTCGCCTTTCTCACCTTCTTCATGATCCTCCTCCTGTCGAACGTCATCACGGCGTTGTCGACCTTCTTCCTGTCGGAGGATCTCGAGCTTTTGGTCGCCTCGCCCGTGGAGCGGGTGCACGTCTACGGGGCACGGCTCGCCGAGACGATCCTCGACTCATCGTGGATGGTGGCGCTCCTCGCCGTTCCGATCCTGACGGCGTACGGCGTGGTGTACGCGGCAGGGCCGCTCTACTACCTGCTGGCGATCGGGACGGTGATCCCCTTCCTGGTCCTCCCCGCCGTCCTCGGCTCGGCCTTCACCCTGGTGCTGGTGAACGTCTTTCCGGCCCGCCGCACCCGCGACTTGCTCGCCCTGATCGGGCTCTTCGCGGCCGCCGGCGTGGTCGCCCTCTTCCGCTTCCTCCGCCCCGAGCGGCTGATGCGCCCGGAGGAGTTCCGCGACCTCGTCGACTTCATGGCGGTGCTGCGCACCCCGACCTCGCCCTGGCTCCCGAGCGAGTGGGCGGCCGATGCGCTGATGACCCAGCTCAACGGCTTCTTCGACTGGCACCCCTGGCTCCTCCTCCTGACGACCGCCGGAGCCTTCGTGGTCTTCGGGGCGTGGCTCCACGGGCGCTACTACCACTCCGGCTTCTCGCGCGCCCAGGAGGGAGCGGAGCGGAAGGAGGGACGCTCCCGGTCGCGCTGGCTCGACGCACCCTTCCGGAACGCCGCCCCCGCCACCCGCGAACTCGTCGAGAAGGAGATCCGCGTCTTCTTCCGCGACGCGACGCAGTGGTCGCAGCTGATCCTCCTCGGCGTCCTCGTGGTCGTCTACGTCTACAACATCACGCAGCTCCCGCTTTACACCGGGGAGCAGGTCTCCTTCTTCCTCATCAACGTCGTCTCCTTCCTGAACCTCGGGCTCGCCGGCTTCGTCGTCGCCGCGATCGCCGCCCGCTTCGTCTTCCCGGGGATGTCGATCGAGGGGAAGATGATGTGGCTCCTGCGCTCCTCTCCAACCGACGTGCGCACCCTCTTCTGGGCGAAGTACTGGGTCGGGACGGTGCCGCTCCTGGCGGTCGCCCTCCCTCTGATCGTCGCGACGAACCTCCTCATGCAGGCGTCCACCTTCATCCTCGTCCTGACGACGCTCACCATGATCGGGGCGACCTTCGCCCTCACCTCGCTCGCCCTCGGTTTCGGCGCACTCTACCCGAACTACGACACGGAGAACGTCGCCGAGATTCCGACCTCCTTCGGCGGACTCCTCTTCATGATGTCGGCGGTGATCTATCTCGGCGTGGTCATCCTTCTGGAGGCGTGGCCGGTCTACCTCTTCCTGCAGGCCCGCTTCCAGGGGGGAGGGGAGACGTCGATCGTGCCCCTCCTGATGGGGGTGGCGGGTGCCGCGGTCGTGACGGCGCTCACCGTGTGGATTCCGCTGCAGGCCGGGATCCGGCGCGTCTCGAGTATCGACTTCTGAGGTGACGGCGGTGGGCGAGCCCTCCACGGTCGACCCGGGTCAGGGGGAGCCCGGCGGGGACGGGGGTCGAGCATTCGCGCTCGCCACCGCATCGGGGAAGGACGCCACCCTCGCGCTCCTCCGGGCCCGCGAAGCCGGTCTTCGCGTCGAGCGATCGGTCACCCTCCACGCCCCGGACTCCGGCCGCGTCCGCTTCCACGGCGTGACCCCGGAGCTCGTGGCGGCGCAGGCGCGGGCGCTCGGGCTGGTCCCGGAGATCCGTGCGACCGGATGGGAGGCGATGGATGCCGAGTGGCGCGCGATCCTGACCGGGCTGCGTGAGGATGGCGTCGCCGGCGTCGTCTTCGGCAACCTCCACCTCGCCGACGTCCGGGGCTGGTACGAGGACCGGGTGCGCGCGGCGGGCCTCGAGCACGTCGAGCCGATCTGGGACGAGGCGCCGGAGCGGGTGGCGCGGGAGGTGGTGGACCGCGGGTTGCGCGCGCTCGTCGTCTCCGTCGATCTCGAGCGGGGGGACCCCG
>JANQLR010000074.1 GCA_028280525.1 Longimicrobiales bacterium
GTGCCCCTGCGTCGCGACGTCCGCGAACGATCGGGGGCGGTACTTCCGTGCGAGTGCCTTGTGGCTCAACGAGATGCGCGGTTCAGTTCGAGTATCGCGCGAATAAAAAAGTGCCCCAGGCTACCCGCAGCAGTGCTCACCACACTTACCGCTGCTACCGGCGAGGTCCTGACGGGATTCGCGAGCTCGCACCCTGCGGACCTGGGGCACCGGGAAGCTACCCGGGGCCCGGAGGGAGGTCAACGCGACCCCGGATGGCCCTTCGGCACCGGCGGTGCGAGCGCCGTCCCCGGTGGACATGGGAACGTCCCCGGTGCCCCCGCATCGTCCTCCCATGACCCGCTCACCGACGCCCGCGCCTCCACGCCACCCACCGCACGCCCTCGGCGCATGGGGAGAGACGGTCGCCTGCCGCTTCCTCATGCGCGACGGTTGGTCCGTCCTCGAGCGCGGGTACCGGCTCGGACGGCGCGAGGTCGACGTCATCGCGAGGCGCCGGGACCTGCTCGTCTTCGTCGAGGTGAAGACCCGCACGGTCCTGGACTTCGGTCCGCCGGAAGAGGCCGTGACGCGGCGCAAGCGACGGGAGATCGAGACGGTCGCGACCGACTACCTGATGCGGCACGTCTACACCGACCTTCGGGTGCGTTTCGATGTCGTCTCCGTCGTGGCGGGGCCCGGCCGGACGATCCTGCGGTGCGAACACCTGGAGGACGCGTGGCGCCCCGAGCGGTGAGGCCCCGGAGCCCCGGTGCCGGGCGCCTCCTCGACGCCCCGTGCCGTTTTCGGCTCAGGAGGCGGAGCCGGCGACGGAGAGCGGAGGTGTGAGCTCCCGACCGATCGCGCGTGCGATCATTCCGATCTGCTCCATGAGCTCGGCGAACTGCTCCGGGTAGAGCGACTGCGCACCGTCCGACTTGGCCCGTGGCGGGTCCTGGTGGACCTCGACGAGCAGCCCGTGGGCCCCGGCCGCGACCGCGGCCCGGCCCATGGGGGTCACCTTCGAGCGCAGCCCCGTGCCGTGGCTCGGGTCGGCGATGATGGGAAGGTGCGAGAGCGACTGCACGACCGGGATGGCCGCCAGGTCGAGGAGGTTGCGCGTGTGGGTGTCGAAGGAGCGCACCCCGCGCTCGCACAGGATCACGTCGTCGTTGCCTTCGGCCAGCACGTACTCGGCCGCGAGGAGGAACTCCTCGATGGTGGCCGACATCCCCCGCTTGAGCAGGACCGGCTTCCCGGTCCGTCCCGCCCGCTTGAGCAGCGCGTAGTTCTGCATGTTGCGTGCGCCGATCTGGATGATGTCGGCGTACTCCGCCACCAGATCGGCGCCGTCCGGGTCGAGCGCCTCGGTCACCACGGCGAGGCCCGTCTCCTGCCTCGCCTTCGCCAGGTACGCCAGGCCGTCCTTCCCGAGCCCCTGGAAGGCGTACGGAGACGTCCGGGGCTTGTAGGCACCGCCGCGCAGAACGGTGGCACCCCTCTCCCGCACCCGTTGAGCGATCTCGATGATCTCGCGCTCGCCCTCGACCGCGCACGGACCGGCCATCACGACGATCTCCGCTCCACCGACGACCGTCCCGTTGCCGAGCACGACGCGCGTGTCCTCCTCCCGCCACTCGCGGGAGACCTGTTTGTACGCGTGCGTGACCGGGATGACCTCCAGCACTCCTTCGAGGCCCTGGAGGCGGGCCGCGTCCACCCGGCCGTCGTTGCCGATCAGCCCGACCGCGGTACGCTGTCCACCCGGGATCGGCCGGGCGTCGTACCCCATGTCCCGGATGGTGCCGACGACTCCGCCGATCTGCTCCTCGGAGGCGTTGTGCTTCATGACGACCAGCATGGATCCCACTCGTTCGGTGGAGGTCGGGCCTTCCGGCCCGGCGAGGAAGTCTACCCGGCGCCCGTCGGGCGGTCCACGGTGGCCCGGCCGCCGCGGACCCGAACGACCATCCCGTCCCGGGCGGCGACGGCCGGGCCGGCGTATGCCGCCCGGAGCGCACGGACCGCTTCCTCGGGCGTCGACGAGGGGTATACGTGGGTCGCCAGGAGCAGCCCCGGGCGGGCCGTCGACGCCAGCTCGGCGAGGAGAAGCGGCGAGAGGTGGTCGG
>JANQLR010000102.1 GCA_028280525.1 Longimicrobiales bacterium
AACGACCCCTCACCGCCGCGGCCCAGGTCGGGGAACGTCGCTGGTGGGCGGGCCCGAACGGGTTCGTGCTCGAGGACGGCTCGGAGCGTGTGGAGGGTACCGACTTCATCCGGGCGATGGCCGCCACGGCGGCGGGCGAGGTCTTCGCGGCCGGGGGCGACCTGCTCCGCTTTCGGGGGACCGTCGCCGACACCATCCCGCTCACGGTGGACAACGCTCCCGTCCGCCTCTTCGAGTCGATGCTGGTCGACCGGGAGGGGTCGGTCTGGATCGGCTCCCGGGGTGGCGGGCTCTTTCAGCTGCGCCGGTCCGCCGTCCTCGCGGCACCCTTCCCGCACCCGCCCGAGGGGCTGGTCCCGGAGACCTTCTTCGTCGCACCTGTGGCCGGGGGCGATGTCTGGGTCTCGACCTGCCCGGAGCTGTACAGCTATGCCTCGCCGAACCAGGGCCGCCTCCTCTCCCCCCCGGCGAGGGAGTGCCTCTCCGCCCTGGCACAGCACCGGGACGGGCGGCTCTTCACGCGGATCTCGACGGACGGCGCCCTCGCCGAGCTCGACTCGCTCGGCCGCGTGATCGAGGTGGGGCCGTCCCGGCTCGACGAACTCGCCGTCGACCTCGAGGGGCGGGTCCATCGCTTCATGGCCGACGGCACGGTGGAGCGACTGGACCCGGAGGGGTGGACTGCTCGGCCGGAGGTCGTGCCGCCCACCGGAATCGCCACCGCCGTCTTCCTCCCCAGCGGCCTCTGGATGGGGGGCGACGACGGAACCGTCCACCACCTGTCGCCAGAGGGCCGACTGCGCATCTGGACCACCGCGGACGGGATCGTCCCGGGCCAGAAGCGCAGCGTCGCGGAGGACGAGGAGGGTCGCGTCTGGGTCGCGAGCTACGGCGGGGGGCTCACCCTGATCGAGCCCGGGGGGCAGGTCCGGGTCTTCGACCCGGGCGAGGGTCTTCCCGATGCCTTCCTCTCGGAGGTGATCCCATTCGAGGGCGGGCTCTGGCTCATTGGAAACCGGGCGCTGGCCCGCGTGGACTACGACGCGATCGATGCGGTCCTGGAGGGTCGTGCGACCGACCTGCGTCCCCTGATCGTCGAGCAGGCGAGCGGTTACATGGAGCCGGCGGGGAGTCAGGCCTTCATCGACCCCGAGACCCGACTCCTCTGGTACGGATCCATCGAAGGCCCCCGGGTCCTCGACATCGCCAACTTCCCTCGTAATCCCGCTCCTCCTCCGATCCACGTCACCGAGGTCCTCGTCGACGGCGCCGTCTGGCCGGTGACCGAGGGCGTCCCGGCGGACGCGGAGGAGATCGAGATCCGGTATACCTCCCCGAGCTTCCTCCGGCCCGCGCAGATCCGCTTCGAGTACCGGATCTCGGATCGCTGGATCGATGCCGGAGATCGCCGGAGCGCCTTCTTCTCGGCCCTCCCCCCTGGCAGCTACTCCTTCGAGGTCCGCGCCTTCAACGACGAAGGTGGGACTTCAGCGGCCCCGGCCGTCCTCGAATTCGAGGTCCTCCCCGCCTTCTGGGAGACGGTGTGGTTTCGGATCGCGAGCGTCCTGCTCGCCGGGCTGGCGGTCTGGGCCTCGATTCGCTGGACCACCGCGGTCGAGCGCCGACGGCGGCGCGAACTCGAGGTCGAGATCCGTGAACGAAAGCGGCTCGAACGGGAGCGTCAGCAGCTCTCCGAGCAGCTGCTTCGCGCCCAGAAGCTCGAGTCGATCGGCCGGCTGACCGGAGGGATCGCACACGACTTCAACAACCTCCTGATGATCGTCACCGCCAGCCTGGAGATGGCCCGCGTGGCCAAGGACGAGGCCGAGCGCATCGAGGGCATCGACACCGCGATGCGGGCCGCCTTCCGAGGCGGGGCGCTGACCCGCCAGCTCCTCGCCTTCTCCCGGCGGGGCGCGATGCGCTTCGGCAGGATCCGCTTCGCCGACGTGATCGAGGAGCTCGATCAGGTCCTCCAGCGCTCGCTCGGGGAGCGCTACCACGTCTCCGTCGACCTCGAGCAGGGCCTCCACCCGCTCGTGTCGGACGAGGAC
>JANQLR010000109.1 GCA_028280525.1 Longimicrobiales bacterium
CCGCCGGCTCGGGTCGAACCGTGCCCGCCGCGGCGGGGGTCGGAGCGGCGGCGGCCGGCGCCGAGACGGACTCGGCGTCCTCCGCGGGCGCGGCGGCGGCGGGAGCGGGGGCAGCGACCTCGACGGGCGCCTCCGGCTCCTCGGCCTCCTCCTGCGCAGCCTCGACCTCGACATCTCCCTCATCCGGCTCGTCCGCGGAAGCGAGCTCCGGGGCGGTCTCCGCCTCGGCCTCGACCTCGGTCTCGGGCGCCGCCTCCTCGGCAACCGGCTCGTCGGCCGGCGCCTCCTCGGCGACGATCGGCTCCGCCTCGGTCGCCTCCTCGACCGGCTCGGCCGCAGACTCGTCCTCGGCCTCGGCGACCGCGGCCTCGGACTCCTGCTCGGCCTCGACCTCCGGCTCGGGCTCGGCCCGGCGCCGGCGGCGACGACGGCGAGTCGAGGTCCCGGCAGACGCCTCCTCGAGGGCCGCCTGAATGGCGTCGGCGGCGGTCTTTCCCGCGCGCTTCTCGCGCTCCACCTTCGCGAGAACCTTGGACACGTCGGCCTCCGACACGGGGGCATCCGCGCCGGGCACCTTGATGCCCATCGTCCTCAGAAGGTCCACGAGGACCTTCTCCTCGACCTTCAGATCCTTCGCAAGTTCAGCAACCCGCATACGCTCGGTCGTCCTCTTCCCCGGTGCCACGCACCGATTTCACGAATCCAGAAGTTCCCGGATCCGCCCTGCAAATCCGTCCTGTTCCACGGCGAGGGCCGACAGCGGCCCCCGACCGACCGCACCGCCCAGCTCGTCTCTCGAGCCGACGCGACACTCGGGAACCCCGCGGTGTCGCAGAAGTCCCCTCACCTTCTCCAGCTGTGTCTCCGACGCATCGGTCGCCGTGAGCACGAGTCGTGCAGACCCGCGCTTCACCGACTCCCGGACGGCGCTCGTGCCGGGGGAAACCACCCCCGCACGATGAGCGAGCCCGAGGAGCTGGAGGACCTCAGTCCTCGCGTTCCCCGGGCTCACCGTCGGACGAACCGCCCTCGATCGCGCTGCCCTCGGCCTCGGCCCCCTCTCCCTCGATCACGGTCAGCTGATCGATGATCTCGAGGAGCTGGTCCGCCTCGGCCTCGGACAGACCCTCGACGCGGAGGAAATCCCCCTTGTCGAGGTCGATGATGTCTAGAAATGTATTGTATCCAGCGGCATTCAGGGCCGCCAGAGTCGACGCCTCGATGGCGAGCTCGCTGAGCGCGAAGTCCGAGGTCTCGTAGCTGTCCTCCCCTCCGGAGAAGACCGAGAACTCCTGACCCCGCTCGAGCCACTCGCGCGAACCGTACAGATCGATCTGCCACCCGATCAGCTGGGAGGCGAGACGCACGTTCTGGCCGTTCCGACCGATCGCGAGCGAGAGCTGGTCCTCGTCCACGATCGCGGTGATCACCTGGCGCTCCGGCGCGCTGATCACCTTCGCAACCCGCGCGGGTGCGAGGGCACGGCGCGCGAAGGTCTCCGGCTCGGGGTGCCACGGAACGATGTCGATCCGCTCCCCGCCCAGCTCCGAGACCACCGCCTGCACCCGAGAGCCCTTGAGTCCCACGCAGGCGCCGACCGGGTCGATCGACTCGTCCCTGCTGTGCACGGCGATCTTCGTCCGGCCGCCGACCTCGCGGGCGATCTCCTTGATCTCCACGATCCCCTGCGAGACCTCCGGCACCTCGAGCTTGAAGAGCGCGGAGACGAAGAGCGGGTCGGCGCGCGACAGGATCAGGCGCGGCCCCTTCGGCGTCTCGTCGACCTTCTTGAGGACCGCCCGAATCGGCTCGCCCTGGCGGAAGCGCTCCCGCGGGTTCTGCTCCTTCCACGGGATGATCGCTTCGGCGTCGCGGTGCAGGTTGAGCATCACGACGATCTTGCCGCGCTCCATCTGCTGCACCTCGCCGGAGAGGAGCTCCCCGACGCGGTCGGCGAACTCGTCGCGGATCCGGTCGCGCTCCCCCTCGCGAATGCGCTGGACGATGCGCTGCTTCATCGCCATCACGGCGTTCCGGCCGAACTGCCCGAACTCGACCTCCACCTCCATGATGTCGCCGACCTCGAAGGTGTCGTCCTCCCAGCGCGCCTCCTGCAGCGAGATCTCGGTCGACTCGTCCTCGACCTCCTGCACGACCCGCTTCAGCACGACGATGTCGAACTCCCCGGAGAGGTCGTCGACCTCGATCTCCGCCTCCACGTTCGGACCGTAGATCTTCATGAGGCCCGCGAGGATCCCATCCCGCATGAGGTCGTTCACCTCGTCCGGGCTGAGGTCCTTGGTCGAGCCCATGTCGCGCAGCGCAGCTACGATCTGTGCGGCGTTCGCCATCCTGTCATCACTCCAGCGTCAGAGGTCCGCTCTTCGCGTCTCGTCGTCTCGATCACTTCCAGTGGTAGACCAGGTGCGCACCGGCAATCCGGTCGTACTCGATCCCCACTTCGTCGCCGTTGGCGAGCTTCAGCCGAACCCGGGGGCCCGTCTCCCCGGACTCGTCGAGTCCGAGCAGCTCTCCCTCGAGCCGGCGCGCCAGCCCATCCGCCAGGGGGCCATCTCCCTTGATCGCAACGCTTTCCCCCGCGAAGCGCGCGAAGTCGCGCGGTCGCACGAGGGGCCGCTCGACCCCGGGAGACGACACCTCCAGCACGTACGTCTCCGGAAGCGCGCCCGTCTCCTCCAGCCACGGCTCGAGGCCCCGGCTCACGGCGACGCAGTCGTCCACCGTCACCCCGGTCTCCCCGGGAACGGCGTCCGGCCGGTCCACGCGAAGGCGGATGATCGGGCGGCGCGAGCTGCCCTTCCATTCGACATCGACCAGCTCGTAGCCGAGCTCGGACACCCGCGCTTCCAGCTCCTGCGCGATCTGCGGAATCACCTTCGCCATCCGTCCGCCCGCTTCGAACCCTGACCTATGTCGAATAAAAAAGCGGGGGCCGACCGCGCCCCCACTTCGAAGTGCCGTTTCGCACAGCTTCCGAGAAATGAATGTAGTCCATAGGCGGAGCGTCCTCAAGGACGATTGAAGGTCTCTTCAATCTCCTCGGGGCCGACTCGGCCCGTTTCCCCGGCGCTAGCCCTCCTCCCTCCCGGAATCCCCGGTGACCGTCGTCCGTACCCTGCGTTCGAGTTCGTCGACGCGGGTGCGCAGGGCGTCGAAGTCCGACTGAGACACGAAGTCGAAACGGTCGCGGGCGTCGGCCGACGCCGTCCGGGCCTTGTCGTACGCCCCGCGCAGCGCCTCTCGAGCCCGGTCGGTGGAGAGATCCCCACGCTCCCGGGCCTCCTGGATCGTCTCGCTGATCGCATCGCGGAAGGCGGTGAGCATCTCGACGCCCCTGTTCATCCGCGCCCGCGCGCCCTGCCCTTCCCGCTCCTCGGACTCCATGCCGCCTCCTCTCGCGCCCGTGCGGGGAGTCGGCCCCGCGAACCGGCCGGAACGATCGTCGCTCCGGCGGTGGGCCCTACGGTCCCGTCGCGGGGGCGGTTTCGCTCGTCGGGTGGGCCTCGGGAGGTCGGGATCCGCAGTCGCGAGCGGCGAGCTTCGCCCCCGCTCCGCTTCGACGCCCCTCCTCAGTCCTCCGATCGCTCGATCAGCGCCCCGAGCTCCC
>JANQLR010000134.1 GCA_028280525.1 Longimicrobiales bacterium
GAAGATGCGGAGCTCGCCCTGCAGGTAGACGAAGGGGACGAAGACGATCAGCGTGGTCGCGGTCGAGGCGAAGATCGGCAGCACCACCTCGCGCGCCCCGTGCTCGGCCGCCTCCTCCGCCTCCTCGCCCCGCTGCCAGCGGCGGTAGACGTTCTCCAGGACGACGATCGAGTTGTCGACGATGAGCCCGAAGCCCATCGCCAGCCCCATCAGCGTCAGGAGGTTGAGGGTCAGCCCCCCGAAGTAGATGAGGTTCAGCGAGATCAGCACCGAGAAGGCGATCGTCGCGAAGATCATCCCGGCGGAGCGGAAGGAGGCCAGGAAGACCAGGAGGACCACGAAGATCACGACCGCCGAGAATCCGGCCCGGGTACGGAGATCGGTGAGCTGCTCGTCGATCTCCTCCGACTCGTCCCGTTCGAGGATCAGCTCGGCGCCGTACGGATTGAGTCGCTGCACCTGATCGATCCGATCGCGGGCCGCCGCGGCGACGCGGACGGTGTTCGCACCGGTCTCCTTGAAGAGCACCAGCGTCACCGCCGCGTCGCCATCGATCCGTTCGAGCCGTCGCGCCTCCTCGAAGGCGTCCGTGACGGTGGCGACGTCGCCGACGCGGACCGGCGTTCCGCTCACCGTCGTCAGAATCGCGTCGAGGATGTCGCCGGTCCCCTCGGGTCGATTCACGATCGTGACGGTGCGCTCCTGATCTCCCTGGCGGACGACACCCGCCTCCTGAACGAGATCGAGTTCCCCGATCGCCTGATAGACGGCCCACGGGCTGAGCCCGATCGACCGTGCCTCCTCGTCGTCGACGCGGATCTCGAGGAGACGCTCGCGACCCCCGTAGGCGAAGGCGATCGCCACGCCCTCGACCTGCGTCACCTCCGGAACCACGACCTCGTCGAGGTGCTTGTAGAGCGCCTCGAGGGTGTACGGCCCCGTGAAGGAGTACATCAGGAAGGGGCGATTCTGATCCTGGAATTCGCGCGGGATGTACGGCTCGACCGAGACGTTCCGCACGCCCGGCGGCAGATCCTCCTCGAGGGTGGAGATTCGCTCGGAAAGCTCCAGCCGAACGAAGTCCATGTCGACGTCGCGGCTGAACTCCACCTCGATGTCGGTCCGTCCCTCGTAGGAGTCGGAGATGATCTTCTCCACTCCCTGGACCTGATTCACCGCCGCCTCGAGCGGGGACGTCAGGAAGGCCTCGACCGTCTCCGGCGAGGCCCCGGGCCACTGCCCCGTGACGCTGAGCTTGGGCAGCTCCGCGTCCGGGTAGAGATCGATCGGGATGTTCTGCCAGGCGAAGGCGCCGAGCAGCGCCACCGCGCCATAGGTCATCGCGACCGCGACCGGCCGCCGGATCGAGAGCCGGATCACCCGTCTGCACCCCCCGTCGCGAGGATCGAGTCACCGCCAGGGATCGGACCCCCGCTCGTCCCTCCCCTCTCCGGCAGCTGTCCGGTGATCCGGAGGCGGAACTCCTCGACGACGGAGTAGACGACCGGGACGATGACGAGCGTGAGGAGGGTGGCGACCACGAGGCCCCCGATCACCGCGATCGCAAGCGGAGCGCGGAGGTCGGCACCGCGGCCGATGCCGAGAGCCATCGGCGTGAGCCCGAGGACGGTCGTCACGGTGGTCATGATGATCGGTCGGAGCCGTACACGGCCCGCCTCGAGGACGGCGTCCCGGAGACCGGCGCCGGCGGCCCGGGCCTGATTGATGAAGTCCACCTTCACGATCGCGTCGTTCACCACGATGCCGACGAGAATCACCATCCCGATCAGCGACATCGTATTGACCCCCTCCCCCGCCGCGCCGAGGGCGAAGACCGCCCCGACCAGCGCGAGCGGCACCGCCATCAGGATCGTGAAGGGGTGGACGAAGGACTCGAACTGTGCCGCCAGGATCATGTAGACCAGGATGAGCGCGAGCCCGAAGGCGAAGGCGAGGTCGCGGAAGGACCGCCGCATCTCCTCGTTCTCTCCACCCACCTCCATCCGCAGCTCACGGCTCGGCGGCAGGTCGACGAGCGCTGCCTGGATCGCGGTGATCCCGTCGTCGAGGCCGCCGGTCACGACGTCCGCGTAGACCGGAATCACCCGGCCCTGGTCCTCTCGCTTCACCTCGGCCGGTCCGACCGCCTCGTCCACCTGCACGAGCTCGTGCAGCGGAATCCCCTCCACTCGGAGGAGGTCGAGCGTCTCCCGCGCGAACCGGAGGTCCTTCGGGAAGGAGACGACGACGCCGATCTTGCGATCGAACTCGACGAATTCGGTCGCGCGATCCCCGCGGAGCGCCCGGTCGATCGTCTCCACCACCTGGCTCGTCTGCATCCCGTAGGCCGCCACCGCCTCCTGGTCCACGTCCACCTGGATCTGCGGGGTCCCCTCGTCGGTCCCGACGCGCACGTTCGCGAGTTCGTCGAGCCCCTGCAGCCGGGCCATCACCTCCTCGGCGCGCGCGATCATGAGGTCGAGGTCCTCGCCTCGAACCCGCACCGCAACATCGGCCTCCGCCCCGCCGAGGAGCGTGCCCAGAGCGGTCGCCTCCCCAGCGGTGAAGGCGAGAGCCCCCGTCGGGTAGTCGTCCCCGATCGCGCGCACGCGGTCGAGCACCTCGGCCGTGGTGACCCCCGGGAGGAGGCGCACGTCGAAGTTCGCGGTGTTCAGGCCCGTCTCGTCCTCGCCCTCGGCGTAGGCGCGGACGTCCCGCCCCAGCTGCCCGAAGACGGCCTCGACACCGGGATCCGCGAGGAGGGCGGCCTCGATCCGCCGGGAGGCCTCCTCGGTCGCCTCCAGCCCCGTGCCCTCGGGGAGTGCGAGCGAGACCTGGAAGGTCCCCTGGTCGACATCCGGGAGCAGGTTGCGCGGAAGCACCGATCCGAAGAGGAGGGTGACCGCTAGCGCCCCAGCGGCCATGGCCAGCACCGCGGAGCGATGGTCGAGCGACCACTCGAGCGCCGAGTGGTACCGGGCCGCGAAGGCGTCGAAGGCGCGGTCGAAGGCGTCCAGGAAGGGGCTCGCAACTCTGGAGAGGCCAGAGCCGAGCGTCTGCCACCAGAAGACGGCGAGTGCGCGCAGGAGCGCGCCTCCGATCCAGAGGAGGCGGAAGGGGCCGACGAAGATCCACCACAGCACCCGCTTCGCCCACCCGAAGAAGCCCTGCGGCCTCGGCCGCTCGACCGGCGGCACCTCGATGCGGGCCTCCCCACTCCCGAAGCGTCCCGCGAGCGACGGCAGCAGGGTGAGCGCCACCATGAGCGATGCGATCAGCGAGAAGGCGACCGCGAGCGACAGGTCGCCGAAGAGTTCTCCCGCCACTCCCTCCACGTAGATGATCGGACCGAAGACGGAGATCGTGGTCAGCGTGGAGGCGGTGATCGCGCCTGCGACCTCCTCCGCGCCGACCGAGGCGGCCTCCACCCCGTCCTTCCCCTCCTCCCGGTGCCGGAAGATGTTCTCCAGCACCACGATCGAGTTGTCGACCAGCATCCCGACGCCGAGGGCGAGTCCGCCGAGGCTCATGATGTTGAGCGAGACCCCGAAGGCCTCCATCAGGGCGAAGGTGCCGATGACGGAGATCGGAATCGCGGTCGCGATTGCGAAGGGGTAGCGCGAGTCGCGCAGGAAGAGGAAGAGAACCAGGAAGGCGAGCACGCCTCCGAAGACGAGCGCCGACACCACGTTCGAGATCGAGTCGGCGATGAACCCCGCCTGGGACGTGGCCACATCGATCGAGACCGCGGGGTACTCCGCCCGCAGCTGTTCGAGGACCTCCTCCACCAGCTCGGCCACCTGAACGGTGTTCGCCCCGGACTCCTTGAAGACCAGCAGCCCGACCGCCTCCGCTCCGTTGTAGAGCGCGATCGATTCGCGCTCCTCGAAGCCGTCGATGACGCGGCCGATGTCGCGGAGGCGGATCAGCCGGATCGTGCTGCGCGAATCCCCCTGCTGGCCCCCGGCCTGTGTCCCGGCGCCGGTCCCGGTTCCTCCGCCCGTTCCACCGCCGGCCGGCTCACGGGCGACGACGACGTCCTCGATCTCCGAGACCGCCGTGAATTCTCCGAGGGTCCGGAGCGGGTATCGGTAACGTCCCTGCCGGATCGTTCCGCCGGGCGCGGAGACGTTCGCTGCGGCGAGCGCCGTCGAGACATCCTCGAGCGTCAGCCCGTACGCCTCCATGAGGCGGGGCTGGATCTCGACCTGGATCTCCCGGTCGAAGCCCCCGGAGACGGCCGCCTGAGCGACGCCGTCCAGCTGCTCCAGTCGACGGCGGAAGACCGTTTCGGCCAGCTCCTTCGTCGACCAGAGGTCTCCCCCGCCGGCGATCGAGAGCGCCAGGATCGGCTCCGATTCCGGATCGACGCGCAGGATCTGCGGTCGCGTCGCCGTCTCCGGGAGGCTCTCGCGCAGGTTGTCCATCTTCTCCCGCACGTTGAGCATCGCGAAGTCCATGTCGGTGCCCCACGCGAAGCGCAGCGTCACCAGCGACACCCCCTCGCGCGAGGTCGACGTGACCCGCTCCACCCCGGGGACCGAGGCGCCCTGCGACTCGACCGGCTCCGTCACCAGCCGCTCGATCTCGGCGGGGGCGACGTCCGGGTACGAGGTGTAGATGACCAGCCTCGGGTAGCTCACGTCCGGGAGCAGGTCGATCGGGAGGCGCAGGTAGGAGATCGCCCCCAGGAGGATCACCGCCAGGAAGAGCATCGCCACCGCCACCGGGCGGCGGACGGAGGTGCGCGGGATGGACATCAGTCGGAGCCCCCGGCGAAGCCCGCGGGTCGCACCCGGGTGCCGACGGCGCCCTCGAGCAGGAGGAGGGCATCGATGAAGGCGAAGCGGGCCTGGATCGTGGTGCGGACCGCCTCCGCCTCCTGGTCGACGACGTCCTGGAGATCCTCGAAGGTGCGGGTTCCGATCTGATACTCCTGCCGTGCGAGCTCGGTGGCCTCCCGCGCGATCTCCTCGGACTCCTCGGCGAACTCGAGGCTCTCCCACTGGTTCCGAAGGTTGATCAGCTCGGAGCGGATGGTCTGCTCGATCTCGAGGAGCTGCTCACGCTGGTCCTCCTCGGCGTTCGCCAGCAGGACCTGCGCCTCGGCCTCGTCGGCCCGGTCCTGGAAGAAGTTCGTCAGGTACGGCAGGGTGACCTGGATCTGAAAGGTCGAGATGAGTTCCTCCGACTGATGCGACAGATCGAAGAGGGCATCGAAGTCCGGAACCTGGTTCGACCGCCCGAGGGTGTAGCTGAACCCGAGATCCGGCCACCAGCTCTCGGCCGCCCGCCGGACTCCCAGTCGGGCGCCGTCCACGGCGACGCCCCGCTCGACGAGCTGGGGGTTCACCGTCCAGGCCCGCCGAATCAGCTGATCCGCATCGAGCGTGGACGGGTCGAAGACCGGAAGGTCCGACGACCCCACTCGGACTTCGCCCATGTTTTGATCGCCAATCGAGGTGCGGAGCGTCAGGAGCGCCTGCTCGTAGGTCGATCGCGCCCCCCGAACGGCGATTCGTTGCTGGCCGAGCTGAACGCGCGCATTCAGGACGTCGACACGAGATGCCTGCCCGATCCCGAATCGGCGTTCTGCAGACTCCAGGTCGACCTCACGACCCGCGACCAGCGCCTCCTCCACCTCCAGCAGGGCCAGCTGCTCGACGGCGTCGTAGTAGTTCGTACGGACTTCGCCGTCGAGCGTCCACTCCGCGGTGGTGACCGCGGCCCGTCGGGTCTGCGCCGTCGCCTGCTGCTGCCGATAGGCGTTGAAGAGGCTCGCACCCTGAATGTTCCAGTCGACCCTCAACACCTGATTGGTATTCGAGAAGTACTCCCACGCGGCGTTGTCGAGCCGGGTCGGGTTCCCGAAGTCATCTCGTCCGAACGAGGAGATGTTGCCCTCGTACCCGGTGCTGAAGATGTTCCCCGTAACGTTGGGGAGGACCTGAGTGAAAAGCGCCAGCCGCCGGTCGGCGGGGTTCCGGTCCAGCTCGTTCACGGCGCGTCGGACCGTCGGGTTCGTGCGGAACGCCCGTCCTACCGCATCCTCGACGGAGAGTCTGGTCGTCGCCTCCTCCTGCGCCACGATCGGGGACGAGCCCACGAGGATCAGCAGGATCGCACGTCCCGCGAGGCACCGAGCCGACCGAAGGCTCGGTCGGCGCGCGGATCGGCCTCCGGCTCGATATTCTTCCACCCCCCTCATCGCGTCGGCCTCCCACCGGCAGCCACCACATTCTCGACCAGTCGAACCTGCGTGTCGTGCGCCAGGAACTGGTGACCCTCCACCAGGACCGTCTGGCCGGCCGTGAGGACCGTGCCGTCGTCCGCCGGGAGGAGTTCCACCCACTCCTCATTCTCGACGCCCGTGTTGACGTACTGCCACTTGGCGAGACCGCGCCCGCCCTCCTCCGCGTAGAGGAAGACCATCTTCCGGTCGCGGGCGACGCCGCGCTCGAGCACCGCCTCCCTCGGGACCATGATCCGGTCCGGGTAGGCCCGCGCCTCGAGGGTGACGTCCGCGAACATCCCGGGTTTGATTCGCCCGTCCGGGTTCGGCAGGAAGACGGTGACGCGACCGATGCGGGACTCGGGATCGACGACGGGGTTGATCGACTCGATGACCCCGTTGAACTCCTCCCCGGGGAAGGCGGCGAAGACGACGCGCGCGCGCCGACCCTCCTCGAGCATCGCGATGCCCACATCGGTCACGCTGGCCTCGACCCGAATCGGATCGAGATCGACCAGGGTCAGGAGCTCGGTACCGGCCGCAACGAACTGCCCCTCGACCACGTCCAGATCGGCGACCCGCGCCCCCCAGGGGGATCGGATCGTGGCGCGCTCCAGCTGAACCTCGGCAGTGCGGACCGCGACTTCCGCCTGGTTCAGCCCGCTCGACGACCGGGCGACGACCTCGCGCTTCCGACGGACCTCCGGATCCTCGACTCGATCGTCGAAGAGAATCGTCGACTCGTACTGGGCCTGAGCCTCGGCGAGCCCCGCGCGCGCTTCGGCCACGCTCAGCGCGAGCTCCGTTGTGTCGATCTGAACCAGGAGCCCCTCGCTCGCGACGCTCGAGTTCTCGCGCACGGGGATCACCTCGATGATCCCTTCCACCTGCGAGGTAACGCGCGCCCGTCGGGCAGCCTCGGCGATTCCGCCGGCGTTGACGGTGATCCAGAGCGTGTCCTCGACCACCTCCGCTCCCTCGACCGGGGTCGGTACGTCCGAGGCGAACTGCGTGTTCGCCGACTCGACCTCGACGGCCGCCTCCTCGCCGTCTCCGGCGCTGGTCTCGGCGTCCTCCGCCGGACGGAGTCGCCACCAGGTAGCCGCACCCGCGGCCCCGAGGAGCAGGAGAACGGTCGCGCCCACCAGGACGCCGCGGGAGAAGTTCATGAAGCTGTCCAGGTTGTTCGTGGTGCACCGCTGGGGGCCATGCGGCCCGCCCGTGGGACGAGGCGACGGATTCGAGGGTTGCCCCGCGCATCCGAGCCGTGGTCTGACCGAGACGTACGCCGGTGGGCGTGAATTTCTTCCGACCGGACCCCTCCTCCGGGAAACACCCTATCCGCGGCGGATGTTCGAGGCAATGACGGAATCGGCCCTTCCGCTATCTTCTGGAATGCGCCTCCGAGTACTCCTGATGGGGTTCCTGCCCCTCATGGTCGCCTGTCCCGAGCCGCTCGACGTCGATCCGCTCTGGGCCGAGTCCGCCCTCCCTGCCCCGGCGCAGCCGATCGACGACGGGATGGCCGACGTGGGGGCCGAACTCTACCGGCGGAACTGCGCGGCCTGTCACGCGATCGGGGAGGGGGCGGTCGTCGGGCCGGACCTCTCCGGAGTGACCCGTCGCCGTTCGATGGTGTGGCTCGAGGGGATGATCGCCCGACCGGACTCGATGCTCCGCGTGGACTCGATCGCGCAACGACTCCTGCGGGAGTACACCGTCCCGATGCTGAACCGGGAGCTGGACGGCGCCCGGGTACGGGCGGTCATCGAGTTCCTCCGCCGCGCGGACCACCCGGAACTCACCGGAAGCGGAAGCCCCGGCAGCTGACGCACGCGGGGGTCAGGCGCTCGCGCCCGCCCCCTCGCGGACCTCTCCGTACGTCCGCACGACGTAGGCGTCGAGGATCTCCTTGAACTCGTCGACCAGACCCTTGCCCTTCAGCGTGGTGTAGTGCTCGCCGTCGACGTAGACGGGTGCCTTCGGCTCCTCGAAGGTCCCCGGCAGGGAGATGCCGAGGTTGGCGTGCTTCGACTCTCCGGGACCGTTCACCACGCACCCCATCACGGCGACGTCCATCTCCTCCACGCCCGGGTAGTGCTTGCGCCACTCGGGCATCCGCTCCCGGATGTACCCGGTGATGTCCTGCGCCATCTCCTGGAAGAAGGTCGAAGTGGTGCGACCACACCCCGGGCACGAGGTCACCTGCGGCTCGAAGGAGCGGATCGCGAGCGACTGGAGGATCTGCTGCGCGACGCGGACCTCCTCCGTCCGGTCCCCGCCGGGCTCGGGGGTCAGCGAGACGCGGATCGTGTCGCCGATCCCCTCCATGAGGAGCGGGCCGATGCCGGCGGTCGTCGCGACGATCCCCTTCGCCCCCATCCCGGCCTCGGTGAGCCCAAGGTGGAGCGGGTAGTCGGAGAGCGGGGCGAGCATGCGGTAGACCTGGATGAGATCCGGGACGACCGAGCTCTTGGTCGAGATGACGATCTTGTCGTGCGGGAGGCCGACCTCCTCGGCGAGGGCGGCGGAGCGCATCGCCGACTCGACGATCGCGTCCAGGAGGACGGCCTTCGCCCCCTTCGGGTTCGGGCTCTTCGCATTCTCGTCCATCATCTCCGTCAGGAGGCGCTGGTCGAGCGAACCCCAGTTCACCCCGATCCGGACCGACTTCCCGTACTCCTTCGCAATCTCCACGATCTTCGTGAAGTTCTCGTCGCGGCGGGTCGTGCCGACGTTGCCCGGGTTGATGCGGTAGTTGGCGAGGAGTTCCGCGGTCTTCGGGTACTTCGCGAGGAGGATGTGCCCGTTGTAGTGGAAGTCGCCGACGATGGGGACGTGGATCCCCGCGTCGTGGAGCCGCTCGACCATCTCCGGAACGGCCTTCGCGGACGGCTCGTTGTTCACCGTGACCCGGACGATCTCGGAACCGGCCAGCGCCAGCTCGGCGACCTGCTGCGCAGTCCCCTCGGCGTCCGCGGTGTCGGTATTCGTCATCGACTGGACGCGGACGGGGTTGCGACCTCCGACCCCGACGTCGTCGAAGAGGACCTCGACGGTCTCCCGGCGTTCCCAGATGCTCACGGCGTTCCCGGCTTCCTGTGCGTGTCGGAGTGATCGGCCCCGGTGGGGCCACGATGATACGCCTCGCGCGAAAGGTAGTGCCCCGGGGCGCACCCCGGCAGGCGCGCCGGGGGTGGGGCCCGAGGGAACCGCCGCACCCGGTTCGGGTTGATCGGGAGGTTGCCCGATGCAAGGTGCGCTTCGGGCGAACCCCCTACCGCACGAGCGACGTCCCGATGAGCACTCCCGAAGCCCGCATCACCATCTCCGCCAACGGCTCGCTCAAGGTGGAGGGCGACATCCCGCTCTACGACGATCAGGGGAACCGCCTGGAGACCCGCGAAGGGAAGCCCTACTTCCTCTGCCGGTGCGGCGCGTCGGAGAAGAAGCCCTTCTGCGACGGGCGTCACAAGATCGCCGACTGGGACCCGTCCCTCCTGGGATGACCGAGGAGGGGGGCCGCCGCCGGCTCCTGGACCATCCGGCGGCGCGATGGGCGGAGCGTGCCCTGCTCGCCGCTGCACTCGTCTTCGTCCTCGTCCGCCTCGGTCCCCAGCTGTCGGCGTGGACCGGGATCGGTCCGGTCGTGGGCGACGCCCCGAGCTGGGAGCTGCGGACGCTCGACGGGGAGATCCTCCGGTCGGACGATCTGGACGGGCGAACCGTGGTCGTGAACTTCTGGGCGACCTGGTGCGGGCCCTGCCGGCTCGAGATCCCGGCCCTGCAGGCGGTTCACGAGGATTTCGGAGAGCAGGAGGTGGTCGTCGTCGGCATCTCCACCGATGTCGCAGGCGAGGGCGCGGTGCGGGAGTACCTCGAGGAGCGCGGCGTGACCTACCCGGTCGGGATGGCGACCTCCGAGCTGCGCCGGGCCTTCGGTGGGATCACCGCCCTCCCGACGACCTTCATCGTGGACGGCGACGGGGTGGTGCAGCACCGGGTGCTCGGGCTCTTCGCTCCGCCGGCGATGCGGGCGGCGGTGCGGCGGTCGGTTCGACGGGCGACCGAGGAGCGCTGAGGGAGGGAGCGAGCGGGGCCCCGCGAGCGTCGAGGAGCCAGCCCACTCACGGAACGGATCTTCAGTTATCGGGTTCGCCGTAGCCGCAGCTCCCATCGGATCGCGGCCAACCGCCGTTCCCCTCCCCCGCTCCACCACCGTCCCATGTCCGACCCTCGTGCTACCGAGCGCCCGGTTGCGCTGATCTTCGGCGCTACCGGCGGCGTCGGCTCCGCCCTCGCCCGTCGCCTCTCCGAGACCCACCGCCTGTTCCTCTCCGGCCGCGACGAGGAGAGCCTCGCACCCCTCGCCGACGAGCTGCGTGCCGAGCGACACGTGGCGGACGCGGCCGACTTCAGCGCGGTCGAGCAGGTCGTGAAGGCGTCCCGCGAACACGCCGGGCGGCTGGACGCGGTGGTCAACGCAGTCGGAAGCGTCGTCCTCAAGCCGGCGCACCTCACCCGCGAAGCCGACTACGATGCGGTGGTGCGGACCAATCTGACGACCGCCTTCGCCGTGACCCGTGCGGCGACCGCGGTGATGTCGCGCTCCGGCGGCGGGTCGATTCTCCTCTTCTCCACCGCGGCGGCGCGAATGGGGATCCCGAACCACGAGGCGATCGCGGCCGCGAAGGCCGGGGTGGACGGGCTGGTGCGCTCCGCGGCGGCGACCTACGGGCGCTCGGGGATCCGGATCAACTCGATCGCGCCGGGGCTCGTGGACACGCCGATGACGGCGCGCATCACCGGGAACGAACGGGCGCTCGAGGGCTCGAAGGCGATGCACGCCCTCGGTCGCATCGGGTCGCCGGGGGAGGTGGCGGAGGTCGCCGCCTTCCTCCTCTCCG
>JANQLR010000232.1 GCA_028280525.1 Longimicrobiales bacterium
CGAGACCCGGCACCCCGACCAGGAGCGAGTTACCCCCCACGAAGAGGGAGAGGAGCGCCTGCTCGACCACCTCCTCCTGCCCGATGATTCGCTTGCGGACCTCCGACAGGATCGCCTCGCGTCCCGCCTGCATGCGGTCGGCCAGGGCGAGGTCGTCCTCCGCCGGTGCGCCGGTCTGGGGGGCGGTGTCTCGGGTGTCGAGTGCGTCGGTCAAGCGGTCCTCCAGCGGACGGAAGTCGATGTGCGGAAGTCGGGTGCGGGCGGGCGCGTGCAGCGTTGCCGCCGCGGGTCGGGGGTCAGTGGGTCATCGAGTAGACCACGTAGTTCACCCCGAACTTGAACGCTTCGTTCTCCAAGTCGACGAGGTACCAGCCCCGACCGGAGGTTTCCCAGTACTCCGCGATGTCGTTGTTGTAGTTCAGCATCGCGAGGAGGCGTCCGCTCGGGTCGTTGTCCTCGAAGACGCCGAGGTACTCCGGGGTGAACTGCGGGAAGGTCGGCGGGGCGAGGCGGTACGGGTCCTCGATCCGGAAGAAGGAGTCGAAGATCGGGTGGTCGACCGGGACCTCCTGGATGCGCAGGCCGGGGATCGCCGCGTTGAAGATCGCCTGCAGCTGGCGGATCTGCGCGCCGCGGAAGTCGTCGACGATCAGGAAGCCGCCCTTTCGGAGGTACTGCCCGAGCGCCTCGACCTCCGAGCGGGACGGCGCCCACGACCCCACTTCGACCACGTAGGCGACCGGGTAGCGGAAGATCTCCGGGTCGTCGAAGCGGAGGATCTTCCCCTCGCCCGGGGTCGGGGAGACGGTCGTCAGCTCGTCCAGGATCGTCAGGAAGTTGCGCTCGGCGCGGGGCCAGTCGTGCGCCCAGTCCGGCTCGCGCCCGAAGCCGCGGCCGAAGCTCGAGAAGGACTGGCGTTCGTCGAAGCGGACGCGGACGAACTGGTAGTGGCCGTCGTACGGCGGATCCTCCTGCAGAGGTGCTTCCCGCTCCGGGACGGGTCGCCCGAGGGCGTCGGTCGGGGCCGAACTGCCCGGCGCCTCGACCGCTCGCAGCGCGCCCCACCCGAGCGCCGCCGCGCCGACACCCGCCATCGCTACCCCGAGGAGCGCGAGCCTCACCGTCCGCCCCCCCGGATCTCGAGCAGCAGCTCCAGCGCCGCGTCGAAGGAGGGCGCGATCTCGAGCGCCCGCAGGACGGCGGTCCGTGCCCCGGCGCGGTCTCCGCTCCTGAGGCGGGCACGGGAAAGTTCGTACCACACCTGCGCGGGGTCGGCCGGCTCCAGCGCGACGACCGCCTCCCACGCCGAAGCGGCCTCATCCCACGCCCCGGTCTCCCCAGCGAGCGTTGCGAGACGCGTCTGAGGTTCGACGGCGAAGGGATGGATCTCGAGGGCGCGTCGGAGTGCCCGGAGTTCACCCGGAACGTCCCCGAGCTCGGCTCGGAGCCGGGCCTCCTCGACCGCCACCGACCACGCCGATTCGTTCAGTTCTCCCAGCGCTCGGAGGGCTCCGGCCGCCTCCGACACCTCGCCGCGCGCCTGGTGCACGCGGGCGAGTCCCGCGAGCGGGCCGTCGAGGCCAGGGTAGGCGGGGAAGAGTCTCTGGGCAGCACGGAGGTTCTCCTCCGCCTCGTCCCACCATCCGGCCCGAACCAGCGCCTGCCCGAGCCGCAGCCGGGCGGGGAAGGACCCCGGGGAGAGCCGCGCCTGAGAGCGAAGGATGTCGAGGTCGTCGGTCATCCCCTCCAGGATCTCTTCGACGGTGGCCTCGGCATCGACGGTCTGGTCTCCCGGGCCGTCGTGGAAGACTGGGGCGAGGTCGGCGAGCGCCGCGATCTCACTCTCGAAGCGCGCGTCGACGTAGCGCTGGAACTCCGCGTCGAGCTCCTCGTCGTCGAGGCCGAGGATGATGCGGGTGAGCTGGTTCGTCGTTGCGCCGCGGCCGTACCCTTCCAGGAAGTCCCGAATTGCCTGGAAGCCCCACCGCTCCTCGATCCAGTCGAAGGCGAGCGAGGCCTGGAAGTACCCGAAGGCGAGCTGTGCCGGGAAGGCCGGGCGCACGAAGGCCTCGTTCATCCTGGAGAGCGGCGGCATCCGCTCCGAGGTCCACGCCTGCAGCCACGGAACGCCCGCTCGGAAGCCCCAGTGCGGTCGCGCCACCCGCTGCTCGCGGACGGCGAGCCCCTCCGAGAACCAGCGGGGGACCGCGTGGTCGGAGATCGCGAGGTGGAAGGCGTGGGCGATCTCGTGCCAGAGCGTCGACGCCCAGTTGAAGTCGCCCGGCTCGCGCGCGGTCGGCGAGTCCATGACGAGGGTGCTCCCGAAGGAGACGCCGAGTGCACCGAGCCCCACCAACCCGAAGGTGCGGACCGAGAAGTCGGCGCTCGTCGGGAAGAGCTCGAGGCGGATCGGGGTCGGCGGGGAGGTACCGTAGCGCTCGGTCATCTCGGCGAAGGCCTCCTCCGCGAGCGCGATCACCCGCGGGCCGAGGAGTGCGGCCTCTCCCGGCGGGAGGACGATCTCGAAGTTCTCGCTCCGGACGGTCTCGAAGTCGTCCATCAGGTCGAGGAGATCGAGGGTGTTCTTGAACCACGGGTTGTACGGGTCGCCGTCGAAGGCGCGGGCGACGTTCTCGCGGCCCTCGACCACCTCCTGCGTCCGCATCTGATTGATGCCGAGAAGGCCCCACCCCTCCCACGAGAGCGAGTCGCGCGCGACGGCCTCGCGGGCGAAGTCGACCGCGTCCGCGTAGCGGCGCGCATCGGCGGAGAGCTCGGCGAGCCGGACGTAGAGGCCGGCCCACGACGGATTCAGCGCGAGCACCCGGTCGCGGGCCTCGATCCACCCCTCCTCGTCTCCGGCCAGGTATCGGGCCGCCGCGAGGACGGAGAGCGCCTCGAGGCTCCGGGGGTTCGTCTCGAGCGCCGTCTCCGCCTCCTCGACGGCGGCGGGGACGTTCTCCGCCCGCAGCCGGATCTCGGCGAGGAGGGTGCGGGCTCCGACGTGATTCGGGTTGGTCTCCAGCACCTCGTTCGCCACGGCGAGTGCACGACCCGACCCGTCGAAGTCGAGCGCCCGCGCCCGCCCGTGGAGAGCGTCCGGCTCCCGGGCGTTCACCGAGAGCGCCCGCGCGTACTCCTCCATCGCCCGGGTGCTCGTGTAGCGGTCGAGGAAGAGGTCCCCCACCGCCACGATCGGGCGGGGGTCGCCCGGCAGGAGCTCGATCGCCTCGTCCCACGCCCGGAGCGCGTCCTGGAAGAGGTCGGGGTTCTCCCGCCCCAGCCGCCCGACCGCGTGCGCGACCGCGATCATCTCCGCGCCCGTGTCGGCCGCACCGGAGTTGTAGAGGTCGATGAAGGAGTCGAAGACCGCCCGCGCCTCCTGCCACCGCCCTCGCCGGAAGGCCTGCTCCCCGAGGAGGACGCGCGCCAGCGCGGCGTCGGGCGCCCCCGCGGCGACGCTCCGCTCGAAGGCGGCCTCCGCCGCATCCCACGCCCCGACCTCCAGGAGCAGCTCCCCCTTCCACCGTTCGAGTCGCGGGGAGGGCGCGGGGCCGGACCGGCCACCCAGAAGGTCGAGGGCGTCGTCGTACCGACCGAGCGCGCGGAGCGCCCGCAGCCGCACGATCGCGGCCTCGCTTCCGCCATCCGAGACCCGGTCGAGCCGCTCGAGCGCGGACTCGTACTCCCCGCGGACGAGGGCGGCCCGGGCATCGTCGAGCGGGGACGACTGCGCGGCGAGCGCGGTGGGCAGCGCGACGGCCCCGGCGATCAGTAGCGCCGCTCCGGTGATCCACAGCGTCCAGACGGATCGGGGGGTCGGTCCGCGACCGCGCCGCTGTCTTCCCGAGGCGAGTCCCCGGGGGCTGTGCCCGGCTCGACGCGCGGCAGCTGCCACCCTCACCGACCTCCCCCTCCACCACCCCGACGCCCCTCGACCTCGCGGTTCTTCAGCGCGAGCTCGACGAGCAGCTCCTCCAGCTCTGCCTCGTAGGCCTCCGGGTCCATCTCCCCCCGGCGTGCCCGCAGGCGGGCGATCCGGGTCTCCAGCTCGGCCTGTTCGCGGAGGAGGCGCGCGAGCACCGAGTCGGCCGCCGCGGCCTCCGGGAGCTCCAGCGCCGCCGCCGGCACGAAGACGAAGGTGGAGGACCCGGCGCCATCCGGCTCGTCCGCCGAGGGCGTTTCGGACCCCACCCCGTCGCCGTCGTCATCCAGGACCGCGTTCTCGGTCTGGAGGAGCCCCTGCTCGTCGTAGTGCCGCGCCACCTCGGCGGTCGTCCACGCGAAGGCCTCCAGGAGCGACATCGCGCCGTCCTTGTCCAGGTCGGCGGCGTCTCCGGCGAAGGCGTCGGCGAAGTAGCCGCCGAAGACGGTCTCGTTCCGCTGGCGGCCGGTCTTCGTGGCGGTGATGACGGTGCGGTTCGAGGCGGCGAGCGCCTGCACGAAGGGACCGCTCGCCGAGGCGGCGTTGACGATCGCCACCCTCCGGGGCGCGAGCGCGTCGAGGAGGAGGGACCACTCGCGGGCGGTCAGGTCGGGGCCGGGGAGGTTGAAGCGGGCCTCGTCGTTCCGGAAGGTCCCGTGCCCGAGCAGGACGACCAGGACCTCGGCGTCGGCGGGAGCGTCGGTCGCGATTGCGGCCAGCGTGGCCTCCACGCCGTCGCGGCGGGAGGTCGCGGTTGCCGGGGCGGGAAGCTCCGCGTCCGGAACGAGGAGGTGGGTGCTCGACTCCGGCAGACCGAAGCGCTCCCGCGCGGCGACGGTGATCCGCTCGCCCCAGCCGAAGAAGCGGGCGTCGTACTCCGGCCCGCCGCCGAGTCCGACCACCGTCACCAGATGGGTCTCCTGCGCGGCGAGGGTCGCGAAGGGGGCCGGGGCGATCAACGCTCCCAGCACCGCGATCGACCTCAGGAGCCGGCGGCCAGCGCCCCGATTGCGGCACGGCGCGGCCCACGCTGCCATGGACCCGCCCGGCCTCGCACCCGCGCACCGGGTCGCCATGGACCCGCCCCGCGTCGCCCCCGCGCACCGATCGCCCATGGATTCGCCCTGCCTCCTCATACCATCCCCCACAGTCGACGCACGCCCCACTCGGCGCCGATCAACCCGACGATCAGAAGGAAGAAGACGGGCATGTCCCACAGGTCGCGCTCCTCGGTCAGCGTCACCCCGCCCCCGGTGAAGCGAAGATCCTCCGGGAGCTGATCGACGTCGTCGACGGTGTAGAACCGGCCGCCGGTGTCCTCGGCGAGGCGCTCGAGAAGGGCGGTGCGGCGGCCCGCGTCGAAGAACTCCTCGTCGCTCGGCCCCGCCTGGAAGAAGGCGACACCCCGACCCAGTTCGAGTTCTCCCTGCCGGGCGACGACCTCGACGGCGTGTCGACCGTTCGCGCTCACCGGGATGACCGCCTCGTAGATGCCGTCGTCGTCGACGGTCCAGCTCAGCGGCTCGGTCCGCACCGATCCCGTCGGGTCGGTGACCTCGGCGACGACCTCGGCGGCGTTCACCTCGAGGTAGGCCGAGTCGAGGACCGTCGCCCGCAGCCGGATCGACTCCCCCGGCTCGACCTGCTCCCGGTCCGGTTCGACGTGCACCGGATCGGGTGCGCCGTCCGCGAGCCACCGGAGGAGCTGCTGCCAGAGAAGCTCGTGGCGGGGATCGTCGACGGCGATCTCGGAGTGCATCTGCCAGATCCAGGAGTCCTGCACCGGGAAGGCGATGACCCGCCCGCGGCCGTATCGATGGTGCGCCAGGACGATCCGGTCCTCCCCCTCGTCGCTCGAACCGGTGAGGAGCGTCGTCGCGCCCGGCTTGGCGCTCACGATCCGGTTCATCGTGGAGAGCGGGGGGAGGCTCGCCCAGGCGTCGTCGAGCGTCTCCGGCATCTCCGGCCCCGTCGCGTCAGCGGCGTCGGCCTCCGCCGAGGGCTCGGAGGGGAGGATCTGCGAGATCGGGTGGGAGAGTCCCGCGTTCGTGGGTTCGACCGCGAGCTGCGTGAAGGCGCTGCGCGGGTCGCGGGCCGGCTCCTCCAGGAGGACCGGGAGGGCGTCCTCGATCACGGTGCCCCGGTATCCCCCCTCCGCGAAGGCGGTTCGACCGCCCAGGAAGAGGACCCCTCCGCCTCGACGGCTCGCGAAGTCGGCGATCATCGACAGCTGGTCGGCCGTGAAGAAGGCGGCCTCCACGCTCCCGATCACGAGGGCGCGGTACTGGAAGAGCTCCTCGCGGGTGCGGGGGAACCCGCTGGCGAGCTCGTCTCCGTCGTCGACGTTCAGCCGAAGGAACTTCCCCGGGGCCGTCCGCTGCAGCACGACCACCTGCAGGTTCTCGTCCGCCTCGATCGCCCGCCGGATGAACTTCACCTCGTGCCGCGGCTCGCCCTCGAAGTAGAGGATCTTCTCGCGCCTCTCGCGCACCTCGACCAGGAGGTCGCGTCGGTTGTTCTGCACGACGGCCTCGCCTTCGAGTCGCGGGATCGAAAAGCGCAGTCGCCGCGGGCCCGGCTCTTCGAGGGTGACGCGCACCGGAGTGATCGTCGGCTCGCCGTTCGGCCCGAGCTCGATCGGCTCCTGGGCGATCCGGCGGTTTCCGTCCTCGACCACGACCTCGACCGTCTCGCCCTGGTAGCCGCGGTGGTTCACGACCACGTCCACCACGAGGCTCGCCCCGCGCAGCACGCTCCTCGGCAGCTCGACCCGGCCGATCTGCACATCCGGCGTCAGCGCTTCGTCGCCGAGGCCGACCGGGTAGACCGGGATCGACGCCGCCTGGAGCGGAACGAGCGATTCGGCGAGCGCTCGCCCCCCGTTGTCGGCTCCGTCGGTCAGGACCACCAGACCCGAGAGGGGAACCGAGGAGAGCTCCTGGCGGGCGCGGTCGAGGGCCCCGGCCAGGTCGGTCCGGGTGCCGTCGTAGAGGAGCTCCGACGCGTCGGCGACCCGCGAGGTCTCGCCGGAGAAGCGGAAGGTCCGCACGGAGAATCGATCCTGCAGCTCGGAGAGCAGGGGCGAACCCTCGGGGCCGAAGGTCTCCAGGAGGAAGTCCCCCCGCGTCTCCGTCGACTCTCCGGGGAGGCGCATGGAGCGAGAGTCGTCCAGGAGGACCCCAATGAAGTTCTGCTGCGGGACGGTCGAGGTGAGCACGAGCGTCGGCTGAAGGAGGACGAAGGCGAGCACGCCCAGCGCAGCCAGCCGCAGCGTGGCGAGCGTCGTTCGCTGGCCCGCGGTCGCCTTCCCCTGGCGCGACCCGTAGGTCGCGACCGCCGAGATCGCCACCAGCGCCGTCACGCCCAGCACCGCCGCGATCGGCCACGGTGTCCCGAAGACCAGCTCTCCCTCCCGGAAGAGGAGAGGGCGGTACTTGAAGAGAGCGGTGAAGATCGATTCCAAGGCGGTGTCCTGGTGGCCCTAGTGGCTCATGCCGTAGACGACGGTGTTCACCCCGACCTGGAAGGCATACGTCGAGAACTCGACCGGGTACATCGGATTCTCCGCGTGCTCCCACGCGTCGCCCAGATCGGTGTTCCAGTTCAGCACCGCCATCAGCCTCCCGTCGTCGTCGAAGATCCCCGACACCGTGGGGACGTACCCGTCTCGTTCGTACGTCGGGCGTCCGTAGATGCCCCGCCCGAGCGCGGGCACCTGGAGGACCTCGTCGATGTCGTACACCATGTCGAAGAGGGGGTGGTCGAGGGGGATGTCCTGGATCGGTCGACCGGGGAGAACCCGCGAGATCTGATACTCGAACGCGGCCCACTCCCGGGTGCCCCAGAAGTCGTCCACCATCAGGAACCCGCCCGCGTCGAGGTACGCACGGAGCCCCGCGATCTCCGGCGGACTCAGCGTCATGTACCCCACCTCGAGCGCGTACAGGAAGGGGAACTGACGGATGCGGGGGTCGTCGAGTCGGATCGCGTTCTCGTCGTCCCAGGCGTCCAGGTTGGTCAGCCGCTTCAGGACGATCAGGAACTGGATGTCCGCCTTCGGATAGTCGGTCGCCCACGCCGGCGCACCGCGGCCGAAGTACCCTCCCCGACCTCCCGTGTACGCCGCCCGCGTGAAGTAGAACTCGTGGGTCAGCCCCAGCGTCTGCTGGGCGGCCGTTGCGAGTCGGCTCACGCGACTCGGTGGAGGCGCGAGCGGGCCACGCGGCGCGACCGCATCGTCGACCGCTGGACGGGAGGGAGAGCCGCCGGACGTTTCCTCCGCGAGCCACCCGGGCAGCTCCGGAGGCCCCGCGATCCACCGGCTCGGGATCCGCATCGAGCGGACGGGCGTCTTCACCGGCCAGGCGGGGAGCGTCCGATCGACACGACGCACCTCCGGCGGACGCTCGGTCGAGCGTCGCACCTCGCCCTCGGCCACGGATACCAGGAGGATCCCGGCGACGAGTGCGAGCCCAGAGGAGAAGAGAGGGCGCATGGCGTCCGGGTCCGGTGAGCTTCCCGCGAAGGCGGTCGGTCGTGTCTCCTGAGACGCGGCAGCCGCCCACAGCGTTGAATCGATCTACGGAGGGCCCGGGGGAAGGTTCCTAGCTGAATCCATATGGCCGCCCCTTCGTACGATGGAGTGCGACCCGGGCCGGGGGTGTTCCGGAGTCGCCGCTCCACCTACGCTGTGCATCATGATCGAGACCCATCGCAAGGTCGTCATCCGCGACTTCGCCATCTTCCAGCTCAAACTCTTCCTCGACGCGGGCAAGGACTTCGTCCTGTCGATGCTGTCGATCGGAGCTCTGGCGGTCGACCTCCTCGCCGGTGGAGGGAAGCGGCCCCGACTGTTCTACTCGGTGATGCGGGTGGCGGAGCGCTTCGACCTCTGGCTCAACCTGAACGGGGCGATCTCCCGACTCGAGCGGGAGGGCATCGAGGAGCAGGGGCTCTTCGGCGCGAGCGAGGCTGGGAGCGACAACCTCATCGGGAAGATCGAGGAGGTCGTGCGCCGAGAGGCCGAGAAGCGGTCGAACAAGGGCGACGCCTCCGACGACTTCGGGCTCTGACCGCGGTGCCGGACGACGGGGCCTCCCGGTTGGGCACCTCCCCGGACTCGCGTACCCTCGCCGGGGTGGACGACCGCGAGGCGGCGGTGGCCCGACTGACCCGGGCCTTCGAACAGGACCGACTCTCCGCCGACGAGTTCGAGACGCGGGTGGCGCGGGTCTACGAGGCGGCAACGCGTGGAGAGCTGGATTCGCTGATCTCCGACCTGCCCGGCGGCTCGAGCGATGTCGCCCTCCGGGGCGCGTCGGCGCTCCCGGTCGTCCCTCCCGAGCAGATCTCCTCGATCCTCGGGAACACGGAGCATCGCATCACCGACCTCGCCCCGAACGAACTCGACGTCCGCTCCATCCTCGGGAACACCGTGGTCATGCTCCAGGAGGCGCGCTTCGTCGACGGCGTCACCGAGATCGAGGTTCGCTCCATCCTCGGAAACGTCGAGGTGCACCTGCCGCCGCACGTCCGCGTCGAGCAGCGCATCCGCTCCTTCATGGGCAGCGTTGCGGATCGGTCGCTCCGCTCCGGGACGAGCCCGGATGCCCCGCTCGTTCGACTGGTGGGGAAGGCGATCCTGGGCAACGTCGAGCTCTACTGAGCGAGCTAACGAAGGCGGAGTTGCGGACGTCCTCATGAACGGGGAGACGCGCTCCCCCTCATCCCGACCCCGACACAGGACCGCGACCGATGCGCCCGCTCCGCCCTCTGACCATCGCCGCCGCCGCCCTCCTCCTCGTCGCCCTCCCGGCCGCGGCGCAGACGCCCGATCTGTCCGGCGACTGGGAACTCGAGTGGGAGACGCCGAACGGCATGACCCGCACCATGGCCTTCACCTTCTCTCACGAGGGGGAGTCGATCGGGGGCGAGGTTGTGATGGAGATGATGCAGCGCGAACTCACCTCGGAGATCGAGGGCGAGATCGATGGGACGAAGGTCACCTTCACCTTCGAGATCGAGCCTCCGGGACGCCGCGAGGGCGCCGGGCGGGGCGGTCGCGGTGGACGGGGCGGTCGCGCGGGCCGGGGCGGCGGTGCCGGTGGCACGCCCACCTTCTCCTTCGAGGGGGCGCTCGAGGATGGGGAACTCCGAGGGGTCCTGACCGCTCCACGCGGCGAGGAGATCGAGGCCGTGATTCGGCGGGTCGAGTCGGAGGGCTGAGCCGGCCGGTGTCCGGCCGGACGGGTTGACCGATCCTCGGAGGGTGTCGAAACCTCCATCATGGCCAATGCAACCCGGGCGGACGCCCCGACCGACGGCGAGGGGGAGGCGAAGGACTCCCCGACCAGCGCCACGTCGCTGTGGGCGGCGGGTCGCCGGATCGCTCGTCGCTTCGGGCTGATCGTCGGGACCGGGATCGGGCTCCTGCTCGTCCTGGCGGTGGCGATCGAGATCCTGATGGTGGTCAACGCGCGGGTGGTGGGGGAGATCGATTTCTCGCTGCGGAGCGACTGGGACGGGGCAGGGCTGTCGGCCCGGCTGGACCTCCCGCAGAGCGGTGGGATCCCGGCCCGCCCGGAACCCGACCCCGCCGATACGGCGGCGTGGCGCAGCTGGCTCGTCGAGCGCCACGCCCCGGTGATCGTGCAGCTCGTCGGGCACCACCCGGAGTGGGACCTCCCCGTCGCGATCGACTTCGACGGGAACGAGGACCCTCGTGACAACCCGGACAACGCCGCCCGCGACTACCCCGAACACGCCACCGTCTACGGGGAGCTGACCGCGGTCACCGAGGACTCGTACTACCTCACCTACTCGCTCTACCACCTGCGCGACTACGACCACCCGGTCCGCGAGGTGATCGTCCGCACGGCCCACCACGACGGGGACAACGAGGGGCTGCACCTCCGCGTCGACCGCGCGTCGCTCGAGGTGAAGGCCGCCGAGACCTGGTTCCACAACCGCTTCGTCCTCTGCGACCGGGTCGGGGAGTCGTCGGGGACCGACCCCGTCCACGGCGTGTTGCACCTCGAGGGGACCCACCCGGTCGTCTACGCCCAGGACCTCGGGCACGGGGTCCGGTGCGCCCAGTCCCGCGACACCGCCGACCTCGCCCGCTCCAAGGTCTTCCGTCCCGCGCTCGGTCGGCCCCTGACCCCGCTCCGGCCCGATCGGAGCCCGGAGCCCGACCTCACCTACGCGCTCGACGACTTCGACCGCTGGTACGTCCGGGCCGCGAACGACCCCGCCGAGACCGATTCGGCGACCCTCTTCGTCGGGCAGATCACGCTCAGCCCCGTGGACGCGGAGGTCCCGACGACTGCGGTCCAGTACATCGCCGGTCGCGACCGCGAGGACATCTCGCACTGGAGTCGCCCCAAGCCGATGTGGGGGTGGGACGACATCTGGGACGGCATCCCGGTGGCCGTCTGGCACTTCCTCCCCAGCTACTCCTTCGCCACCCGAAGCGGGGAGGAACTCTCCCATCGCTACCTGTACAACCGCCCGGCCGAGCGGCTCTACGGACTGACCGGCGACGAGCTCGCCGAGCGAATCGACTGGGATCCCGGCTCCGCCGCGGCTCGGATCCGGACGGCCGACACCGAGCGGAGCAAGTGGCAGAACTTCGACGCCGGCCTGACCGAGATGGAGCGGAAGCACTACTGGTGGGCCGCGGAGCAGCTCGTCGTGAACGTCTCCTCGAGCGCCCGGCGTCTCTTCAACCGCTACGTGACCCGCGTCTTCTCGAACCTCGGCTAGCGGCGTGCCGCTGGAGTCGTCCACCCACTTGACCGACCCCCCGCCCCACCACCTCCCCGACGGGACCTTCGTCAAGCCGTGGCTCCCCCCGGAGAAGGACCGTCACGGCTCCTTCCCCTTCCTCCGCTGGCGGCTCCAGCGCATGCGGGACGGGGTGGCTCCCGACCCCTCACCGGACGAGTTGCCGAGCGGTACGCCACGGCTCGCCCCCGAGGAGGCCCCGTCTGACGAGGTCCGCGCGACCTTCATCGGGCACGCCACCTTCCTCCTGCAGCTCGGGGGGAAGAACGTCCTCACCGACCCGATCTTCTCGCCCCGCGCCTCGCCGATCCCCTGGTTCGGGCCGACGCGCTTCGGAGGACCCGGGCTTCGGCTGGAAGAGCTCCCTCCGATCGACGCCGTCGTCCTCTCGCACGACCACTACGACCACCTCGACCTCCCGACCGTCCGCGCCCTGCACGCACGCTTCGGGGAGGCGATCGAATGGGTCGCCCCTCTACGCTTCGGCGCCTGGCTCGAGCAGGAGGGAATTCGACGGGTCACCGAGCTCGACTGGTGGGACTCGCGCGAGGTGGCTGGCGGGCTGCGCGTGACCGCGGCGCCGGCGCAGCACTGGTGTCGCCGTGGCCGACGGGTGAATGAACGGCTGTGGGCCTCGTTCCGGATCGAGGCCGAGGTCGACGGTGGTCCCTCCGTCTACTTCGGCGGGGACTCCGGGTACTGGCCCGGCTTCCGGGAAATCGGCGAGCGGCTCGGTCGGCACGACCTCGTCCTTCTCCCGATCGGGGCGTACGAGCCGCGCTGGTTCATGCGGCTGTCGCACATGAACCCGGAGGAGGCGGTGCAGAGCTACCAGGACCTGGGAGGGCGCGGCGTCTGTGTGGGGATGCACTGGGGGAGTTTCCGGCTCACGGACGAGCCGCCGCTCGAGCCGCCGGTGCGGATGCGAGAGGCGTGGCGGGCGGCGGGGCTCCCCGAGGAGCGGCTGGCGCTGCCGGGGAATGGGGGGACGGTCGTGGTGCGGGCGGGGGTGGAGAGGGCGGGGTAGCGGCGGGCGGAGCAGGCGAGGGCGGCGCAGGATGCGGGTCGCTCCGGGGGGCTCTCGCACACGGGGTGGGTGGGCGCGGGCGACGGGCAGACCCCCCTCCCCCCCCCCC
>JANQLR010000182.1 GCA_028280525.1 Longimicrobiales bacterium
ACGCCGACTACGTCCTCGAGTACCGTGGCGCCGAGGGCGTCCTCCGACTTCGACGCGATGTGGAGACGCTCCCCGTACATCCGGAGGAGGCGGCCGAGATCCGGCAGCGGTTCGAGTGGATGGAGGAGCAGCCCAACTATCGACCGCCGGACCGCCCCTGGGTGGCGACGACGATGCCGCCCTACCACGAAATCCGCGGCGGGCGGGACAACCGCATCTGGGTTCGCCGCAACACGACCCCGATTCGGCTCCCCGTCGAACCGCTGCCCGACGGACAGCCCGTTCCGAGCTGGCGCCAGCCCCACCTCTACGACCTCTTCGAGCCCGACGGCGCGTACCTCGGTGAGATTCGATTCCCGGACGGCTTCGACCCCTTCCTCTTCGGCGACGGCTACGTGTGGGGCGTGCGGCGGGGAGACTTCGACGAACCGTACGTCGTGCGACTCAGGATCGAGGGAGAGATGGAACGATGACGATGCAGGAGCGATCCCCGGGGCTTCGAGCGCGGGCTCGTGCGTGGTCGATGATGACGCTCCTCCTGCTCGGGTGCGTGCCCGACGAGCCGGACCCGCCGGAGCCCGCAGAGGGCCGGTCCCCTCCCTCGACGCGGGCCGCCGCGGCGACCGTCGCGTGGAGCGAGGTGGACTCGATCGACGTGGACGCCTTCAACGCCGACCTGGAGCCCGGGGCGCTCACGATGGATGTGGGAGTGTACTTCCCCTCCAACCTCGACCCCGGCTTCGACCTCGTCACCCTGCCCCGGGTGATGGAGAGCCTGCGCGCCGCCAAGGAGATCTACGCGCCGACGGGGGTGCAGATCCGGCTGCTCTGGGTGAAGACCGGCGAGCTGGATCCGCGACACTTCGCGATTCGGTCGAGTGAGTTTCCGGGGGTGCCGAACGGCGGCTACGTGAACATGTACGAGCACGCGCGCCGGCACCCGTCGATCCCCACGCAGGGAGCCCTCGACGCCTTCGAGGCGATCATCGAGCCGACGCCGGAGGCGCACCGGACCCTCTTCCTCGTCGTGCTGCAGGACGTCTTCTACCCCTTCACCGAGGTCGCGGAGGGGCGGAACTGGACGGTGAAGTCGGTCCGCACGGGCGGATTGTCGTGGCCGACCTACTCGTACGTCGGCACGATGCCGGAGCGCTTCCGCGGCGTGATCACGCTGTCGAACCTGAAGCGCCCCGACCGGTACCGCCGCACGATCGCGCACGAAATCGGCCACAAGGTCATGAACGTCAGCCACGAGTACCGGGAGACGCATCCGGGGCACGAGGTCTACGCCGACGGCGGGCTGATGCTCTACGGCGACGGCGAGGAGATCCCCTCGGGCGAGGCGGGGCGGTGGCACCTCGAGCGGCTCCGGCTCTCCCCCTTCCTCTACCGGCTGGGCGCGGACGGGGCGCGGGAGTGGAATGCGGACTACCGGGAGGAGGGGCACTACTACGACCCGATCTACGGCGAGTACGTGGTGCACTTCGACGCGGCGCCGCCGATCCCGGAGGGGTGGTAGCTCCTCCCGTCCGGCTGGGTACGATTCGAGTCGCAGCAGCGGTGATCCCCGCCGTGTGAAGAGGCCCTAGTACACCTCCACGTCGTCGAGCTCGACCCAGTACGCCGCGGACTGACCGGCCACGCCGAAGAAGATCCCGTTCGCCGTCGAGAGGTCGGTTCCGCGGAACTCGGAGAAGGGAATCTCGAGCGTCGTCCACTCGGCCGTGAGTGGGCGGGTGACGAAGGCCGGCATGGGGCCGGTGCTCTGCGAGAACATCATGACGGTGAGTCCCGGGCCCTCCCCGCGGACGCGGAGGCGCAGCCCGGTGCCCGCACTCAGATCGGCGGGGGCCATCGCCCCGGGCCCGGGGAAGAAGATGCCGCCGGACCAGGTACTGAAGCCGCTGCCCCGCACCTCTCCATCCACCCGCAACGCGCCGTCCACCACCGACAGCTCCGCGACCGAGCTCCCTCCCGCCATCCGATCGGTCGAAGCCATCCACCCCGAACCGAAGCTCGAGGTCGCCTCGCCGCCCTCGAAGTCGCTGATCGGTCCGGGGACGGGAGCGGCGGGGGCGGCGGGAGCGACGGCCGAGGCAACCGCGGCGCGGGCCGGTGCCCGGGGCGGAAGCGCCGCCCCGTTCCGCCAGACGACCACCAGGTTGCGCGTGTCGGTGATGTCGACGGTCGGATTCCCCTCGACCAGGAGGAGATCCGCTCGCAGCCCCGGCGCGATCCGGCCCCGGTCGTTCAGCCCGAAGGCGCGTGCCGGATGGGCCGTAGCCGCGGCCAGAGCTTCGCTCGGGGTCAGCCTGGCCTCGACCAGGAGTTCGAGCTCGCGGTGCATCGACAGGCCGTGCGCCGTGCCGGGGTTCGGCGCATCCGTGCCGGCGAGGATCACGCCCCCGGCGCCGTGCAACGCCGTGGTGGCAGCCAACGCCCGGTCGTAGATGATCCGATCGCCGGCACCGAAGCTCTGCAGGAGGGTGGCGCGCAGGTCTCCATCGACCAGCTCGGCGAGTCTCGGATCGGCCAGCTGCAGCTCTCCCTCCTCACCGGTGGCGATCGAGCGGATGACGGTGAGCGTCGGTGCCATGAAGGTGCCGTTGGCGACGAGGGTGGCGGCGAACTCCGGCCCCGGCTCGGCATCGTGAGGGGCGTGCACCAGCCCGGCCACACCCATCTCGGAGGCGGCGATCGCGTGTTCGACTCGGGCGATGTGGCTCACCGGCATCAGCTCTTCCGCGCGGGCCGCGTCGATCAGCGCCGCGATCGTCTCCGGGTCGTGCGTCGGG
>JANQLR010000240.1 GCA_028280525.1 Longimicrobiales bacterium
TTCGATGAGCACCCACCCGCGACGACCATGGTCGAGGTGGCGGCGCTGATCGAACCCGAGATGCGGATCGAGGTGGAGGCGGACGCCTGGGTGGGGTGAGCTCTCCTTGCGCACGAGAGGGAGGCGTCGCACTCTCCCCTCACCCGGTGAGTGGAACTCCTCCACGTGGAGCGTGCACGTGCCCCGATCGCCTCAGGACCTCATCTCCGGCTCGATGGACCTCCTCGTTCTGCGGAGCCTCGACGCCGGAGAGCGCCACGGGTTCGCGGTGTCCCAGTGGGTCCACGAACGCACCGAGGGCGTCCTCCGCGCTCCGGACGGAGCCCTCTACAAGGCGCTTCACCGGCTCGAGGGGAAGGGGTGGATCGCGGCTCGCTGGGGCCGCAGTGAGAATCGGCGGAAGGCGAAGTTCTACCGGATCACGACGGCGGGCCGCGACGCGCTACGCCACGAGCGCGAGGTGTGGGAGACCTTCTCCTCGGCGATCGGACGCGCGCTGGAGGCGGAAGGGTGAGGCGGGGCATCGATCGCCGCCGAGCCGAGGAGGTCGACGAGGTCGGGCTCGGTCGCAGTCCGCGCGAGGAGGTCGACGACGAGATCGCCTTCCATCTGGAGGCGCGGGTCGCCGAGCTCGTCGCCGGGGGACTGGATCCCGAGGCGGCGCGGCAGCGTGCGCGCGCCGAGTTCGGCCCGGTAGAGTCGACCCGGGACCACCTCGCGCGGGCCACCGCCCGTCGTCGGGAGCGACAGCGGCGACTCCGCTTCGGCGCCTTCCTCTTCGGGGACATCCGCCAGGCGCTTCGCAGCGCACGAGCGCGACCGGTGTCGACCCTCGTCGCCATCGTCTCCATCGCCGTCGGGATGGCGGCGGTCGGCACCATGTGGACCACGCTGGACCGCCTGATCCTCCGTCCCCTCCCCTACGATCCCGACCGGGCCCTCGTCTTCGTCGGCACCAGCGAGCGGAACCGATGGGGCTCTCCCTCCGCACCCTCCGCACCCGGCGACTTCCTCGATCTTCGCTCCGCCGCACGGACGGTGGAGCTCGCCGCCTACCGCGAGAGGGAGGCCAATCTCGGGGGAGACCCGCCGGAGTGGGTGACGCTGCGTCGGGTCACACCGGGATTCCTGGACGTGCTCGGCGTCGCGCCGGCTATGGGGCGGGCCTTCCGCCCCGAGGACGCGCGTGCCGCGGAGACGGATGTCGCCGTCATCAGCCACGGGCTGTGGGAGCGCCGATTCGGCGGCCGCGCGGACATCCTCGGGCAGACGCTGCGACTGGACGGTTCGACCTCCACGATCGTCGGCGTCCTGCCGGCCGGCTTCGCCTTCGATCGTCGAGACGTGGACGTCTACCTCCCGCTGTACCTGGAGGACGACGGCGTCCGCGCGGCGTGGACCGTCTCGGTCGTCGGACGCCTTCGCGGGGAGCTCTCGGAGACCCGAGCCGAGCTGTCGACGCTCGCCGCCCGGATCGCGGAGGAGACCGGCAACACCGCCGAGCGCACCTTCCACGCCAACACCGTGATCGGGGAGTGGTTCTCCGGTCCGATCGTCGCGCAGGGGCTCGGAGCGAGTCTCGCCGCCGCCCTCTTCGTGCTTCTCGTCGCCTGCGCCAACGTCGCGAATCTCCTCCTTGCCCGAGGGTCCGACCGCGCGGATCAGATTGCGCTCCGGCGCGCCCTCGGAGCCGGCCGAGGACGGATTCTCATGCAGCTTCTGGTCGAGTCCGCACTCCTCGCCGCCGTGGGTGGAGCGCTCGGGATCGCCCTCTCCTCGCTCGGGTTGCGCGGACTGACCTCGCTCACGCCGCCCGACATGGCCCGAGTGTCGGAACTCCGGCTGGACGCGCAGAGCGTCGCGGTCGGGATGGCGATGGCGTTCGGGTCCGTCACCCTCTTCGGGGTGATTCCGGCGCTGCGCACCCTCGCCGCCGGGGAACGCCACCGGCTCATGGCCGGCAGCGTCGCCGGGCCGACCCGCCGAGCGCGACATCTGCGGGCCACCCTCGTCGGCGTGGAGGTTGCGCTCGCGGTGGTTCTCGTGACGACCACCACCCTCCTCGCTCGCTCCTTCGACGGGCTCAGGGGGATCGACACCGGGATGAATACGGAGGGCGTCTGGAGTTTCCGAGTCGGACTACCGGCACATCTGTACCCGGACGCGGAGTCCAGGACCGAGGGAGCGGCACGTCTGCGCACGGCGCTCGCGAACGTACCCGGCGTGACCGGGGTGGGGCTCTCCGTCGGACTCCCCGGATGGGGGTGGACCTCCCAGCGCTATCAGCCTCCCGGGGCGACCTTCGAGCCCGAGCGGAGACCGTGGGTCGAGACGCGCACAGCCGACGCAGGCTACTGGAGCGTCCTCGGCCTGACCGCACTCCGCGGGCGCGCCCTTGGCCGGGAGGACACTCCGCACAGCCGACCGGTCGCCGTGGTGAACGCCTCCTTCGCCCGGGAACTCTGGGGGGACGAAGATCCCGTCGGTCGAACCCTTCGGGTCGAAGACCGCGAGGTCGAGATCGTGGGAGTCGCCCCGGACGTTCGTGAAGCCGGCGCGAAGAGTCCACCGCGGAACACCCTCTACCTCCCGCTCTCCCAGTGGCCCCGTCGCGGCCTCTCCGTGGTCCTCCGGAGCGCGTCGGGGGAGCCCCCGATCGACGGCGTCCGTACAGCGCTCGCGCAGATCGAAGGGGAACTCGCGTTGCGGCACCCGATGCCGCTGGAGAGTGTGGTGCTGCAGTCGGCCGACGAGATCCGTGCGATGTCGCGACTCGTGGGGACGATGGCCGCCGCCGCCCTCTTCCTCGCGATCATCGGGGTCTACGCCGCCACCAATTACTCCGTGACCCAGCGCACGCCGGAGATCGGGGTGCGCATGGCGCTCGGCGCGCCGGGAAGACGGGTCCGGCAGGGGGTGCTCGGTGGTGCCCTCCTGGTCACTGCCGTGGGGCTCAGCGTGGGGATCCCGGCTGCGTGGGGGATGGCGCAGGTGCTCTCCCGGTTCGTCATCGAGTCGGCCGCGAGTTCGGCGGCGCCGTATGTGGCGGTCGCCGCACTCCTGATCGCGGTCACGCTGATCGCGGCGTGGATCCCCGCGCGGCGCGCCTCGGGCATCGACCCGGCCCGGGCCCTCCGCGCAGAATAGCTCCGCCGCCACCGCGCGACTCGACGCCCCTGCGAAGCACGACGAAGCCCCGCCGACGCACCGGAACGCGTCGGCGGGGCTTCGCTTGTGCCGGTCGAGCTCAGTACGACTTCGCCCAGACCACCTCGTACTTCGCCTCCCCCTCCCCGCTGATGCACGTCGTCGGCGCCTCCGGGGTCGCGAACTCCGGGTCGGGGATGCAGCGAACCGTCGCCTTCATCTCCTCCTTCGCCCGCTCCTCCACCGCCGGGTCTCCGCTCCACCCGGTGTAGACGAAGCCGCCCTCCTCCTCGAGGATCTCGCGCATCGTGTTCCAGTCGGTCACCCCGCGGTGGGAGTTGGCCTCGCGGCGCGCGATCGCCTGCTCCTTGAGCCTGGTCTGGAAGGCCTCCAGCCGGCCGGCCATCGTCTCGATCGCCTCGTTCTCGGGAAGGAAGAGCTTCCGCTTCTCCCCCTCCGGGATGACGCGGCGGGCGAGGGCGAGGGAGCCCTTCTCCAGGTCCTTCGGCCCGACCTCGAGCCGGAAGGGGACGCCCTTCCGCTCCCACTCGTAGTACTTGGCGCCGGGGTTCATGTGGTCGCGGTCGTCGACCTTCACCCGCACGCCGAGCCCCTTCAGCCGACCCTCGACCTCGCGCGCCTTGGTCGCGGTCGCGGAGCGCTCCTCGTCCGTCTTGTAGATCGGCACGATGACGACCTGCGTCGGGGCGAGGCGCGGCGGGACCACGAGCCCGGCGTCGTCGCCGTGCGTCATGACCATCCCTCCGACGAGGCGGGTGGACACCCCCCACGAGGTGCTCCACACGTACTCCTCCCTCCCCTCTTCGCTCTGGAAGGTGACGCCCGACGCCTTCGCGAAGTTCTGCCCGAGGAAGTGCGACGTCCCCGCCTGCAGCGCCCGGTTGTCCTTCATGAGCGCCTCGCAGGCGTACGTCTCGACCGCCCCGGCGAAGCGCTCGGAGTCGGACTTGAGCCCGGTCACCGGCGGCATGGCGATCCAGTTCTCCATGAAGTCGCGGTAGACGTTCAGGATGAGACGGGTGTGCGCCTGCGCCTCTTCAGCGGTGGCGTGGGCGGTGTGGCCCTCCTGCCAGAGGAACTCCGCCGTCCGCAGGAAGAGTCGCGTCCGCATCTCCCAGCGCATGACGTTCGCCCACTGGTTGATGAGGATGGGCAGATCCCGGTACGACTGGATCCACTTGCCGTACATCTCGAGGATGACGGTCTCGGAGGTCGGGCGGACGACGAGCGGCTCCTCGAGCTCCTTCCCGCCGGCGTGCGTCACGATCGCGAGCTCGGGCTTGAAGCCCTCGACGTGCTCGGCCTCCTTCTCGATGAAGGACATCGGGATGAGGAGGGGGAAGTAGGCGTTCTCGTGCCCGGTGGCCTTGAACATGTCGTCCAGGCCGCGCTGCATGTTCTCCCAGATCCCGTAGCCCCACGGTCGGATGACCATGCTCCCGCGCACGGGCGAGTAGTCGGCGAGCTCGGCGCGCAGCACGACGTCGTTGTACCAGTCGGCGAAGCTCTCGGACTGCGGGGTCAGCGTCTCTCGGCTCATTCGGAGTCTCGGGGGTCGGACGAAGGGGTGGAGGTAGAGGTGCCGGCATCCCGCTCCTCGCGTCGGATGCGGATCCAGGAGATGCCGGCGGGCACGATGAAGAGGGCGAGGGAAGATACCGCCCAGGTCAGCCGGAAGGGCAGCCCGGCCGCCTGCCCGAGGAGCCAGGCGATCAGCGCCCCGGCGACGAGGGCGGCGACGGCGGCGAGGAGGAGGAAGAGCTGCTCGAGGACGCCCAGACTCCTGATCGTCCGGTCGATCTCCTCCTGCGTCCCCTCGTAGCGCCGCTTCTTCCCGCTCACGACTCGCCGAGTGCGGGGAGAGCGACCTCGCGCTCGGTCCCGGAACGCATGTCGCGGACCATGGCGACGCCGCGCGCGACCTCCTCGGGACCGAGGACGACGACCTCCGCCGCCCCCTCGTTCTCCGCAGCCTTGAACTGCTTGCGGACCGCCTGCGGGCGAAGGGCGTAGGCGACGCTCCGCCCCCTCTCGCGGAGGCGGTGGGCCAGCTCGAAGACGAGCTCGCGCGTCTCGTCCCCGACGCTCACCAGGAAGTAGTCGAGGGTCGGCGAGGTGTCCGGGAGCTTGCCACGTTCCCTGAGGAGCTCGGTCAAGACGACGTCGCCCATCCCGAAGCCGACCGCCGGGAGCGGCTCGCCCCCGACCAGCTCGAGGAGTCGATCGTAGCGGCCGCCGCCGCAGACGGCGCGGAACTCGCCCTTCCGGTCGAACACCTCGAAGACGATCCCGGTGTAGTACGCGAGTCCGCGCACGATGCGCAGATCGAAGGTCACGAACTCCGAGAGCCCCATCGCGTCGAGGACGGACAGGTAGCGGGTCATCGGCTCGAGCGCCTCGGCGATCTCCGGGTGGGCTCCGAAGCGCTCCCGGACCTGCTCGATCGACCCCGCCTCGACGACCTCGACGAGCTGCTCCGCGTGCTCCTCGGAGAATCCGCATTCCTCCCGGAGGCGCTCGAGCGTCTTCTCCCTCGGGGTCCGCTCGATCTTGTCGATGATCTGGAAGGCGGAGGCGCGCCCCGCCTCGTCGAGCCCGAGCGCGGTGAGGATCGCGGTCAGAAGACGGCGGTCGGAGACGCGGGCGTGGATGTCCCCCGCGGTAAGTCCGAGGAGGCGCAGCCCGTCGATCGCCACCGCGCAGATCTCGGCGTCCGCCGCCTCGTCCGCCTCGCCGACGATGTCGACGTTCCACTGGAAGTGCTCGCGAAGCCGTCCGCGCTGCTGTCGCTCGTACCGGAAGAGCTGGGGGATCGCGAACCAGCGGATCGGCTTCGACATGCCGCGGGATCGCTCGCCGAGAACCCGCGCGAGCGAGGGCGTCATCTCCGGGCGCATCGAGACCTGGCGGCCGCCCTTGTCCTCGAAGGCGTAGAGCTGGCCGACGATCTCCTCCCCGCTCTTCTCGACGTAGAGGTCGAGCGGCTCGAGCGGGGGCGCGTCGTACTCGCGAAAGCCATAGCGGCGCGCGACGGCCCGCCACGCGTCGAAGACGTGGGAGCGGACGCGAAGGTCTTCGGGAACGAAGTCCCGGAAGCCGGGGAGTCGGGCGAAATCGGGGGACATGAGAGCGGGGGTGTCTCGGGGTCAGTCGGA
>JANQLR010000241.1 GCA_028280525.1 Longimicrobiales bacterium
TCCCGCCCTGGAGCGGGAGAGGGGCCCGGTACCGCGACTACTCAACGACGTACGTTCCCGCGTCCATCGGACCCACGAGGGCGATCCGGCCCGGAACACCCTCCACCGGGATCCGGCGAAGAATCGACGGCGTCGAAGCACCGAGGTTCAGCTCGACCACTACCGACCCGGCGGGGTCGGAGAGGTAGCCACGATCCGCCGCCGTGGCGAGGTAGGGCGCCGAACCCGAGGGCATGGACTCGGGGGTTCCCACGATCCCGTCCATGCGGGTCACGAGCGCCGCCGTGGCCATGTCGTAGACGTACAGATTGCCGGTGCGACCGAGGACGAGCGCGAAGCGACCGTCCCGGGACATCCCGGCCGTCCAGTCTACGTCGCCACCTGGAAGCGCCAGGTTGACCATCGTTCCCGTCGCGGGCGCGAAGGTGGCGAGGCGCCGGTTGTCCGGCGTCGGCGGCGTCCCGCGCGGCAGGCTGCGGTCCGTATTCCGAAGAAGGAATCGCTGACCGTCCCATGCGCTCCAGACCGTCCCGGTTCCCCACTGGGGCCCGTCGGCGAGGTTGAGCCGGGCGAAGGTCGGCGCGCCGCCCGACATCCGGATGGTCAGCAGGCCGTCCCCGCAGCCCATCACGACCCATTCGCGATTCCCGGCGTTCCCGTGGAGGTTCGGGCACGACCGCGTGGAGTCCACCAGCTGTCCGCCGCGGGTGAAGACGTTTACGCCACTCGGGAGGATGTTCGACGGATCGCGCCACGTCGTCACCACGTGCGTGCCGTCACCCTTGGCGACGGTGGCCCCGTGGTACGGACCCCCGGTGTCGAGCGAGAGGAAGGGCGCGGTGGTGCCCGCCTCGATCTCGTCCTCGTCCCAGAAGTGCACCATTCCGCTGCCGTCGAAGAAGACCGAGATCACGTCGCCGTTCACGTTCCCGTGGGTCGGCTGTGCTCCGGCGAAGGAGGACAAGACGGTCGGCGTGTGCCCGTGAACCTCCTGACCCTCGACGTGCACGCCCCCGTCGACAATGTGCAGGATGTCCTGGCTGCGCTGCTGCGCGACCGCGAAGCGACCCGACCCCGAGGCATAGAGGTACGAGGCGGGCCCGGTGAGGGTCAGCGTCGTGGGCGATGCGGGCTCGGCACCGAGGTCGATCACTCGGAGAAGCGCGTCCTGCGCGTCGGCGACCACCAGTCGACGAGCCTCGGCGGCGGGGATGACCTCGGGTTCGGGGGGAGCGACGGGGTTGTCATCGGAGCACCCGGCGAGGACGAGCGCTCCGAGGAGCCCCGCAGCCGTGCGCGGTAGAATCGTGCGATGCATGTCGGACACCTCAATGAAGGATGGGGCGGTAAAGCTTCGTGCGAATGATATCTCGTTATCAATAAGCGTCAACTGGCCCTTCCGCCCGGGTCGATCGGTCCGCCCCGAGTTGGTGCGGAGCCCGGTCCAGCCCTTGTTCGCCTCGGCATCCAGCGGGTCACTTCATGTATGGACACGAAGCAAGTCGATCATGAGGCCGTCGCCCGACTCACGCCGGAGGCAAAGCTCCAGTTGCTGTCCGGGATGATCCAGCAGGCCTGGGACCTCAAGGAGATGTGGCTCCGCGTTCGCGATCCCGATGCGTCGGCGGAGGAGATCCGACAGCGAGCCCGGAGCTTGGTCGGTGACCCCACCTCCTGATCTGATCGGGCTCTTCATGCGTCCACTCGAGCGGGCGGGTGTGGAGTACATGATCACCGGAGGGGTCGCTGTGGTGATCTACCGAGACCCGAGGTTCACCCGTGGTGTGGGTCTTGTGCTGGACCTCGACGCGGGCGGGTCGTCTGATCTGCTGCGGCTTTCGATCCTCGGGAGTTCCATCTTCCGCACCCTGAGGTGGTATCGGAGGAGGCCAGGCGAACCGAGGGTGGACACTTCAACATCATCCACCACAACTCTGCTCGGCTCGGCATCTCCCAACCCGAATCACGAATCGGGATCCTCGACACTCGTGCCAGGAGGTGTGTCCGTGGAACGCGCGGATCCCGGGTGAGGTCGCGGATGCGCCCCGAACGGCGGAGGCGGTTGAGGCGTACGCGGCGCGGGCGAGGCCGGAGGACGGTGGCGAGAGCCCTCCCTGGACGGCCCCGACCTGGTCGAGTTCACCGAACGGATCCTCGCGATGTCCGGCAAGGAGTATCAGCGGGTGTTCGAGCGGTCGCCGCTGGCGAGACCGCGGCGGACGGGGATGCTCCGGGATCTGTGTGAGGCGCTGGGGAGTTACGGCCGGACTTCCATCGAGGCGGCCGTGCGGGTGCGGCCGGTGCTGCAGCGAGCGGCCGCCGACCCGTCTGAGCTGGTGCGGGTGCACGCGGAGTGGGGTCTCGACAACGCCGCGTGCCCGGACGACCGGGGCGTGGGCGCCTGAGGGACCCCCGTGGGAGGGGCGTCCTTCTAGAGATCGGTTGGATCGACCGGTCCCGGGGGCTGCACTCGCTACCCGACCCCGGGGCTTCCCAAGTCCGTGCGCCGCTCTGAGCACCACCACTGGGTACGGCTTCTTTCCGAAGATGGAAACGCGCTCCTGCGAACCATCGGGTCTGAAGATCAACGAAAGCGGCGCCTGCTCCGGATCAGCCGTGCATGCATTCCGAAGTAGCCGCGGCCACATTCCGAATCAGCCGGCGCCATGTCATCCTCCCGGTCCGACCCCATGGGTCTTGTCCGAGGCCTCGATGGGGTCGTCATCGACGAGGTCCAGCGCCACCCGGACCTCCTCCGTGCTATCAAGTTCAGTGTGGACTCGGACCGCCGGCCGGGCCGGTTCCTGCCGACGGGGTCCGCCAACGTTCCAGCCCTCCCTCAGCTCTCGGAGAGCCTCGCGGGGCGCATGGCCGTCGTGGAGTTACTCCCGCTCTAGCAGCTGGAGCTCATGGGGCGCCCACCGACCTTCCTCGCCTCCGCCCTGGCCGGCGAGGTCGCACAGCCGACCGAACCCCGTGTGGGCCCCGAGCTGGCCGAGGTCGTGCTGACCGGGGGGTTCCCGGAGATGATCCGGCGTACGGACGGGTCGCAGCGTCGAGCGTGGGTACGCGACTACGTGAACACTCTGGTGCGCCGGGACGTGTCGGATATCGCCGAGGTGGACCGTCAGCGCGCGATGCTTCGCCTGTTTCGACTGCTCGCCCAGCATTCGGGCCAGCTGACGAACTACTCCCGGCTGTCCGGAAGTGTGGGGCTCGACGACAAGACCGCTCGAAGGTATGTGGGCATTCTCGAGAATCTGCTCGTTCTCCAACTGGCCGAGCCGTGGTTCCGGAATCAGCTCAAGCGCGTGGTGAAGACCCCGAAGCTCCACTTCCTCGACTCCGGCCTGCTTGGAGCACTCCTTGGCCTTACCCCCGAGAGGGTCGACGCCGACCGATCCCTGTTCGGGCCGGTGCTGGAGTCGTTCGTGTTCGCCGAAGTCCGTCGACAATCCACCTGGCTCGAGGAGCCGTGCACCCTGTCCCACTATCGCGATCGTGATGGATTCGAGGTGGATGTCGTCGTCGAGGACGTAACGGGCGGTGTCGTGGGCATCGAGGTGAAGGCTTCGGCGACGGTTCAGGGAAAGGACTTCAAGGGGATCGAACGCCTGGCTGACGCGGTGTGCGAGCCCTTCCGACTCGGCATGGTCCTCTACGATGGAGCCGAGGTGATCCCGTTCGGGGAGGGCAGGTTCGCAGTCCCGCTGTCTAGTCTGTGGGCGGCAGGGGGATAGGACCTTCATCGGCTCCGAGCCGAATCACGAATCGGGAACGTCGGCAGAACTCGCAGAAGGAGTGTCCCTGGAACGCGCGGTTCCCCGGAGAGGTAGCCACCGACGCTAGCTCTCGGGCAGGGACGCTTCGCCGCCGCCCAGGAGTTCGAAGAGGATCGCCTTCTCGGTGTGAAGCCGATTCTCCGCCTGATCGAACACGATCGACTGTCGGCCGTCGATCACCCCCTCCGTCACCTCGTGACCACGCCACGCGGGCAGGCAGTGCATGAAGACCGCGTCCTCACGGGCCAGCGCCATGAGCGACTCCGTCACGCGATACGGTCCAAGATCGCCGAGGCGTCGTTCCTTCTCCTCATCCGCGACGCGGTACGACATCCACGAATCCGTGTAGACGACGTGCGCGTCGCGCACGGCCGCCGCCGGGTCCGGGGTCACCGATACGGAGCCGGAGCCCTCTATGGAGGCAAGCTCGTCCGTCACCGCGGGGTCGGGGCTGTAGTCTTCGGACGCAGGACACCCGATGCGGAGCTGGTTGCCGGTCATCACGGCCGCGCGCATCAGCGAATAGGTGACGTTGTTCTTCGCGTCGCCGACGTAGGCGATCGTCAGCCCCGTCTCCCGCCCGAACCTCTCCTTCATCGTGAGGAAGTCGCCGAGGATCTGACAGGGGTGTCCGACGTTCGTCATCGCGTTGATGACCGGAACCTCGGCGTGCACTGCGAGCTTGGTCAGCTCTTCGTGCGAGAACATCCGGACGGACACCGCGTTGCAGTATCGGCTCAGCGTGCGGGCGACGTCCTCGATCGACTCCTTACCGGCGCCCCAGGGCGAGTGGATCGTGTAGTAGTTGATCGCGTGACCGTGGAGCTGCGTCATCGCGGTCTCGAACGACAGGCGCGTCCGTAGCGACGGCGCCTCGAAGATCATCAGGAGGACCTGCTCGTACAGCGCACGGATGTAGCGATCCGGTCCGAGCTTCATGTCGGTGGCCCGCCGGAGGATCGTCTCGAACTCGGGCAGGGAGAGATCGGTGATCGTGAGCAGGTGTCGCATGACTCGCCCTCAGATGAGGTTCCGTTCGCGAAGGAGCTGTTCGAGCTCGGCCATGCTGGCCTCTCCCAGCTCGTAGCCGACGCTGACGACGGGCTTCTCGAAATCGATGACGCGTTCGAGGTTGGCCGGCGAACCGTCGACTACCACGTCACAGTCGATCGCGTTGACCGTTTCCTGCAGCTCGAGCACCTGCTCCCGGCTGTAGCCCATGGCCGGGATCTCCGAACCCAGGTGCGGATACTTCCGGTAGGTCTCGAGGATCGATCCGACGAGCTGTGCCTGAGGATCGACGATCTCGCCGCCGTGCCTCTCCACCGCGAGCGAGCCCGCCCCGGACTTCAGGCCGCCGTGCGACAGGGTCGGACCGTCGCCGATCACGGCACACCGCTTGCCGCGGATGGCTTCGGGGTCCGGCACCGTCAGCTCGGAGCGCGCGCGAATGACCGTCGCCGCGGGCTGGTGCTGGCGAACCGTGGCCTCTACCGCGGCGACGTCCTCGGCGCTGGCGCTGTCGACCTTGTTGATCACGACCGCATCCGCCAGCAGCAGGTTCAGGTAGCCGGGGTAGTAGCTCGTTTCGTGTCCCTGCCGGTGGGGATCGACGACCGTGACCTGAAGATCCGGCTGGATCATCGAGATGTCGTTGTTCCCGCCGTCGAACAGCAGGACGTCCCCTTCTGCCGATGCCTGGTCGACGATCTCCCGATAGTCGAAGCCGGCGTAGATCGGGAATCCGTGGTCCAACCACGGCTGATACTCCTCCTCTTCCTCGATCGTCGTCTCGTGGCGACGGAAGTCCTCCTGCGTGGCGAAGCGCTGGCAGGCCTGCTTCGTCAGGTCGGTGCCGTAGGGCATGCTGTGGCGGATCGCGATTGGTCGCCGCCCGTTGGCCCGGAGGATCTCTGCCACGGCGCGGGCGGTCTGCGACTTTCCGCATCCGGTCCGGACGGCGGTGACCGCGATCACCGGCTTCTCCGCCTCGACCCAGGTGTCGCGCGGCCCCAGCAGCATGAAGTTCGCGCCGGCCCGCATCGCTCGCGAAGCCTTCTCCATTACCTCCTGATGGGAGATGTCGGAGTAGGCGAGGCAGACGTGGTCGACGTCGTGTGCTTCGATCAGCGCGTCGAGCTCGCTCTCTGGATGGATCGGGATTCCCTCCGGATAGCGCTCGCCGGCCAGCTCCGCCGGGAACACGCGGCCCTCGATCCCGGGGATCTGCTCGGCCGTGAACGCGACGACGCGGAAGTCCGGCCTGGGCTTGAAGTACGTGAGGAAGTTGTGGAAGTCGCGACCGGCGGCACCGAGAATGATGACGTTCTGCTTCATGTGATCGTGGTCCCGTGTTCTTGGCGAAGCGCGGACTCGAGGTGTTCCGCGTCCGTGATTGTGACGGCCTGGCCACCGGCTCGGAGGAAGTCGATCGCCGCATCGACCTTGGGCCCCATCGAGCCCTCCGGGAAGTGCCCCTCGCGGAGCAGCGACTCGGCCTCATCGACCGTGAGTGTGCGCAGCGCTGTCTGGTTCGGCGTCCGGTAGTCGCGGTAGACCGCGGGTTCGCCGGTGAGGATGATCAGGCGTGGCGCGTGGATCCCACGCGCGAGGATCGCCGACGCGCGATCCTTGTCGATGACGGCAGGCACGCCCTCGAGGGCTTCGCCGCGGCGCACCACCGGCACGCCCCCGCCGCCGGCGGCCACGACGATCACGGGCTTCTCGAGCATCCACTCGAGAACCTCCACGTCGTCGATCTCGAGGGGCCGCGGCGATGCGACGACCTTCCGCCAGCCACGGCCCGGCTCGTGGGCGACCGAGAAGCCCCTGGCCACGAGCGCGTCGGCCTGCTCCTTCGTGTAGCTGGGGCCGATCGGCTTCGTTGGTCGCGCGAACGCCGGGTCCTCCGGATCGACGACGACCTGCGTGAGGACGCTCACGACGGGCATCCGGATGCCCGCCGCGGTGAGGGCGTTCTGCAGCGATTGCTCGATGAGGTAGCCGATCTCGCCCTGGGACTCGGCCACGCAGACCTCGAGGGGGATCTGATACGCCTTCCCGAGCGACTCCTCGACCCGGGTCAGGATGCTGCCCACCTGGAAGCCGTTGCCGTGCGTGACCACGAGCCGGGCTCCGCTCTCGATCAGCGGAACGAGGGCGGCCATCGCCCGTCGCACGTTCCCCGCCTGCGTCGCGATCGTAGGCTCCTCACCGTCGCGAACCAGGGCGTTACCACCGAGCGCGACGACGACCTTGGAGCCACGGTCGATCAGCGCCGGAGCATCGGGATCGGGCTGTCGGGGGAGGTTCATGGCACGGGCGGGTGGAGCGGGGGATGGGGATCCGACCGATCTGAGCGGTAAAGTGTTGTGCCTGTGAAAGAAGGATGCGACGGACCCCTCGCCGGAGACAAGGATTCTGGAGGCCGATCCCGGGGGGCCTCCGTCCGCCGTGGGCTCACCTGCGGGGCCCTTTCCGGCGGGAGGAGGAATCCGGCCATGTCCTTCGCCTGTGACCGGGTCCCGCGTGTGCAACACGATGGGTCGAACGGCCCTCCGCTTCAGTTCGCAGCGATCCCTCGGCACGCCACATCAGAAGCTGAATCGGTCCCTCCCGAAGCGGGATCGAGATTCTCGTGTACCGACACTCCGCCCAGGAGGTGTGTCCGTGGAATGCGCGGTTTCCAGCGCAGGTGGCGGACGCACCTCGCGCAGCGGAGGCGGTGTAGGCGTACGCGGCGCATGCGTGGCCGGCGGATCGTGAGGAGGAGCTTCCACTCCCCGCGCTCGACGGGCCCGACCTCGTCGAGTTCACCGAGCGCGTGCTGGCCATGTCCGGGAAGGCGTACCAGCGGGTGTTCGCCCGCTCCCCACTCGGACGCCCCGGCCGGAAGGGGATGCTGCGGAATCTGTGCGTGGCGCTGGGGAACTACGGGCGCACGTCAGCGGGTGCGGCGGAGCGGGTGCGGCCGGTGCTGGAGCAGGCCGCGGCGGACCGGTCGGAGCTGGTGCGGGAGCACGCGGCGTGGGGCCTGAAGGGATAGGAGTTCCGCGGGACAGGGCACTGACTGGGTTCAAGGCCTGCGGACCGGATCATTCGGAGAAGCTCGGGCGGGGATGGGGGCGGCAGCGAAACTCGGGGGGGCCTGGACTGGGGCGACGGACCCGCCCTGATCCTCGCCCCGCCACGCTCCGGTGCCGGCGTGTGCCTTTCGCAGGGCAGGGGGCGGGAGTGTGGGCTGATCGTCCAGGTCGTACGCGCCCCAGGCACCGACGGCACGGGAGTTGGTCCAGCCACGGGACCGTCCGACTCGCAGTTATTCAGGGGCACCGTGTCGGCGGTCCTGAGCACGACTCCGGACGACACGCTCTGGTGGTACAGTGCACAACGGCGAGCCCGATGAGCAGCCGATCTGTACACGGCGCGCAGACTTGGCTGATGCCCTGTCTCATCGCGATTCTATGGAGTCGGGATCTGGCACGGCGTGATCGCGGAGAGGGAGCGACGCGTCCCGACGCCGCCCCGTGCCAGCCGCCCTACGTCCTCGTCAACGAAAGCCCCGCCGCACCGTACAGGGTGAACGCGAGCCCGAGCGGGTTCAGTTGGCTGAGCAACCCCCGACGCACCATGAGTAGCGCGGAGCCCGCCGGATCCCCCCTAAGGAACCTTCGCAGGAACTCTCGGGCGACCTCGCCAGCCAGGACCTCATAGACCTGGATCTCGGTTCCGATCACCCCGGATGCGCCCCTGCCCCGCACGAGCTTGCGAATGAATGGAGAAAGGGCGTCCGGGCTGAACGCCGCGGTCCCGCACCCGTTGAGCATGACGAGGGGGCTGTGGGCCCACTTCTCCGCATGATCCAGGGCACCGGGATACACGACGCGAGGCTCGGGGTCCTGAAGGTCCTGGAACACGAGGCGAGGCCTCGTGCCGTCGATCTGCCCACCCTCGGCATGACAGTAGAGGTAGATCACGTCCAGGTCCGGGTCCGTGAGGCTGTCTAGCAGCCTGTCTCGCTCCGTCTCGACGAAGCTCCATCGGGCGGCGACTTCGGGCTCCTGGGCCAGCGCCGCCAATTCGGTGCGGTGGTCGTCCGCCCGGGGCAGTCGTGCGTTCAGGCCGGCCCCCATGAGGGGCGTGGCGCCGGCGGCCACCGCCCCGGACCGGTCCGCGGTCCTGCCCCTCCGGTCGGCCTGCAGGGGCGGCAGCTCGATCACATGCCTGAACCCCAGGAAGTTCAGAGGGCACACGACGGTGTCCGACCTAAATGCCGGGAGCCCCGCCTGTGATCGGGCCTTCGCGGTGTCCTCGTGCAGAAGGCATTCGGGCCGTTCGCCGCATTTCGTGGCGGGCAGCAAACCGTGCGCGCCGGGGATGCACGCGAGACACACGTCGTGGGCGACAGCGTGTCCGTTCCCGTCGGTCCGCCGATGCGGGTCGTACCTAGTGGTGTACAGAGCCGCCCAGGGGACGACGTCTTCCAGCAGCACATGCGCCACCTCGATGACCTTCTGCTCCCCCTCAAGCATCTCCATGAGCTGTGGACGGTCGTCCTCGTAGACCAGGCGGTCGAAGAGCTCCCACCCCTCTTCGGCGAGCATGGGGAGTACCTCTTTGAAGTCCGCCTCCCGGGCCGCATTCAGCCGATCGGGCCCGAGGCCGAAACGATACGGCCACTGGTCCCGGGGGACGTCGTCGACGGGCCGTCGGGTCACGGCGTCGAGGGTGTTCCTGACCCGGGCGACCCACTCGTCCACATCGCCGGCAGAGTCGATCTCGGCGTGGACCCCCGAGGCCTTGACCGAGATCACCCGCTTCCCGTCGTTGTGGTTCGCGACGATGCTCATGTCCCGACCAGGCAACTCGCTCATGCGCGCCGGATCGCCGAGGCTCCCGTACTCGAGTCTCGCCATGTAGCCAGCATCTCCCACCTTCCCCAGCGGAAGGTCCAGCGCCTTTGCCAGGGCTTCCCGGCGCGCGGAGGCCCGCCGCGCACGTCCACCCGGCGAGCGGGTTGCGGCCGCGACCCGGAACGACTGCACGAGCTGTTGCCTGTAGTAGACGCAGAAGCGAAGGCGGGATACGCCGCGCTTCCCGGGAATCACGGCGAAGTAGAGGGGATCGCTGGGCGCGTCCTTCGGCAGCCACAGCTCCTGGACCGAATGCCCGACAAGCTGGAAGTCGAGACCCGTGATGGCGACCTCGACCCAGACGCCCTCCTTCTCGGGGGCCCACTGGAAGATCTCCTCGATGACCGCCGCGGCCCCTACGGTTCGGACGTCGACACGGCGAGGCCCGATGTCCACACCGAGGTGGTAGACCGATCCAACGTCCAGCGCCGTGATCTCCTGCGGTACGAGCGTGAGTCCTTCGGCCGCAGCCTCCGTGTAGAACGCCGAGTTCACGAAACGTCGTCCCCTCACGCTCGGCACGACCTCGCTCCTGTTCGCGGGTCCCTCCGAACCAACGAGGTCGCGCATGAGGGTCAGTCGTTCCGCGAGCGGCAGTAGGCCGTCGCTCTCGTGGAACTCGAACTCGAACGCGTCCCAGTCCTCCGAGAGTCGCCGGGCCTCGCGCGCCATCCCCTGGAACCGATTCCTGCGGTCCAGGGGCGTGTCGTCGACGCTCCTTCGGCGCACCATCGACCGGATGCTTCGGCCCCGGGTGCGGCTCTCCATCGGGAGCTCGTGCATGGCGATCCGGGCCACGTTCTCGGGCAACTGATACGCGGGCTCCCGCGAGGTTCGAGACCTTGACGACGCCGCCAGGTCCCGCCCCAGGTCGAGCAAGCCGATGCCCACGGTGGAGACGCGAAGCGCCTCCTCCCGTCCGGCGCCGCCGAACAGCGTAGCCCTCAAGGGCGCCCCCCAGTTCGCGTCCAGGAATGCGGCATCGAGGGCGAAGTCGTGCACCAGGTTCCAGTAGAAGCCGGGCGTGTTGAACCCCTCCTGCCTGATGCCTGACAGCGGGCCCGTGACCACGGCGGGCCCGCCCCTCGCGGTGAGCGCATGGGCGACTGCCCTCGCGACTCGATGCTGTTCGGGCGTCCAGGCGTCGATCAGGATGAGCCGGGTTTGCCAGATGTGGGCGAACCGGGCCAGCCAGCCGACGGAACCGAATGCGTCCGGTGCGCCCCACGCGAGGGCGCTGGAAGGTTCGTCCAGCGTCGGCAGCTCGTCGATGTGCAGGATGTCCGCCGTCGGCCACTCCGCGTTCGGTTGCCAGTCGGCCAGTTCGCCCTCGCGCACCTCGCGGTAGTCGAAGGCCCTGCGCACGAGTTCCTCTGGCTGGCTCCCGAAAACTCCCCGGACCTGTTCGCCCAACGGAGGTGAGTTCGGGGCGGTCACGTGAACCAGCCGAAGCGGAAGGCTGAGGGGGATCCACGCGCCGCGCCGCTTCAAGGGCGTCACCCGCACCTGGGCGCATCCGTTCGCGACAGCCAGGGGTTCGAGCACGGACTCCCAGTCCAGGGCCGCGAGCTCGACGGGGCCTCGCACGTCGACGGTGATTCTCGGCACGAGCTGTGCCATTCCCTCCAGCGGCGCCGCGACATCCGCAGACACGAGGGACGCCAGCCGCGACTGCAGGTCCAGAGCAGCGGGGAGGTCCGGCGGTACCCCGCCCGCCTCTTTGCACAACGCAACCCATGCCGCGTCCAGTGCGGTGGTGCGCGCGAGTGCGGGCTGATCCACCGGCCCGGAATGGATGACGGCGCCACCGTCCGTCCCGGGCTCGACCCGGAGCGAGAAGTCGACTCGCCGGTACTCGATGCGGGCCATGCGTCAGCCTCCGAGCTTCTGGCGCAGCTGGCCGTAGTCCAGCGCCGAGCCTCCCACCTCCTGCACGCCCAGGCCCCAGAGGAAGGCCGTCAGGTAATCCGACGTATCGCCCCAGGTCGGATCGCCCGCCCAGAGCACCAGGAGACCGGTGACGGTCGCGATCAGGAAGAGGGCGGCGTCGGCGGCGTAGGCGAAGATCTTGAGCCGGAGCTTGATGGCTTCGGCCGACCGCAACTGTCCGCTCTTCCGCTCGGCCATGGCCGTCGAAGCGCCCTGCCGTGGTGACGCGCCCCCCCGCACCACGGTGCCCACGGCCGCGAGGTCGGGCGCGCCGGACCCACCCATCAGCGCATTCCTCACTAGGAGCGGACGCTCCTCCTCCAGCGCCTCCGACGCGTCCGAATAGCGTCGGGCGGCTTCGGCGTTGCGGCCTCCGGCCAGCTCCGCCAAGGCCTCGTCCACGGTCTTTTCGATGGCGGTCAGGTTCGTGACCAGGCGCTTCTTGTCGGCCTCTGCTAGGGCGTCCGTGTTGGGTACGACCTTGAGCCGCTGCTCGACATAGGTCTTCAGTCCGGCGCTTACGGCCCCGAGGTACGTGGCGTGGGCCGCGTTGTAGGCGTCCATGACCGCCGCCGGGTCGGTCGCGGACGCGCCGGCGTCGAGCCGGGCTCCGACCTGATCGCCCAGGGCCTTCCATTCCTGCGCGTCCACCCCCACGGGTGGCGACTTCCCGAGGGCCGTCCTTAGCTCCCTGGAGAGCACCGGAGCGAGTTCGGAGTGCGCCCGGTCCAGGGCCTGCGCGCCGCCCTCGTGGTTTCCTTGCGAAACCAGCCGGTTCGCCTCGCGGATGTGGGGCTTCACACTGCGCTCGAGCTCGGCGGCCAGCGTGGCGTTCCGAGACCCCGCGATCCGCGCGTCGACATCCTTCTCGAGATCGGTGATCATCCGCTCCACCCTCTTGATCAGCGCCTCTTCGATGTCCGTCGGCAGCTTCTTGAGGGCCGCCCTGGCCGCGTCCGCATCGGTCTGCGGTGCGCGATCCTGCTCGAGGAAGGCTGCGACCGTATCCAGCGTGGGATGGAACTGCCCCCGCAGTTCGGCGGGCTCCACGGCGTCGACCTGGCGGCGCCTCGTCACCCAGTCCGGGAACACGCTGAGCTTCTGGTCAAGATCGCGTACCTTGTCGTCGAAACCGTCGCCCACCGTGCCGCGGGCCACGTCCTGATCGAGGTGCCGGATGAACTTGCGGATCCCGTCCAGGACGCCGCGTTCGCGCTCCGTGACGTCCCCCACCACCAGCTCGTCCCGGATCGCCTTCCAGTCGTCACCCAGGTACGCGACCCTGCGCTGCTGCTCCAGTCGTGGCTTGACCTTCGAGAAGTATCGGCGCAGAAGCGCCGAGGCGAGCACCCCGACGAGAATCAGCAGGGCCGCTCTCCAGCCCGCGCGCCGGGCCTGGAAGCCGATCTCGTGGTGCGCTTCACGGTATCCCTCAGCCGCGAGCGTGACGGTCCCGGTGTAGGCGCCGGCCGTCTGCAACCCGTGAAGCGCGAGCGTCCACTGCCGTGCGGCTGCCCCGCCTCCCGACGACGAAGCCGGGGCGACCTCGACGAACACCGCACTGTCGAAGGACGCGTCCGTCTTCGCTGCGCCCTCTCCTCGCGTGAGCACTTCGAGGACGGGTTCGCTGAGTGCGGCGGGCGCACCCGTGGTGTCCACAACCGTGAACCGGACGGAGGGACGGGAGTCCCTCAAGAAGCCCGAGTTCCCGTCCGCGTTGGCGCCACCCGTGACCGTGACGCCCAGTGCGCGTCGCGTACGGGTGATACGGATCGTGGTCGTGCGACGGGTCTCGCCGTAGACCAGCGTCAGGTAGCCGACGTACTCGCCGTTCCGGGGCAGCTGGGCCGAGAGCACCAGGGGCTGAGAACCCAGTCCCGCGAACGCCACCGTGTCCGGAATTGGCCCGGCATTCAGCGTCCAGTCGGCCTCGACCGGGGTCTGACCGGGGCCTTCAAGTGCGATCGCCTCGATGCGCACGTCCGCATGGCCCCCCCTGTCCATGTTCTCGACGAGGATCGTCCTTCGGAACTCCAACGTGGGGGCCGTGAGGGTGAGCACGCCCTGCTCCGCGCCCCGCACGATCAATCCGGACGGATCCTGGGCCGAAACGGGGACGGCTGCACCGGCCCATAGCGCCGCGAATCCCCCAAGGACCCCCCACGCCCGCATGCTCCGCGACACCGCACGCCGGGCGGACCCATGCGAGAGGATTGTCGGAGGTGGGTTGGACCGGGTGCGCTTCGTGCGGACCATGTCTCGACTCCCAGCGCAGTGAGACATCGACGGTAGGCAGGCGTCCCGGAGTCTCGGACTCGAGGGCACCGGGACAGGCCGACCGAAGTGGGGCAGCAACGATTGGCACGGGGAAGGGGGGACGCAAGGATCTTCTTCGAGCTCGCGTTGTCGCGATACGGGACGCCTGGCCGCGCTCCCTACCGGGCGGTCCCGGCCTGCTGGACGGTGGCGGTGTCACCCGCCTTCGCCCACCTCACTCGATTCGTCTACGAACCGAACCTCGACTGCTTCCGAGCTGATCACCGCGCCGTCCGGGTCGGTCACTTCCGCCGTGACCAGGAGCGCCTCCCGGACGGTGTTGCTTCTCATGGATGCGGTGGCCTTGTTGTCGTCCCCGCTGAGTGCCGTGGCCCTCAGCTCTGACACTTCGGTACGAATGCCCGCGTCTTCCACGAACGCACGGAACGTCACGGTCTGCCCGACGGACGGATCCCCGACCTCCCGGCGGAGTTCGGCGGTCAACTGGATCGCCGCATTGCCGTCCGCGGCAGCGCTCGTGCCGGCCGTCGTAAGAACGACCGTCTCGGGAGCCGCTCGCTTGAAGCTGACCGTATCCGAGACGCCGATGTCGCCGGAACTCGCCCGGACGACCACCAGGGAAGGGGTTCGGCCGGAGCGCAGTTCGGCCGTGGCCACGCCACCCGCCGCCTTCGTGGTGATGGTCGTGCCCTTGCCTGCCCCGGACTGGAGTTCGCCACTGGACGTGGTGAGGCTCACGGACGGGTTGCTGGGTGCGAACTCGTCGCCCAGGAATTCCACGGTCACGGTGGTGAAGGACTCCCCGTCCGCCAGGAGCCCGTCCGTCGTGGAGATCGTGAGCTTCATGATCTGATCCGAAGACGGCCCGGCCGGGTCGGCGATGCAGGCCCCGATCCCGAACGCCAACGCCAGCGTCAGAGTTCGCGGGCCACGGCCCCTCAGCACGGGAACGACTCGCGCACGCAGTCGGAGGCGGTCTCGCCGGTGGCCTGAATCTTCGCCTCGACGCAGATCTCCACGACGACCGAATCCGCGCCATCGCAGTCGGCGCCGCAATCCACACGAAGTCCACACGTGACGACGCCTCCGCTCGCCCTGGCTGCGGTCGTGCAGCACGTCCGGCCACCTCCCGAGAGGGTTCCGCAGCACAGCGTGAATTGCCCGGTCGAAGGCTGTACGAGGGTGAAGCAGAGCTCGATCACCTGAACCCCGTCGAACCCGCTTACCGTCGCGATGGCGTCGAAGCCGGTGTTGCACCGCCGGTGGCCACTCAGCTGCAACTGTACGTTCATCTCTGTGTTCCTCCGTCTTTGTTCTTGTCCCCGCTCTGGATCGCTCCCGCCTCGGTGAATTTCTTCTTGAACCAGTTGAAGAGATTCAGGTCGTACCCGCCCATCAGGTAGATCGCGCCGCGACTTCGGGTCTCAGTCGTGTTCAGCGGGTTGGTGCTCGTCTGCTCGAAAAACAGGACGCCCGCCTGGACGAGGAAGTCGGGACTGAGGTCCAGCCCGATTCCCACCAGGAGCGGCTGGCCGAGGAACACGCCGCCGAGCTCCTGACCCTCGATCTTCGGATCGGAGCCGAACACGAAGCCGAGATCGACGGACCACCGGGCCCTCGTCCCTGAGTAGACCAGGTCGTCGGGTAGGGACGTGTCCTTGTACCCGAACGGGTGCCAGCGCCCCATGATGGCCGACACGAAGCTCCAGCTCTCCTCGGCCTCCGGAGGGTTCGCCGTCTCGTCGCGATCGCCGAAGGCGTTGAAGCCGACACCGCCCATCGAGAGGCTGAGGCTTGCGCGGGTGTTGTAGTAGGCGGCGCGGGTGCTCCACGGCTGGATGTCCGTGATGCGGGCGGTCGCCAGGAGGTCGAAAGACTTCTTTCGCGCCGCCTCGGCTGCGACCCCCGCGGCCGCAGCGGCCTCAAGGAACGTCGCGTCCGCCTCTTCGACCGCCTCGAGCAGAGGTCGGAAAGCGTCCTCCGCGTCGAGCCACTTGCAGAAGCGATCGGCTGACGCGTCCGCATCGTCGAACTGCCCCGAAAGGTCGTCGAAGAGGTCCGGGGAAGGGTCGCTACCGGAACACCGCACGCGCGCCCGAGCCTCCCCGACATCGGTCAACGCCAATGCCCTCGCGTCGGTCTGGAGGGCATCGAAGATCCGACCGAAGAGCGCCAGGACGGAGGCCCGCGCCGTATCGTCGACGCTCGGCAGCACGGTCCCATCGTCCAGGGCGTTGATGATGATCATCGTCGCCTCGAGCACCACCCGCTCGACATCGGGTGCGGGCTTCGCCTGATCACGAGCGGCGCGCGCGGCGGCCGTGGCGTCGACAGCCGCCTGATAGTCCACGAGTGCCTGCTGGTGCTCGTCGCCGAACGCGAACCGCGGGGGCCCTGCATTGAGCGCGCACTCACCCTGGTTCGTCGTTCGGAGGTGCATGACCTCCTCGCCGTCCTCTGCTGCGCGAGCTTGCGCCCGCGCCTCGATCAGATCCGCCAGAAAATCACCGACCCCGCCTGCGGCACGGATCGCCGCGGCGTCGTCCGGGGCGTTTCGTACCACGGTTTCGGCCAACCCCGGCAACCAGGCAGGCTCGCGGGTCGCTCGATAGGCGTTGAGTGCGAACGAGTAAGTCTCTCCCATGCGAGGCCGGGCGGGCACGCGTATCCGCCACTGGGCGGGATCCGCGCCATCGGCGGGCCTCTGCCAGCACCTCGAGACGGCCTCCTGTGTGTTGCGCCGCAAGAACCTGCCGGACACGGTCAGGTGTACCAGTTCCGCCGTGCCCCGGGGGAACGTCGTCGACCCCACGACGTCGAAGACCTTCCCGTACGTCAGGCTAGACTGGACGAACGTCCCACTCTCGTAGTTCAGGACCGGCACCCCTTCGCCCGACTGTGGCTTCTGCCGGGCGTCTTCACCGAGGGTGGCCGTGCCTTCCTGGATGACCGCTGCGTCGATCGAGGCCGGGGCCGCGACGGCCACCAGCAGGGGCAGTATCCAAGAGCGTGGGCTGTGAATACTCGGGCGGCGGAAGACGGATCTGGACACGTGCGACGGAACTCCGCGTCTAAGGGCTTGCTGGCTCGGCTTCGCGGAAGCCCTCGCCAAGTCCGACCGGTGTACGGACAGTACGCCTACACTGTTGCGGTGGGGTCGGGGAGTGTCAATGAGAACAGGCCACCGTGTTCGACCGCCGGGTCGCGCACCCCCCTCAGTCCGCCTTCAACACGTCCACGGTCGGCAGGCGCGCGGCACGGTTTCCCTCCATCCTCTCCCCCGGCGTGTAAGGTGCGTCACCGGGCCAACTCCTCCCTTGGCGCTGGGAATCGACCGTGAGCGCGCCACCAGGACAGCGTTCATGGGACCGCCCGGGTGGTGGGATGCCACGGATGCCGACGGGGGGGGCGCCCTGATCTACGGTGATCCCCGGTTCACTCGCGATGTGGACCTCGTCCTGGAACTCGACGCCGCAAGTGTGCGATCTGCTCGCCCCGTTTGATCCGCGTGGTCTCTACCTGCCGCCTGCAGGGGTGCTCTCCGAGGAGATCGCGCGCACCGAATGTGGTCACTTCGACATCATCCAACGAAAGCTCTAGTAGTGCCGGGGTTCCGACTCCGACGGCACCTGCGGGACATCGCCATCATGCTCCGGTTCGGCGGGGAACCTGTGGACGGGGATGCGCTAGTTGAGTAGTGCGGACGGCCGGGGCTGACCTCGGTGCTAGAACAGGCGGAGGGCTTCGATCCGGGCGGGTGACCCGGTTGTTCGGATCTAGACCGACCCTTCGCCCCACCCGATGAGAATCACGAATCGGGAAAGTCGACACTCCGCCCAGGAGGTGTGTCCGTGGTCGGTGAAGTCGGTCCGGAGCAGGAGGTCCGGCCGGAGTACGAGGCGGTGGCGTGGCCGGCGGACCGCGAAGGCGAGTCGCCGCTTGCCCGCCCGGCCGGAAGGGGATGCTGCGGAATCTCTGCGTCGCGCTGGGGGAACTACGGGGCGACCTCAGTGGAGGCGGCGGGGCGGGTGCGGCCGGTGCTGGAACGAGCGGCTGCAGACCGGCCCGAGCTCGTCCAGGAGCGTGCTAAGCATCATGGCCCCAGCACCCCTATGGGTACGACGGCAATCCCGTCGTCGCGGAGGTAGGCGTACCCGGTGGCTGTGATGACGGCCAGCACGCCGGGCGCCCCACTTCGGCGGGTGTCGACCCGCTCCGCGAACCGGGCGAGGCTCTTTGCAGCGGCGTCCACAGCACCCCCGCCGAGCTTCACCTCGAATGCGCCCCACATGCCGTCGGCCGTCTCGACGATGGCGTCGACCTCCAGGTCGGTGTTGTCCCTGTAGTGATAGACCTGAGCCTCGAGGGGCTGCCCGTAGACGCGCAGGTCCCGCACGACCAGTGACTGAAAGAGAAAGCCGCAGTATTCGATGTCGCCGAGCAGGCGATCCGGGGTGGTAGGCATCGCCGCCACCGCCACGGCGGGATCGACGAAGTGGCGGACGGGTCCGGTTCGCACTCTCGACCTGGATCGCAGGTGGGGGCCCCATGCAGGTTGGTCTTCGATCACCATCAGCCGGATGAGCGCGTCGTGATAGTCGTGGGCGGAAGTTCTGGACAGCGCTTCGGCCTCCGTGCCCACGTCCGATGCGAGCGTGGTCATGCTCGCATGGGTGCTCACGTTTCTGGCGACGGCGCGGAGGAAGTGCTCGACGCGCTCCGGATCGTGCGCCACACCATCCACGCGCCGGATGTCAGTGCGCGCGAGTTCCCCGACGTACGCCCGCATGGCACGCAGCGCGGCCTCGACCGGGAGACTCTGGATCGCCGGCCACCCTCCTACCGCGATGCGCTCGACGATGTCGGCCACCGTGACTCCGGGGTCGGGAGCCCTTGGAGCCTCTCCCCGAAGCAGCGCGGCGAGCGAGACCTGGCCCGTCGAGTGTCCACTCTCGAAGAGCGACATTGGGCGCATGCGGAGGCGGGCGAATCGCCCGGCGCCCGTGTGTCGCGTGGCATCGTCGCGCGGGACCGCAGACCCGGTCAGGAGGAACTGCCCCGGAGACCCGCGGTCGTCGACCGCTCGGCGGACATGGTTCCACACTTCGGGCACGACCTGCCACTCATCGATGAGGCGCGGCACTGCGCCGCCGAGCACGAGCGTGGGATCCGCCTCTGCGGCCTGGCGGGCGTTTGCGTCTACGTCGAGCCGCACCTCGCTCGCCGCGACCCTGCGGGCGGTCTCGGTCTTCCCGCATCCCTTGGGGCCCTCCACCACCACCGCACCGAGGGCGCCTTTCGCGGTGAACACATTGCAACGAGAACAGTGAACGCTTTGCAGTCAGATCGTTGAACGCTTTGCAATTCCGAGAGGGCGCCCCTACTCCCGGTGACCTGCCCCACCCCTTCCTGGACGGCCCCGACAGGGGGATCCGGTTTTCAGCCCTTGCTCCCCTCCCCTCCTCCCGGACACTTCAGGCGTGGACACGAAGAAGGCCGATCATGGGGCCGTCGCCCGACTCACGCCGGAGGCAAAGCTCCAGGTGCTGTCCGGGATGACCCAGCAGGCCTGGGCTCTCGAGGAAGCGTGGCTCCGCGTTCGCGATCCCGATGCGTCGGCGGAGGAGATCCGACAGCGAGCCCGGAGCTGGGTCGGTGACCCACCTCCTGATCTGTTGACAGCGTTGCTGCGAGAGGCGGAGAGCTTCGATCCAGAGGGCCGACGGGACGAGCACGGAGCCATTCCATCGCGCGGCGTTGCCCAGATCGAATCGCGGGCGGGTCCGGCTCGGCAGGTGTTTACGCGCCCGTCCGTGCGGGTGATCGTGTTCGATGGCCCTCCTCTCTGCAACCGGACTGCGCATCGCCTTCGGCGGCCCGCCCCTTCTCGACGATGCGACGCTCCACATCGAGACGGGCGAGCGTGTCGGGTTGCTGGGCCGAAACGGCGAGGGGAAGTCGACCCTCCTCTCGATCCTCGCGGGACGCACCGAACCGAACGGGGGCGAGCTGGCGTGGGCTTCGGGCACCCGGGTCGCACTCCTGGAACAGGATGTCCCCGCCGAGGCACGGGGCACGGTCGGGGAGGTCATCGCCGCGGGCGTCCGTGGCCACGGCGATCCGCATCACGAGGTACAGCGGCTGAGCTCGCTCCTGTCGCTCGACCCGGATCTCCCCTTCGAAGAGCTGTCGGGTGGGCAGAAGCGGCGGGTGCTGCTGGGGCGCGCACTCGCCGGCGAGCCCGACCTCCTCATCCTCGATGAGCCGACGAACCACCTCGACCTCGAGCACATCGCCTGGCTCGAGAACTTCCTGCGTCGCTTCCGGGGCACGCTCCTCTTCGTCACCCACGATCGCGCCTTCCTGCAGGCCCTCGCGACGCGGATCGTCGAGCTCGATCGAGGTCGGCTGACCTCGTGGCAGTGCGACTACCCGACCTATCTCGAGCGAAAGGAGGCGCTGCTCTCGGCCGAAGAGGCGGAGTGGCAACGCCTCGATCGGAAGCTCGAGCAGGAAGAGGCGTGGATCCGTCAGGGCATCAAGGCGCGCCGCACCCGCAACGAGGGCCGAGTGCGCGCACTCGAGGAGCTGCGCCGTCGCCGTCGCGATCGCCGGACCCGAACCGGCGAGGTGAGGATGGAGATTCAGGAGGCTCAGCGGTCGGGGAACCGGGTGATGGAGGTGAGGGGCGTGAGCTTCAGCTGGGAGGGGGAGCCCCTGATTCGCGATTTCGACGCCACGATCATGCGCGGCGACAAGGTCGGGGTCATCGGCCCCAACGGCGCAGGCAAGACGACGCTCCTCGCCCTCCTTCTGGGCAAGCTGACACCCGATGCGGGGAGCGTGCGTCACGGCGCGCGCCTCGAGGTCGCCTACTTCGATCAGCACCGGGATGAACTCGACCCCGACGCCACCGTGGCGGACAGCGTCGGCTTTGGCAGCGATCACGTCGCGGTCGACGGACAGCGCCGGCACGTGCTCGCCTACCTTCAGGACTTCCTCTTCTCCAAGGACCGTGCGCGTCAGCCGGTACGCTCTCTGTCCGGGGGCGAGCGCAATCGACTCCTGTTGGCTCGCCTCTTCACGACCCCCGCCAACGTCCTCGTACTGGACGAGCCGACCAACGACCTCGATTCGGAGACGCTCGAGCTCCTGGAGGCGCGGCTGGTGGCCTTCTCGGGGACCGTCCTGACCGTGAGTCACGACCGCCGATTCCTCGACAACCTCTGCACCAGCTCCCTCGTCTTCGAAGGCGACGGCGTGGTGAAGGAGTACGTGGGCGGATACTCGGACTGGCGCGGTGTCGTGGATCGGCGCCGGTCCGAAGCGGCAGAAGCGCAGCGCGCTGCTCAGGCGGACGCTCGAGCCGCCGGCGCCGGCCGCCGAAGCACGCGGGGGCAGGGCTCTCGCTCGAACCGGCTCACCTTCAACGAGAAGAGGGAACTCGAGGCGCTCCCCCCGCGCATCGAGGCGCTCGAAACGGAGCTGGCCGAGCTTCACGCGACCGTTTCGGATCCGGACTTCTACAAGCGGGACCCCGCCGACATCCGGGCCGCCACGGCGCGCGTTCCCGAGGTCGAGCAGGAGATCGAGTCGCTCTTCGAGCGATGGAGCGAGCTCGGCGAGAAGGAGCACTAGCGTAGGTCCTCGGAGTCCTCCTCGCGATCCCGGTTCTGCCCGCGGATATTCGGCGGGTCGAGGGAGGTCGCCTTTCGGGCCGTGGAGGTCGCGGGATGTCGGATCGGGAGCTGGATCGTCGGAGTCTGCTGAAGCTCGGAGCGCTGGGGCTGGGGGCCGCAGCCACCGGGGCGATCACCGGGTGCGAGGGCGAGTCGTCGCCCCCGCCGACGGGGAGGGCGACGGGTGCGCTCGCCGACGTTCGCGACGGAACGGAGCTCGGCCGGGTACCGGGTTCTCTCTCCTCCCCGCCCGCCGGGCTCTACGCCGACCGTCCACTCGAGACCGTCCGCGTCGGCTTCGTGGGGGTCGGCGGCATGGGCGGCGCTCACGTCCGCAACTTCCTTCGCATCGACCGCGTGGAGGTCCGTGCGATCTGCGACATCGACGCCGACCGGGCCGCGGAGGTGGCGAGCTGGGTGACGGAGGCGGGTCAGGCCGACCCCTCGCTCTACACGAACGGGGAGCGCGACTACGAGCGACTCTGTCAGGAGGAGGAGCTCGATCTCGTCTTCACCGCGACGCCGTGGCGCTGGCACGTGCCGGTCTGCGTCGCCGCGATGGAGGCGGGCAAGCACGCCGCGACCGAGGTGCCGGCCGCCTACACACTCGAGGACTGCTGGCAGCTGGTCGAGGTCGCCGAGCGGACGGAGCGGCACTGCGTCATGATGGAGAACTGCAACTACGACCGTCCCGAGATGATGGTCTTCCATCTGGCGAAGCAGGGGCTCCTCGGTGAGATCCTGCACGCCGAGTGCGGCTACCTGCACGATCTGCGGGCGATCAAGTTCGCCAACGACGGAGAGGGCGACTGGCGCTGGTGGCACTCCGCCCAGCGCAACGCGAACCTCTATCCGACGCACGGTCTCGGGCCGGTGGCGAACGTCATGGACATCAACCGGGGCGACCAGTTCGCCTACCTGGTGTCGATGAGCTCGCCCTCTCGCGGACTGCAGGAGTGGGCGGCGGCAAACCTCCCGGACTCCGACCCGCGAAAGGCGGAGAACTACGTCCTCGGCGACGTGAACACCTGTCTGATCAAGACGGTGAACGGGAAGACGATCTACGTCTCGCACGACACGAATCTGCCTCGCCCCTACTCGCGGATTCACATGGTCCAGGGGACGAAGGGGATCTTCCAGGGCTACCCGAACCGTCTTCACATCGAAGGGGTTTCGCCCGACCACCGGTGGGAGGCGTACGAGGAGGTGCTCGAGCGCTACGATCACCCGCTCTGGACGGAGCTGGAGGAGCGGAGTGCGGGCGCCGGGCACGGGGGGATGGACTACATCGAGGACTACCGGCTGGTGAAGTGTCTCCTCGAGGGCCTGCCCACCGACATGAACGTCTACGACGCCGCGGCGCTCTCCGCGGTGGGACCGCTCACGGAGTGGTCGGTGGCCAATGGGAGTCGACCGGCGGAGTTCCCGGACTTCACCCGGGGGCGGTGGCGGACGAACCCGTCGCTCGAGATCGTCCGGGCGTAGCGAGAGGGTCAGGCGTCCCCGAGGCCTCTCGTGGACAGCCTCCGCGTGGACGCCCCCGCCCCCGCCTCGGCGACGAAGGTGGGGGTGGCGCCCGGGAACTCCGCCGCCTGCACGGAACGAAGGGCCTCCACGACCCGCTGGGAGCGAGTGGCCTCCGCGAGTGCCACGATCGATCCGCCGAAGCCCGCCCCGGTCATGCGCGCTCCCAGCGCGCCCGCCGTACGTGCGACCTCGACGAGCCGGTCGAGCGCGGGGTGCCCCACTCCGAGTCGCTCGTTCAACGACGCGTGCGACGCGTCGAGGAGCGGGCCGAGGCCTTCGGTCTCCCCGCGTTCGAGGAGCTCGGCCACCTGCGCGACGCGCTTCTGCTCGGTCCGCAGGTGGTCCCGCACCTCGGTCGTCTCCGCCGCCTTCCGGATCGCATTGTACCGCTCGAGAGCCGCCCCGGACTTGTCCGCCACCACACCGGTGTGGGCGACGATCACCGCGAGACGCCCGGGGAGCGCGATCGGACGTACCGTCAGCGGGGCGAAGTCGATGCGGAGGACGTGTCCCGCGACGCCGCACAGCACGGCGGCCTGATCCATCCCGCCGCCCTCGGTCCCGACGAAGCGCTCGGCGCGGGCGAAGTCCTCCGCGAGCCCGATGCGGGTGGCGACATCCAGGTCGGGGAGCGCTCCGGCTCGATCGAGGAGGGCCAGCCCCACCGCGATGATCAGCGCCGAGGAGGAGGAGAGTCCGGAGGCGACGGGGACATCCGCGACGACGTGGAGATCCGCACCGAAGTCGGACCGGCCGGTTCGGTCCGCGACGTACCGCGCGGCGGCCCGGAGGTGGTTGATCCAGCCGGCTCCGGGAGACGCGGGCCGGGCGTCCGCCACCTCGAACTCGACCTCGGAGAGGGTGGCGTGACCGCTCGTCGCCCGGATGCGACCGTCCGGACGCGGCGCCCACGCGACCCCGACCCCCAGCTGGAGGGCCATCGGCAGGACGCCGGCCCCGTGGTAGTCGATGTGCTCCCCGATCAGGTTCACTCGGCCCGGTGCCGACGCGATTCCGATCGGGGAGCGCCCGTATCGCCGGGTGAACTCCCGCGCGAGCCGATCGTCCGAGTTCACGGGACGAGGGCGCCGTGGATGGCCGTCAGCGGCCCATCGAGGGAGGTCGGTTGCACGCTGCGCAGGGGTGGGTCGAGGGAGAACGCGTCAGCTTCGCTCGGGGTGCGCCCGGGACAGCGGGAGAGGATAGGCGTCCGAGGCGTGCAGCGCCTCCAGTCGGGTTCGCGCCTCGGGGAGGTCCCCGGCGAAGGTGAGTCCGAACCACCCCTCCCCCCGACCGGCGATCCGGATGCGCAGGGCGCCCTGGTCGCGAAGCCGATCGAGCTCGGTGGAGAGGGCGAACTCCGCGCCTCCTCCGGAAGGTGGACCGGAGGCGCCCGCCTCCCCGTCCCCCTTCGGGTCGATGACCCGTGTTGACCACCGGGTCTCGAGGAGCGCGCGGACCTCGGCCCCCAGCGCCCAGAGGTTCATCGACACGGGGATCGTCGCTTCCAGCGGGCGCGGTCGCCCCGGGAGGGCGCGGGCGTGCGGCGCCGGGCGCCCCACGATCCGGGTCCCGACGCGCTGGATGTCGGCGTACTCCGCCACCCGCTCGACCTCTCCGTCGGGGCCGGCGGTGACGATGCCACGGGATACGCCGCCGGTCGAGGCGAGCGTCGATTCGAGGGGGAAGGAGATCATCCCCGCCTCAGCTTCACCGAGGCTGTCCATCGCACCACGCAGTCGCTCGAGTGCGACGAGACCGTAGAAGTCGTCCCCATTCGCCACCGCGACGGGACCCGGTCGGCGCCGCATCGCGAGCAGCACCGCGTGGCCCGTGCCGAGGGCTTCCTCCTGATGCACGAAGCGGATCGGGCATCCCTCCCCGAGCTGGCCACGGAGGTGGGCGTCGATCTCCGCCTCGATCTCCGGGCGGGTCACGATCCTCACCTCGTCGAATCCGGCGCGGAGTGCGTCGAAGGTGGTGTAGGCGAGGATCGAGCCCCCGCCCGGTCCGACCGGGGCGACCTGCTTGAGGGTGCCGAAGCGGGTGGACCGCCCGGCCGCCAGAACGACGAGAGGGAGGCTCAGGGCTCGCTGGGCGCGCAGGCCGCGTTCGGTCCGGCGGCGTCTCGCGCACCGGGCTCGCGATCGGTCGTGCAGCGGCAGGAGAGTACGGCGGCGGAACGCTCCGGAATGGCCATGGACCGAAACTGGGTTGCACATCACCGAGGTGCCAGCGGATCCCGTCGGGAACGACGGACTCGGACGCAACGGGGTCTCCGGAGTCCCGGCTGGCGAGGAGTTCCCGGCGCCCCTACCGTCGACCATCCCCCACTCCAGGAACGGTGGTGTCATGCACGCTCTCCTCCTCCTCGCCCTCGCGACCGCACCCGTTCAGGCGTCGCCGGATTCGCTCGACTTCCGCATCTGGAACCACGGTCGACCGGCCGGCGAGATGCGGGTGGTGAGCGAGGCGGACTCGGTCCAGGTGTACTACCGATACGTCGACCGACAGCGGGGACCGCTCGTGGAGGCGTCGTATCGCATGGATGGCGGCCGACCCGTGCATGCCCACCTGCGCCGGGGCGGGGCACAGGCGCAGTCGGCCGACATCACCGGCGCTCCGGTGCCCCTCCGCTCGTCCTGGTTCGAGATCCGCGACGGAGCGGTGCATACGTGGACGGAGGCGGACACCACCTCGACGCCGCTGCCGACCGGGGGGTGGTACCTCCCCCGGATCACCACGCCCCTCGACAACGCGGTCTTTGCCGCGTACCTGCTGAGCCGCCCCGACGGCAGCGCACCTACGCTGCCCGCCGGACGCGCCCGGGCGACGGTGGCCGCCGACACGACGGTCATCGCGGACGGCGAGCCGGTTCGCGTGCGCATGGTGGCCGTCGAGGGCGTCGGACCGGGGGTGTCGACGGTCTGGCTCGACGAGTCGGATCGCCTATTCGCGACGGGAGCCGGCTGGTTCATCACCGTGCGGAAGGGAGCCGAGGAGGTGCTGCCGGGGCTCCGAGGTCACGAGCTTCGCTATCTGGCGGAGCGCGACGCGGCGCTCGCCGAGCGCTTCGCACCCGCTCCGTCGCCCGCCCTGGTCCTCCGGAACGGCGACCTCTTCGACAGCGAGACCGGTTTGGTGCGCCCCCGCACCACTGTGGTGGTCGAGGGTGAGCGGATCGCCGCCGTAGGTCCCACCGACTCCGTACCGGTACCCCGAGGCGCCACCGTCATCGATGTCACGGGCAAGACGATCCTCCCGGGGCTGTGGGACATGCACACCCACGCCTTCCAGGGGAGCGACGCCGGGCTGCTTCAGCTGGCTGCGGGGATCACCACCATCCGGGACCTCGCCTCGGACATCGACGTGGTGACCTCGCTCCGAGATCGGGCCGATCGCGGCGAGATCCTGAGCCCGCGCTTCGTGCTCGGTGGCTTCATCGAGGGGCCGGGGCTGTGGGCCGGTCCGAGCCGGGTCCTCGTGCGGAACGAGGAGGAGGCCAGGGCGTGGGTCGCGCGCTACGACTCGCTGGGCTACCAGCAGATCAAGCTGTACAACCTGGTCCACCCCGACCTCATCCCCACCATCGCCGCGGAGGCCAAGGCCCGAGGCATGCGGTTGAGCGGACACATCCCCCGGGGTCTGACGCTTCAGTCGGCGGTGACGCTGGGCTACGACGAGGTCCAGCACATCGCCTTCCTCGTCTCCACCTTTCACCAGGACTCGCTCTACGTGCCCCGCATGCGGGCGTACTCCCAGGTGGCCAGCACCGTCATCCCCACCTTCGACGTCGACGCCCCCGAGGTGACCGCCCTCCTCGGCTTCCTGCGGGAGAGCGGGACCGTGGTCGACGGTACCTTCAACATCTGGCAGGATCGTCTGCGCCTCCTGGACGACGGCACCGACCCCGTCTTCGGGCCGACGATCGACTGGCTGCCGCCGGTCATGCAGCGGCGCCTTCGTGCCGGGAGCGGGGGCTCCTCCGAGGCGGTGGCCCGAGCGCAGGCGTCGTCTGCGAACTACCGCCGTCTCCTCAAGCGCCTCTTCGACGCCGGGGTCACCCTCGTGCCCGGGACCGACAACGTCGCCGGGCTCTCCTTCCACGGCGAACTGGAGATCTACGAGCGATCCGGAATCCCCGCACCGAACGTCCTGCAGATCGCCACGCTGACCTCGGCCCGGGTCATGGGGATGGAGGACGACTACGGGAGCGTCGCGGTGGGCAAGGTGGCCGATCTGGCGATCGTCGACGGCCGGCCCGCGGAGCGGATCACCGAGCTGCGGAAGACGGAGTTCGTGGTACGGGCCGGCCGTCTCTATCGGAGTCGAGCGCTCTACGAGGCGCTTGGGATCACCCCCCGCCCCCGGGCCTCCGCGCCGGCGTCGAGTACCGGGGCTGGGTGATCGTGATCGAGCCCTGCTCCTCCAGCAGGCGCAGCGCCTCGCGGACGGCGGCCTCCAGCTGCAGGTCGCGGCCCTCGGCGGCGGAGGCCGCGGTGATCTGCACCTCGATGTCCGGCGGCACGCCCTCGTTCTCGGCGATCCACTCGCCGTTGATCGGATCGAAGACGGCGATCGCCGGGGCGGTCAGCCCGCCCCCGTCGATCATCGGGTACGGGCGCGCGGCGTTCACGAGGCCGCCCCAGGTACGCATCCCGATCAGGGGGCCCACCTGCTGTTGGCGGAAGGCCCAGGGGAAGTAGTCGCCCCCCGAGCCGGCCCGTTCGTTGATGAGGAGCACCTTGGGGCCGAGGATCCCCTGCGGAAGGGCGAGCGGACTCCCCCCGGGCACGTTGGTCGACAGCCCGCCCCGTAGCGAACGGTTCATGTAGTCGACCATGTAGTCGTCGAGGAGCCCGCCCCCGTTGTAGCGCTCGTCGACGACGAGTCCCTGCTTGTCCTGCTGGGCGAAGACGTAGCGGTCGAACGAGCTCGTGCCGGGCCCCCCGGTGTTGGGGATCCACGCGTAGGCGAGGCGACCACCGGAGAGTTCGTCGACGCGGCGCCGGTTGTCCTCCACCCACGCCCGCTGCCGCAGGGCGTTCTCGCTGCGGATCGGCTCGACCGTCTCGGTCCAGCTCCCTCCGAGCCCGGGTCGGGTGTTGAGGTGGATCACCGTCTGGCGCCCGGCGGTGCCGTCGAGGAGGCGGTACGGATCGTCGTCCGCGGTGAGCGGAGTCCCGTTCACCCCGACGAGGTAGTGCCCCTCCTCGACCTCGAGCCCCGGCTTGTCGAGCGGGGCGGTCAGGTTGGGATTCCAGCTCTCGTAGGTGTAGATGCGCGCGATGCGCCACCCGTCTCCCTCGGCCTCGAAGTCGGCCCCGAGCATGCCGACGCGGGTGGTGTCGACGGCGGGATAGTCCCCTCCACCGACGAAGGAGTGCCCGACGGCCATCTCGCCGTTCAGCTTGTCGAAGACGTAGTTGAGGTCGGCGCGGTGCCGCACCCAGGGGATCAGCGGCTCGTACCGTTCGCGCACCGCGTCCCAGTCGGCGCCGTGCATGTTGGGGGCGTAGAAGAACTCCTCCTCCATGCGCCACGCCTCTTCGAACATCTGCTGCCACTCGGCCTGCCGGTCGAGCTCCATGCGCAGCTCGACGTCGACGCGGCCCTGACCGTTCTCGGCCGGGCGCGCGGTGCCGACCACGTGCCAGTTGGAGCCGGAGCGATAGAGGAGCTTCTCCCCGTCGTCCGAGACGTCGGCGAGGAAGCCGTTGCGGGCGAAGGGCTCCGCTTCGCGCTCCGCAACGACGAACCTGTGGATCGTCCGCCCCTCGGTGATGAAGACGCTCCCCTCGGGACCCGACGCGGTCGAGCCGTACGGCGCGCGCGACATGGGGAGCGCGATGATCCGCCGGTCGATGCCGTCGAAGTCGATGCGCACCCCGTCGTCGTCCCCCGCCTCGTCCTCGGCGTCCGCGTCTTCCTCCTCCTCGCCCTCCTCGTCGGCCCTGTCCACCGGTTCCTCGTCGGAGCGCAGGGTAAAGGGCGTCTCGTCGTCGGCGCGCAGCACCATCAGGTATGGGGTGTAGGTGGGCTGCTCCCCGACCGTGCTGGTGTTGGCCCAGCCGGAGGCGAGGCCGTAGTCGGTGCTGGCGAGGAAGTAGAGCCACTTCCCGTTGCGATCCCAGGCGGGGGCGCGGGCGTGTGCCATCGGATCGGTCAGCGCGGTCACCTCGCCGGTCTCGGCGGACCACGCCACGATGCGCGAAAAGGAGTTCGGATACGTCTTCCCGTAGACGAGCCACTGCGAATCGGGCGACCAGCGCGGCTGCAGCGAGCCGCGGTCGAAGTCCGTCCCGCCGATGTCGATCGTGCGCACGGTGCCCGACTCCACCTCCAGGAGGCGAAGGCGGACCTTCTCGTCGACGAAGGCGATGTGGGCGCCGTCGGGCGACCAGGCGGGGCTGAACCAGCGGGCGGACTCGCCGAGCGGGATCGCACGCGGCGGGGACATGCCGTCCTGCTCGGCGATCCAGATGCGGTCGCCCTCGCCATCGTCGGAGATCCAGGCGATGTGCGCGCCGTCGGGCGACCAGATCGGGGCCCGATCGGCGCGATCGGACGAGCGGGTCAGGTTGCGGGTGTCGCCGTGTTCGACCGGCGCGGTGAAGATCTCGCCGCGGGCCTCCATCAGGATTCGCTGCCCCGTCGGGGAGAGCGAGGCCGCGGTGGCGCGGGGGGTGACGTCCTCCCAGCGAGGCGTCATCCACGGGAAGTCGCCGCGTGCCACGATGTCGACGCGCTCGAGGTCACCGGTGGCCGTATCCATCAGGTGGATCCAGCCATCCTGCTCGATGGCGAGGGTGCCGTCGTGCCCCTGGAGCCACTTCGCCTCGGCGTCGTCGAAGGTGGTGTGCTGCACGAGGGCGCCGCTGGCGGGATCGTACGACCAGACGTTCATCGCCCAGTCGCGGTCGCTCAGGAACCAGATGCGATCCCCCATCCACACCGGCTGGATGTCGGTGGTGCGCTCCTCGTTGGGCAGCCAGCTCTCCTCGAGCGTCTCGAGATCGAGGATGTGGAGTGGGGTGTTCTGACCGCCCCGATAGCTGCGGAACTCCTCATCCCAGCGCGACATGCGATCGACGGCGATCCGGGTCCCGTCGGCGGAGAAGTCACCGTCGAAGCCCCACGGTGCCCCGATCATCTCCGAAGGCCCCCCGTCGACCGACACCGTCCAGAGGCGCATGTATCCGGAGGGCGCCGTGCCGCGAGACGAAGCGTAGAGGATACGAGCCCCGTCCGGGGACCAGCCGCGCACCGCCGCCCCGGAGGGGTGCCAGGTGAGCCGCGTCGGCATCCCGCCCTCGACGCCCACCACGTACACGGCCGAGCTGCCCGAACGGTTCGAGGTGAAGGCGATGTGGCGTCCATCCGGGGAGAGGTGCGGATCGCTCTCGACCGCGGGCGTCGAGGTGATGCGGCGCGCCTCGCCCCCCTCGCGCCCGACGACCCAGACGTCGGAGCCCCAGGTGAAGGCGATGTGCTCCGCGCTCAGGCTGGGCTGCCGCAGGAGGCGCGTGGGCTCCTGGCTGGTGGCCTCCGGCGCGTTGCCGGCGAGAGCGATCAGGGGGGTCACGGCGCTGAGGATCCAGCGGTGGGCACGACGCATCGGGACTCCGGGGATGGGGATCAGTGACCGACTATTCGCTCCGCTGCGTGGGGCGGCAAGCACGACGCAGGGGCGCGCTCGCGTCTGCCGGAATGCCCCGGCGGATCGAGAATCCGACCGGCCGGAGCTGCGGCTCGACGCGGGTATCCCGCGCTACTCGTTGCGGAGGTGATGGAGCGGATCGGCGTTCGCCGCCCGGAGCGCAGCGGGGAGGGCCGTCCCGAGGGCGCACGCGGAGAGGAGCGCGATCGTGCCCACGAGCGTGACCGGATCGACCGGGGACACGCCCGGGAGAACGCTGCGCGCCAGGAAGCCGGCGGGGATGGAGAGCCCGAGACCGAGGAGCAGGCCCCACGCCGTCCGTCGGCCGCTCTCCGCGATCACGTCGAGGATCACGTCGGATCGGCTCGCTCCGAGCGCCCGCCGGATCGAGAGCCCCGGAAGTCGCATGGCCACCGAAACGGAGAGCAGTCCTCCAAGACCCACGATCGCCAGCACGAGTGCGAATCCCGCGCCCGCAGCGAGGAGGGGTGCGAACGCTTCCTGCCCGAAGGCGTTGGTCGCGGCGAGCTCGTCGTAGGTACTCGGGCCCACGAGCGTCAGCCGTCCTCCGCCCAGGCGGCGGAGTTCGACCGCAGCTGCAGCGGGCCCGGCGGGTCCACGCACGTGGAGGACCGGGTTCGGTGCGTCGAACTGGTAGATCGAGGACCAGAAGTAGGGAGCCGGCGGCTGCATCAGGGAGTTCCGGACGTCCTCCGCGACGCCGACCACCTGAACCCGGATCGCCTCCATGGAGGCGGGTGTCGAGACGTTCCGCCACTCCTCGATCGTGAAGCTCTTCCCGATCGGGTCGCGGTCGAGGTAGACCTCGGCGAATCGCTCGTTCACCACCACGGCGGGGATGCCCCCGACCCGGTCCGACTCCTCGAGCCACCGCCCCCGTCGCACCTGGAGGTCGACCATCGCCGCGTAGTTCGGAGAGACGGCGTTGAACGGGACGACGACCGGTTCGTCCTGCTCGGGAAGGAGGATTCGTGCGCTCGTGAGGTCGAAGAAGGGGGAGACCTCGGCTGCCGACGCGAGGGCGACCTCGGAGATGTTCGCCGTGCTCTCGATCTCCGTGCGCAGCGCCTCGAGCGTTCCCAGGGCGCGCGCGTCGGCGTCGCGCTGCCAGCTCATCACGGCCACGCGAGAGATGTCGAGTCCGGACTCCATGGCCTGGGACGCACCCACGGATCGCAAGAGGAGGCCCGTCGCCATGAGAAGGACCACGGACCCGGCGACCTGGACGGACACCAGGAGGCGACGCCCTCGGGAGGCGCGACTTCCACCGCGCATGCCCCGGGTCAGCCCGCCTCCGCCGCGCACCGCCTGAAGGGCGGGCGCGAGACCGAAGAGGAGCGCGCTCGCCGTCGCGACCCCGAGGGTGAAGAGGAGCACGGGGACGTCGATCGACAGGGAGAAGCTGAGATCGGGGAGGGCCCCCGGCAGGGGGATGGCCGCCCCGCGCTGGACGAAGAGCCACGTCAGGAGCACGCCGATCGAGCCGCCGGCCAGCGCCAGCATGAGGCTCTCGGTCAGGAGCATGCGAACGATTCGTCCGCCACCGGCGCCGATCGAGATGCGGATGGCGACCTCGGCAAGCCGTCGCTGCGCCCGGGCGAGGAGCAGCCCCGCGACGTTCATGCAGGCGATCGCCAGGATCAGGAGGGCGCCGGCGAGAAGGAGGCCGAAGACCGCCAGTCCGACGGGGCGGAAGTCGGGCGGGAGTCGTGACTCGCGCTCCGGGAGGACGCTGAAGAAGCGTGCGTCGCCACGGTCGTCCCGCCAGATCTCGGGGAAGGTCTGCTCCAGGCCGACCGCCAGTCCGTCGAGCTGCGCCTGCGCCTGTTCGATGGAGGCGCCCGGGGCGAGGCGTGCCATCACGTGGTACTCCCGGTCCGCCCGGTTGGTGAGCTCCGCCTCGTTGGCGTTCCAGGTGCCCCCGGGGATCCCGAGGGGCACCCACCCCATCACCTGCAGCTGGAGCATTCGGGACGAGACGCCCGGGGCCCCGACGCCGATCACGGTGTGCGGACGCCCCTCGAGGAGGAGCGTCTCCCCGAGGATCGCCGGGTCCCCCCCGAACCTCCGTTGCCACGCCTCGTAGCTGAGGATGAAGAGGGGCTCGGCGGAGCCCAGGACCGTCTCCTCCGCCGAGAAGGACCGGCCGAGCGTCGTCGGGAGTCCGAGAACCTCGAAGTAGTTCCCACTCACGATCTCGACGATCGCGCGCTCCGCTCCGGCGTCCTCGCCCAGGCTCACGACGCCCAGGCGCGCGGCTGCGACGCCCGCAAGTGCGGGGACCTCGCGGCGCATGTCTTCGACGTTGGGATGGGCGACCTGACGCCAGGCGGTCCCCTGCGGGTCGCTCTCGTAGACGGTGACCACCCTCTCCGGCTCGGCGATGGGACCCGCATCCGGGTAGAGGAGCGAGCGTGCCATCGAGAAGACGACCGAGGTGCCGCCGATCCCGACGCCCAGCGAGCCGACGACGAGGGCGACGAGCCCCGGGGAGCGTCGGAGCGAGCGGAGCGCGAGGAGCGTGTCGCGGCCCAGGTCGGCCAGCAGCGTCGGAGCGCCGGAGGTCAGATCGTCCGGAGACGCGATGCCACGACCCCGCCGCCTCCAGCGCTCACGGATCCCGGGGATGATCGCCGAGCAGGCCTGTCCACGGAGCCAGCGGCGTGCGGCCGGTTCTCCCTCTTCCCGGCTGCGTCGAGCGAACTCCTCGCGCGCGTCGGCCTCGATCATGGTGCGATCCCCCGGATGGGAGACCCGCAGGAGGAGACGCATCCAGAGCCGACTCATCGCTCCACCTCCACGGCGTCGAGATCGAGACCATCTCGCATCCGATCCACGATCGCGGTCGCCGTCCGCACCGCCTCGAGGCCGGCGGGGGAGAAGGTGTAGACCTTCCGCGTGCGCCCTCCCGGAACCGGCTTGGGCTCCGCCTGTCGCACGCGCAGCATGCCCTTGTCCTCGAGCCGGGAGAGGGTCGCGTAAAGCGCCCCGATGGAGACGTCTCGTCCGGTTCGAGCTTCAATCTCACGGCGGATGGCCGCACCGTACCCTTCCGGTACCCGCGCAGCCGCCAACATCACGAGGAGCTCGAACTCCGCCAGCGGTCGACCCGACATCCCCACACCCCCATCCCCAGATGTTCTACATGCGAATACATCAAGGTAGGACGTCTGGCCGGTTTGGGTAGTTTCAGCTCCGGGGGCGTGCGGTCACTCCGCCAGGTCGAGCCCCTGCTCGCGCGCACACTCGAGCGCCTCCTCGTAGCCGGCGTCCGCGTGCCGCATGACCCCGGTCCCCGGGTCGTTCCAGAGCACCCGCTCCAGCCGGCGCGCCGCCTCCGGCGTCCCGTCCGCGAGGATCACCTGGCCGGAGTGAATCGAGTACCCCATGCCGACGCCGCCGCCGTGGTGGAGGCTCACCCAGGTCGCTCCCGACGCCGTGTTGAGGAGGGCGTTGAGGAGGGGCCAGTCGGCGACCGCGTCGGAGCCGTCCCGCATCGCCTCCGTCTCCCGGTTCGGGCTCGCCACCGACCCCGAGTCGAGGTGGTCGCGTCCGATCACCACCGGGGCGGAGAGCTCGCCGGTCGCGACCATCTCGTTGAAGGCGAGGCCGAGGCGGTGCCGCTGACCGAGCCCCACCCAGCAGATCCGCGCGGGGAGGCCCTGGAAGTGGATCCGCTCGCGCGCCATGTCGAGCCAGCGGTGCAGGTGCGGATCGTCGGGGATGAGCTCCTTCACCTTCTCGTCCGTCCGGTGGATGTCCTTCGGATCGCCGGAGAGCGCGGCCCAGCGGAAGGGCCCCACGCCCCGGCAGAAGAGCGGGCGGATGTACGCCGGCACGAAGCCGGGGAAGTCGAAGGCGTCCTCGACCCCGACGTCGTGCGCCATCTGCCGGATGTTGTTCCCGTAGTCGACGGTGGGGATGCCGCGGGCGTGGAAGTCGAGCATCGCCCGCACCTGGATCGCCATCGACTCCTTCGCGGCGCGCGCCGTTCCCTCGGGGCCCGACTCCCGTCGCGCGAACCACTCCTCCAGCGTCCACGCGATGGGCAGGTAGCCGTTCACCGGGTCGTGCGCGGAGGTCTGGTCGGTGACGACGTCGGGGCGCGCCCCCCGGCGAACGAGCTCGGGGAAGACGTCGGCGGCGTTTCCCAGGAGACCGATGGAGACGGCCTCGCCGGAGGCACACGCGGACTCGATCCAGGAGAGCGCCTCGTCCAGCTCCTCCGTGCTGCGGTCGAGGTAGCCGGTCCGCAGCCGCATCTCGATCCGGCTCGGCTGGCACTCGACGGCGAGCATCGAGGCGCCCGCCATCGTCGCGGCGAGCGGCTGGGCGCCCCCCATCCCGCCGAGGCCTCCGGTCAGGATCCAGCGCCCGGAGAGGTCGCCGCCGTAGTGCTGTCGACCGGCCTCCACGAAGGTCTCGTAGGTGCCCTGCACGATTCCCTGCGACCCGATGTAGATCCACGACCCGGCCGTCATCTGGCCGTACATCATGAGCCCCTTCCGATCGAGCTCGTGGAAGTGCTCCCACGTCGCCCATCCCGGCACGAGGTTGGAGTTGGCGATGAGGACGCGGGGCGCGTCGGCGTGGGTCCGGAAGACGCCGACCGGCTTCCCCGACTGGACCAGGAGCGTCTCGTCGTCTTCGAGGCGCCGCAGGGTACGGACGATGCGGTCGTAGCTCTCCCAGTCGCGGGCGGCGCGTCCGATCCCTCCGTAGACGACGAGCGCCTCGGGGTTCTCGGCGACCTCCGGGTCGAGGTTGTTCATCAGCATCCGCAGCGGCGCCTCGGCGGCCCAGCTGCGGGCGGTGAGCTCCGACCCGCGCGGGGCGCGGATGCGGCGGGTGGGGTCGATGCGCGTCGGGGTCATCCGGATCGAGCTCCCTGGACAGCGGTGGAAGAAGGGGGGCGAGCCGCCCCGAGGGCCGCCTCGATGAGCGACCGGAGGAGGGGGCGGAGTCGCGCGGCGCGTGCGGAGTCCACCGGTCCGGGGCCGGGTTCCGTCATGTAGCTCCGCTGCGCCAGCTCCATCTGTAGCGCGTGCACGCCCCGCTCCGGGCGACCGTAGCGACGCGTGATCCAGCCGCCCCGGAAGCGACCGTCGACGACCGTCGTCCACCCGCTCGCCCCGGTCAGTCGGGCGACCACCGCTTCTCGGACCTCGGGGGCGGCGCTGCGCCCGGAGTTCGTGCCGAGGTTCAGCTCGGGGAGGAGGCCGTCGAAGAGACGCGGCGACCGGGAGACGATCGAGTGCGCGTCCCAGAGGAGGGCGAAGCCGTGTCGCTCGATCGTCTCGTCCAGGAGGTCGGAGAGCGCCGCGTGGTACGGATCGAACCAGCGGCGGCGTCGCGACTCGATCTCCTCGGCGTCGGGGATCGCCCCCGGTCGGTAGAGCGGGGTGCCGTCGAAGGTCGTGGTCGGGACGAGCTCGGTGGTGGCGCGGCCCGGGTAGAGGGAGTCTCCCGCCGGGTCGCGGTTCAGATCGACGACGTAGCGGGAGGTCCGGGCGACGATCCGGGACGCGCCCAACTCCTCGACGAAGTCGTAGAGCTCGTCGACCCTCCAGTCGGTGTCCGGGAGGGCACGGCCCTGCGGCGTCATCCGCTCCGCGAGGTCGGGCGGCACCTCCGTCCCGGCGTGGGGCACGGAGAGGACGAGGGGGCCGCTCCCCCGCTGCAGGTCGAAGCTCACGCCACCACCCCGGGCACGGGGAAGCCGTCGGCCTCGTCGTCGAGCCAGGCGGAGGCGGCGCGGAGGTCGGGGGCGAGGAAGCGGTCGTCGCCGTACGCCGGCACCCGCCGCCTCAAGCCGGTGCGCAGCGCCTCCAGCTCCGGCGAGGTGGTGAGCGGGGCGTGGAAGTCGATCCCCTGTGCCCCGCAGAGGAGCTCGATCCCGACCACCTGCTTCAGGTTCTCCGCCATCTCGAGGAGTCGGCGCGCGCCGTGCGTCGCCATCGAGACGTGGTCCTCCTGATTCGCGCTGGTCGGGATGCTGTCGACCGAGGCGGGGAAGGCGCGCTGTCGGTTCTCCGCGACGAGGGCGGCGGCCGTGACGTGTGCGATCATGAAGCCCGAGTTGAGCCCGGGCGCCGAAGTCAGGAAGGCGGGGAGCCCGCTCACTGCGGGGTCGGTGAGGAGGGCTATGCGCCGCTCGCTGATCGCGCCGATCTCGCAGGTGGCGATCGCGATCTGGTCGGCGGCGAAGGCGACCGGCTCGGCGTGGAAGTTCCCGCCCGAGATCGCCTCGCCGGTGTCGCTGAAGACGAGCGGGTTGTCCGTCACCGCATTCGCCTCGACCTCGAGGGTACGACCCGCCTGCCGGAGGAGGTCGAGGATCGCGCCCATGACCTGTGGCTGGCAGCGGATGCAGTAGGGGTCCTGGATCCGCCCGCAGTCGGCGTGACTCTCCAGGATGGGGCTCCCCGAGAGGAGGCGCCGGAGCGTCTCCGCGACCTCGCGCTGCCCGGCGTGTCCGCGCAGCTCGTGGATGCGGGCGTCGAAGGGGGAGAGCGAGCCCTTCGCCGCGTCGAGGCTCCAGGCGCCGGAGATCAGCGCCCCCCGGAAGCCGCGCTCGACCTCGAAGAGCCCGGCGAGGGCGGGCGCCGTCGGCGCCTGCGTTCCGTTCAGGAGGGCGAGCCCTTCCTTCGGGCCGAGCTCCACCGGCTCGAGCCCGGAGAGCCGGAGTGCCTCGGCGGCGGGCATCCGGCGGCCGTGCAGCGTGGCCTCCCCCTCGCCGATCATCGCCGCGGCCAGGTGGGCGAGCGGCGCCAGATCCCCGGAGGCCCCGACGCTCCCCTGCGACGGGACGACCGGGATGCAGCCCCGGTCGAGCATCCGGTCCAGGAGGGCGAGCGTCGCCCATCGAACGCCGGAGGCGCCCCGCCCGAGGGAGCAGAGCTTGAGCGCCATGAGGAGGCGGACGACCGGCTCGGCGAGCGGAGGCCCGACCCCGGCGGCGTGCGAGAGGACGAGGCGCCGCTGGAGGGTCGCGAGATCCGCGGCGTCGATCCGTTCCTGCGCGAGCTTCCCGAACCCCGTGTTCACCCCGTAGACGGCCTGGCCGGAGGCGACGAGCTCCGCGACCGTGGTCGCCGCGTCGTCGACGGCGTCGCGGGCCTTCGGGTCGAGGCCGAGCTCCGCCCCCCGGTAGATGCTCCGCCACTCGGAGAGCGTCATCGCGCCGGGCCGAATCGTGATCATCGCCACACCCCTGCCCTCATCCGCCGCGTGAGGGGCCGCCGTCCGATCCACTGGATGATCTCCGCGGGGCGCTCGACCTCCCACACCGCCAGATCCGCTTCGGCGCCCACCGCGATCGTGCCGATCCGACCCGCCATCCCGAGCGCGGCGGCGGCGTGAAGCGTGATCCCCTCCAGCGCCTCCGGGACGGTCAGCCCGAGGTGGATGCACGCCATGTTGGCGGCGGTCAGGAGGGAGAGGAGGGGGGAGGAGCCGGGGTTCGCGTCGGTTGCGACGGCCATCCGGGTGCCCGCCGCCCGGAAGGCCTCGACCGGGGGGCGGCGGCGTTCGCGGAGGGTGTACCACGCGCCGGGCAGAAGCGTCGCGACCGTCCCGGCTCGCGCCATCGCGCGCGCGCCCTCCGCGCCCGTGTACTCGAGGTGGTCCGCGGAGAGCGCGCCGTACTCTGCCGCGAGCGCCGCGCCGCCGAGGTCGGAGAGCTGGTCCGCGTGCAGGCGGACGGGGAGCCCGGCCTCGGAGGCCGCGTCGAAGAGCCGGCGCGTCTGGGCGGGGGTGAAGGCAATCGTCTCGCAGAAGGCGTCGACCGCGTCGGCGAGCCCCGACTCCGCGGCCTCCCGCACCAGCGGGATGCAGACCTCGTCGAGGTAGTCGTCGGGGCGTCCGTCGTACTCGGGGGGCACCGCGTGTGCCGCGAGGAGCGAGGTCGAGACGCGGACGCCGGCGCGTGCACCGGCCGCCCGCGCAGCCTCGAGCATCCGGAGTTCGCTCTCTCGATCCAGGCCGTATCCCGACTTGATCTCGACCGTCCCGACCCCCTCCGACGCCAGCACCGCGATCCGCCGGGCCGCGCCCTCCACGAGCTCGTCCAGGGTGGCTGCGCGGGTTGCGGCGACCGTCGACCGGATCCCTCCACCGCGGCGGGCGATCTCCTCGTAGCTCTCGCCGGCGAGGCGACGCTCGAACTCCTCGGATCGATCGCCGGCGAAGACGAGGTGGGTGTGGGCGTCGATCAGGGCGGGGGTCACCCAGCGGCCGGCGAGGGACTCCCGGCGAGCCGCCTCCGGCGCACCCAGCGTGGGCCCGAGCCAGTCGACCCGCCCCTCACGGATTCCGATCGAGGGCGACGCGGCTCCGCCCACCCCCCGGATGTCCGCGGTGAACAGGGGAGGGATTCGGAGATCGTGCAGGAGGAGGTCGAGCACCGTTCGGATCCCGTGGCCGGTCGTGCGCTGGAGTTGTATATACAACTACACTCACACCGCGGCCGGAGTCCAGAGATGCCCGACTTCCACCTCCGACGCGCCCTCCTCCCGACCGGGTGGCGCGACGACGTGCGGGTCGAGGTGAACGAGGCCGGTCGGATCGCCCGGGTCGACGTCCGGGGAGACGATGCGGGCGCGCATCGACTCGGCTTCGTCGTCCCCGGCCTTCCGAACCTCCACTCGCACACCTTTCAGCGGGCGATGGCGGGGCTCACCGAGCGCGGGGGTCCGGGGGAGGACTCCTTCTGGTCGTGGCGCGAGGTCATGTACGACTTCGTCGACCGCCTCACCCCCGATCAGGTGCAGGCGATCGCCGCGCTGGCCTTCTGCGAGATGCTCGAGAGCGGCTTCACGACCGTCGCCGAGTTTCACTATCTGCACCACGCGCCGGACGGGCGCCCGTACGACGACCCGGCGGAGATGAGCGCGCGGATCGCCGCCGCGGCGCACTCGACCGGCATCCCGCTCACCCTCCTCCCCGTCTTCTACCGGCACGGCGGCTTCGGGCCGACCCCCGCGACCGACGGGCAGCGCCGCTTCCTCCACGACCTCGACGGGTACGCCCGCCTGATCGAGCGGTGTGGGAAGATCGTCGCGTCCTCCCCGGATGCGGTCCTGGGCGTCGCCCCGCACTCGCTCCGCGCGGCGACCGTCGAGGAGATCGGCGAGCTGGCTCGACTTCTCGAGGGCGCCCCCGTCCACATCCACGTCGCCGAGCAGGAGGCCGAGGTCGAGGCGTGCCTCGACATCCTCGGGGCGCGGCCGGTTCGGCACCTCCTGGACTCCGTCGAGATCGACGAGCGGTGGTGCCTGATCCACGCCACGCACATGGACGAGGGCGAGATCGCCGAGCTCGCCGGGTCGGGTGCGGTCGCCGGACTCTGCCCGGTGACCGAGGCGAATCTCGGGGACGGGATCTTCCCCGCGCCCGACTTCCTCGCGGCCGGCGGAGCGATCGGAGTCGGATCGGACTCGAACATTCGGATCGATCCGGCGGACGAACTCCGCACGCTCGAGTACGGGCAGCGGCTCACCCGGCGTCGGCGGAACGTCCTCGCCGGCGAGGGGGAGAGCAGCGGCGGACGACTCTACCGGGCGGCGCTGCACGGGGGCGCGCGCGCGACGGGTCAGCCGGTGGGAGGCATCGAGGTCGGGGCGCGAGCCGACTTCGTGGAGTTGAACGACGGATCCCCGCTCTTCATCGGACGGGAGGGAGACGCGGTGCTCGACAGCTGGATCTTCGGCGGAGGACCGGAGTGCGTCGGAGAGGTCTGGGTCGGCGGCCGGCGGGTCGTGGAGGGTGGTCGCGCTCTGGCCCGGGCCTTCGTCGAGCGGGACTACCGAGCCGCAGTCGGGGAGCTGCGCCCGTGACCGATTGGCGTCGGGAGGTCGACCTCGACGGCGAGGGGCCCGTCTACGAGCAGATTCGCCGCGGCTTCGAGGCTGCGATCCGCTCGGGACGATGGACGGCCGGGCACCGGCTCCCCTCCGAGGCGGAGATCGGCGCCTGGGCCGATGCGTCGAGGATGACGGTGAACCGGGCGATGCGTGCCCTGAGCGACGAGGGTCTGATCACCCGGCGGCAGGGCGCCGGCTCCTTCGTGGCGACACCTCCGGCTCCGTCAGCGATCCTGGGCATCGTCGACATGGCCCGTGCGATTCCGGAGGGCGGCCGCACCTACGACTACCGCTGCCTTCGTCAGGAGATGGTCCAAGCGACCCCCGGCGTCGCGGAACGAATGCGGCTCGAGCCCGGAGCTCCGCTGCGACACATCGTCTGTCTGCATCTGGCCGACGGGGTCCCGCTCGAGCTCGAGGAGCGCTGGATCGACACCGAGCTCCTTCCCTCGGCCCGGGAGATGGACTTCGCCGAGATCGGTCCGGGGAGCTGGCTCCTCTCCGAGACGCCGTGGACGGAGGCGGAGCACACGGTGCGTGCCGTCGATGCACCGCCCGGGCGAGCGCGTCTCCTCCAGATCGAATCGGAGGCCGCCTGTCTGGTCCTGGAGCGTCGCACCTTCCAGGGCGACGCCGTCGTCACCTGGGCCCGACTGACCCACCCGGGCGACCGGCACGTCCTCACCGAGCGGTTCACGCCGTAGCAGCCCGCGCGCCGATCGCGGAGCCCGGCTTGAGGTAAATATGTCATTGTGATAGTGTCGTGATGACATAGTCAGTCTCACGTCCTCGCGACCGAGTGCCATGACGCCCGCAGACCCCACCCGCTTCCTGCCCCTCCACGCCCTCGAGTTCCGAATCCTCCTCGTGCTTCGAAGAGGGAAGAGCTGGGGAAGCCGAATCGTGGAGGAGATCGAGGAGCGGGAGGGCGGTCGGATGACCCTCTACCCGGCGAACCTCTACCGCCGTGTGCGGGACCTCGTGAAGCGCGGCCTGATCGAGGAGACGGACGCCCCCGAGGGTTCGGATCCTCGTCGGACCTACCTGGCACTCACCCCGCTCGGGCGGGAGGTGACGTCGCTCGAAGCGCAGCGGCTTCGAAGTCTGGTCCACGAGGTCGACGCGCTCGATCTGATCACGGATGGCTGACGGCACTCCCGGCGCCGAGGCCGACCGCGAGGCCGCGCGGCGGTTCTACCGAAGGCTCGCCTTCCTCACCCCGAGAACGCTCCGGGACCGATGGCTCCTCGACATGGAGGAGGTCCTCGCCTACCGGCTTTCGAAGGCTCGGGGGAGACGGGGCCGAGCGTGGGTTTGGGTTGCCGGGACGTGGGACCTCCTGCGCTGCGCGTTGGAAGAGAGACTGAAGCCGGCGAGCCCGATCGGGGCGACCGGCGTGAACGATCCAGGGGATGGGAGGAGGAGTGTGATGGGATGGTCGAGCGAGGCGCGGCAGGCGCTGACGAGTCTGAAGAGTTCACCGGTGTTCGTGCTGACGGCGGTGGGAACGCTGACACTCGGGATCGGCGCGGCGGTGGCGACCTTCTCCCTGGTGTACGCCGTCCTCCTCGCTCCCCTCCCCTACGACGACGCGGACCGGATCGTCGCCGTCTGGCCGGAGAGGAACTTCAACGCGGCCATGGTGCGGGAGACGGATCTGCGGGTCGATGGGATCCGCGACGCGTCCGGCGTCTCGTTCTGGACGCTCATGATGCGGGAAGGCGAGGTCGCGACCGAGCTGACGGCCGCGGTCGTCTCGCCCCATCATTTCGGCCTCCTCGGGACCCGCCCCGCGCTCGGCCGCGACTTCGTCTCGGACGACGGACTGCCGGGGCGGGGTGGCGTGATCATCCTGTCGCACGATCTCTGGATCCGATCCTTCGGGGGCGACCCCGACGTGATCGGGCGCACCATCACGATCTCCGGCGCAGACCACGAGCGACGGACGGTCATCGGGGTGATGCCCGAGGGTCATCGCCCCGTCATGCGGGCCCCCGAGGCGTGGATTCCGATCGAGGCGGATCCCGCCCTTTCGATCGCGGCGGACGACACCTGGTGGGTCACCGAACGCTTCGCCCGCCTCGCACCCGGAGTCTCGCTCGAACAGGCCCAGGCGCAGCTCCGTGCCGCGGCGCAATCGATCAAGGACGAGGCGCCCACGATGTTCTCCCAGGAGGACGTCGACCGGGCGACGCTCAGACCCCTCGGTGGCTACATCGCCGGCGACCTCACTGCGCCCCTCTACACGGCATTCGGCGCAGTCGCCCTCGTCCTTCTGATCACCTGCGCGAACGTCTCGAATCTGACGCTCGCTCGCGGCGAGGCCCGGGTCCGTGCCCTCGCCGTCCGGGCAGCCCTCGGCGCGGCACGGAGGCGCATCGTCGTGCTCCTCCTCTTCGAGAGCCTCTTCATCGGCGTGGCTGCGGCCACCCTCGGCACGCTGCTCTCCTTCGCCCTCCTCCGAGGGTTGATCGCCCTCGCCCCGGACACGCTGGCGCGCCTGACCGAAGCTCGGATCGACACCCCGGTCCTCCTCTTCGCCCTCGGCCTCGCGCTGGTCGCCAGCCTCCTCTCCGGGCTCGTCCCCGCGCTTCGCGGATCCACGGTGCGTGCCACGGCGGCGCTCGGAGGCGGACGGGCCGAGTCCGGGCGCCGGACCGGTCGAGTCACCCAGGCGCTCGTGGCTGCGCAGGTCGCCCTCGCGGTCGTCGTGACCACGGGCTCGGGGCTGATGCTGCGATCGCTGACGACGCTCCTCTCGGAGGATCCGGGGCTCCAGGCGGAGGGGCTCCTCACGCTGCGCGTGAACCCCGGAGAGGATCGGTATCCGACGGCGGAGGAGCTGACCCTCTTCTACGAGTCGTTGGTCGATGAGATCGGCGCCCTCCCCGGCGTCACCGGCGCCTCGGCGATTCACATCGTGCCGGGTCGCGCCGACAACTGGTCCTTCCCGACCTACCCGGAGGGCCATCGGTACGCCGAGGACGAGAACGTTATCACCACCAACTTCCGCGCCGTACTCCCCGACTACTTCGAAGTCGCGGGGATCGGTCTTCTCCAGGGCCGCACCTTCAGTCGGCTCGACCGCAGGGACACCGAGCGCGTCGTCCTGGTCAACCGCGCGTTCGCGGAACGCTGGTGGCCGGGCGAATCACCGCTCGGGCGCACGGTCCGCGTCTTCTCGACCGAGGCCGAGCCGTACCGGGTCGTCGGGGTGGTCGACGATGTCCGCCAGTTCGGGTACGATCGCGCCCCGAGCCCGGAACTCTACTACCTCCAGGCCCAGTGGGACTGGCAGATCGGCCAGACGCTCGTCGTTCGCTTCGCGGATGGCGATCCGATGCGGCACGCGGCCCTGGTGCAGACCGCGGTGCACGGCGTCGATTCGCAGGTCGCGATCTCGCAGGTCGAGTCGATGGAGTCGGTCCTCGGAACGTCTGCTGCGACGACGCGCTTCCTGGCCTTCGTTCTCACCGCATTCGGAGCCCTCGCCCTCGCACTCGGGGCCGTCGGCGTCTTCGGCGTCACCTCGTACGCCGTCGGCCGGCGGGTGCCCGAGTACGGCGTTCGCATCGCGCTGGGGGCCTCTCGGGAGAGCGTGGTCCGCGTGGCTCTGGCGCGGGCCGCCAGCCCGATCGTGCCGGGACTCGCCGTGGGGATCGGATTGGCACTCGCCGCCGCCGGGCTGCTGGAGGCCGCGCTGTACGGCGTGGATCCGGTGGACCCCGCTACCCTCGGCTTCGTCACGGTGCTCTTCGTCGCGGTGAGTGCACTCGCGGCGCTCGTCCCGGCTCTCCGCGCCGGCGGTGTGGATCCGATCCGCGTACTGAATCGAGGGTGAGCCGAGGCGGGTGGTTCCGAGCACCCCGGGAGATTGACCGAGCCTGTATGTAACGGTATCGTTACATACGTGAGCACCGATCTCCTCTACCCCGTGCTCCATGGTTCGTCCACGCATCGAGCGACTCGCCCCGGCGCTTCTCTGCGCGATGCTCGTGTCTCCCGCCTCCGTTGGGGCACAGGACCCTTCGCAGCACCTCGGCGGTTGGTACGCCGCCGAAGCCTCGTGGCGACCCGCGGGGAGCCGGCTCGGGGTGGAAGCCGACTTCCAGCTGCGCGACTTCCAGATGGTCGGGGACTTCGCCCAGACCTCTCTTCGCGCTGGAGTCGTCGTGCACGCCCGGTCCCGCCCTCTCTCGCTGACGGTCGGTGGGGCCGGCTTCCTCCAGGGAACTCCGGGCGAGGCGACCGCCACGCGATCCGAGCGGCGGCTGTATCAGACCGTGAGCTACACCCAGCGGCTCTCGAGCACGCTTCGCCTGAAGCACCGGGGCCGCGCGGAGCAGCGGTGGTTCGAGAACGACGTGTTCCGGTCCAGATATCGCTACCGGCTCGAGGCGGAACGGGCAGTCTCCGGCAGGGGGTTCGGGCCCGGTGGCGTCTGGCTGGTCGCCAGCCACGAACTCCTCCTCAACGGGGAGGTCGAGTCCGACGTCGGGGCGTTCGATCGGCTCGACCAGAATCGGAGCTACCTCGCCGTGAACTACCCGCGCGGGTCGACGGCGCGGATGGAGGCCGGATACCTCAACGTCGTCCGACCCGGGGAGATGCGGCACCGGATCCGCCTCACCGTGGAGTGGGCCGTGCGGTGAGGAGATGCGCGGAGGCCGAGGCAGGACCTCGCCGCGCATCTCGGGGCGATGTGGACGAGGAGGGGTGAGGGAGCCCCGGATTCCGTTGCCCTCCGGGCCCGCAGGTCGAAGGTTCGAATCATGACCTGGAAGACCCGGCTTCTGCTACGTGAGAGCGCGTTCACGGCCGTCGCCTTCACGCTCTCTTCCTACGCCATCGCGTTCGTCCTTCGAGGGATGCGCGACTTCATGGTGCCGGGTCCGATGCGTGACTACCTCATGAGCCCGGCGATCCACATCGAGATCCTCGTGATCGGCGTCGTCTTCGGGGGGTTGATCGGGGTGGTCAGCCGGTACTCGGAGACGCCGCGAATGCGCTCGCTCCCGCTCCTCGTGCTCGTTGCGGTACGGACGGGGATCTACCTCGCGGGGCTCGTGGTCGCGGGCCTCCTCGTGGCCGGCGCGCTCCACGTCACCATCCTGCCGATCGATGAGCTTCGCGAGGTGTGGGAGGCGATGACCCCGCGGGCCAGCGCGACGATGCTGTTCTGGTTCGCCGGCACGATCGCGGTGATCCAGTTCGCGCTGGAGGTCGAGCGGCTGGTGGGGCCCCAGAACTTCTGGAAGCTTCTGCTCGGCCGGTATCGCCGCCCGCGCGAGGAGGACCGGATCTTCCTCTTCATGGACCTGAAGGCCTCCACGACCACGGCCGAGGCGCTCGGACACGAGCGGTACAGCGCCTTCCTGCAGGAGTGCTTCCGCGACCTCACCGACGTGGTGATCCGCTACGGTGCCGCGATCTACCAGTACGTGGGCGACGAGGTGGTGCTGAGCTGGAAGAGCGGGGAGGCGCGACCGCGAAGCCCGGAGTGCGTGAACGCCTTCTTCGCCTACCAGGAGACGCTCCGCCGGCGGCAGGACCACTACGAGGCCAGGTATGGCGTCCGTCCGGAGTTCCGCGGCGGAATCGGTGCGGGACGGGTGACGGTCTCCGAGGTGGGCGACGTGAAACGCGAAATCGTCTACCACGGCGACGTCCTGAACCGCGCGGCCCGCCTGCTGGAGCTCTGCAAGGACAGGGACGAGGGGCTGATCGTCTCGGGGGAGGTCGCGGAGAGCGCTGAGGCTCTCGCCGAGGTCACCCCGACCTGGTCGGGCGAGGTCAGCCTGCGCGGACGGCAGGCTCCGGTCCGGGCCACCGCCTTCCGGCCGGTCTGACCCGGACGCCTTCTCCCTGGCCACGCAGCGCAGAAGAGGGGCGCGGCGTAAATGAGAATGCCGTATCATCAGGGCGATACGTACGGCGCACGACCCTCTCCTCCCGCGAAGCCAGGACCTATGCAGCCGATCGACGACATTCGAAACACTCTTCGCCGTGTGCGCCGCAACCCCGGCTTCGCCCTCGGAGTCGTCCTGACCGTGGCGCTCGGGATCGGCGCGAGCACGGCGATGATGAGCGTGATCGACGCCGTGCTCCTTCGCCCTCTTCCCTACGAGAGCGCCGAGGATCTCATGATCCTCCGGAGCACGTCGCCGGACCACGGTGCCCAACCGGTCGGCCCCTCGGTCCCCGACTACCTCGACTGGAGAGAGAGGACGCGCAGCTTCTCGGGGCTCGCCGCCACCGTCACGGTCCCCTACAACCTGCCGCTCGGAAATCGGGCCCACCCCCTCTGGGCCAACTTCGTGTCGGCGGACTTCTTCAACGTGATGGGAGGCGAGCCGGCCCTCGGCCGCGTCTTCTCGCACGAGGAGGAGCGACCGGGGGAGGACCTGCACACCGTCGTACTCAGCCATCGCCTCTGGGCGAACCAGTTCGCAGGCGACTCCGCGATCCTCGGGCGGACCGTGCTCCTCGACACCACCCCCTACACGGTGGTGGGGGTCATGCCGCCCGACTTCACCTTCGCTTACGGCTTCGCGCGCAACGCCGATGCATGGGCACCGCTCGAGAGCTGGTTCGCGCGGTACGGGGAGACGATGCGAGGGACGGACCGGCGGGGCCGCGCCTACTACCAGGTGCTCGCTCGCCTCGCCCCGGGCGTCGAAGTCGCCGAGGCGGAGCGGGACCTCGCGGCGGCCGCGCGGACGCTCGCCACCGACTACCCCGACTCGAATCGCGACGTGGGCGCCGTCGTCACTCCCCTGCGCGAGCTCGAGGTCGGGGGGCTGCGCGCCTTCCTAGTCCCGCTCTTCGGTGCAACGGCGCTCGTCCTGCTGCTCGCATGCGCGAACGCTGCCAACCTCGTGCTCGCCCGGAGCATCGCTCTCGCGAAGGAGGTGGCGATCCGGAAGTCGATCGGGGCCGGGAGCTGGCCAGTCGTCCGTGCGCTGCTCATGGAGTGCTGCCTCCTCTCCGTGACCGGCGCGGGGGTCGGGATCGCACTCGGCGCGCTCGCGGTCGGCGCGATGAGCTCCTTCGTTCCGGTGGAACTTCCGGCGTGGATGGAGTTCGCCGTGGGTCCCCGGACGATGATCGTCGCCCTTCTCGCGGGGGTGGTCGTGGGGCTCGGTGTGGCGCTGGTCCCCGCGATCCAGGGGATGCGGATCGATCTCGCCCGGACGCTGCGGAGCGGGGGGCGTGGCGGAACGGGAACGCACACGGCGCAGAGGGTCCGGTCCGGGCTCGTCGTGGCGCAGGTCGCCCTCTCGGTCATCCTCCTCGTCGGGGCGGGTCTACTGGTGAAGAGCATCTTCGCGCTCTCCCGCGTCGACGCGGGCCTCGACACCGAGCGTCTGTACGCCGCCCACGTCTCCCCTCCCGGCGACAAGTACCGAGGCAGCGAGCGCTTACCGCCGTACGCGGCGCTCTACACCTCCGTGCTCGAGCGGATGCGCACCCTCCCGGGCGTGGTCGCGGTCGGCGGGTCGAATGTGATTCCGAACGACGGCGAGGAGGAGTTCTCGACCGGCTCCGTGCTGGAACGTGAGGGAGACACCCCGGAGATGCTCCGGACCATGCCGCCGGTGCGGGTGGTGCGGACGACGCCGAACTACTTCGATGTGGCAGGGATTCCTCTGGTCGCCGGGCGCCACCTGCGCGACACGGACCTTCTCGGGGGCGAACGCGTCTCGCTCGTGAGTCAGGAAACCGCCCGCCGGCTCTGGCCGGGGGAGAGCCCTCTCGGGAAGCGCTGGAGGGTGCCCACCCCGGACGGCAGTGCACGCTGGCTCACCGTGGTGGGCGTGGTGGGCGACGTACGCCTCGCAGGGGTCGATCGCGCGCCCCCTCTCACCGCCTTCGTCTCGTACAACCAGATCGCCGCCGGGACCTTCAACTTCGTCGTACGCGCACGGGAGGACTCCCCCGATCTGGTGGAGGCGCTACGGCAGGCTGTCTGGGGAATCGACCCGCAGGTCGCGGTCTACTCGGTACGGCGGATCGACGACATCGTCGACAGCTCCTACTGGCGCCACCGCCTCTGGGGCGGCGTGCTCGCCGTCTTCGCGCTGCTCGCGCTCGCCCTCGCGAGCGTGGGAATCTACGGCGTCATCACCCAGATCGTGGGAGAACGGCGGCGCGAGATCGGGGTCCGAATGGCTCTGGGAGCGAGGCCCGCCCTGGTGGTGGCCTGGGTGGAGCGGCAGGTCCTTCTTCTGGTCGTGGCGGGAATCGCGATCGGGGTTGCGGCGTCGCTGGGATTCGTCCGGTCGATCCGA
>JANQLR010000257.1 GCA_028280525.1 Longimicrobiales bacterium
CTGCGGCTCGTCACCGAGGCGGGCGCGGTGGAGCGCGCCTTCACCGACGAGGCGGGCGGTTTCGAGCTGACGCTGGCCCAGACGACGCCGTGGGCGCTCGAGTTCGATCGGATCGGCTACGAGCGGATTCGTTCCGCGGCGCTCGACCTCGCCAGCTCCGCGCCGGTGGAGGTCGAGTTTCGCATCCCCCGCGAGCCGGTCGCGCTCGTTCCGCTCGTCGTCCGCACCCGCCCGGGTTCCGGAGAGGAGACCTTCCGGCTGCGCCGGGACGGGTGGGGCCGCGGCGTATTCCTCGACGCCGATGACCTGGCCGCGCTCGACATGCGTCGGGCCGTCGACTTCTTCGACGGCGTCGACGGGACGGTCGTCACCTGGCGCTTCGGCGCGGATGAGGCGGCGATCCCGCGGCCCCTGCCGAGGGTCCGGTCATTCACCGGCAACTCGTGCTTCCACTACCTCGTGGACGATGCCCCGATGCGCATCGGCGACGGGGGGAACCCGTGGGGGAGGTACCCGCTCGCGGGCTTGAAGCCGGAGCAGATCCGCGCGGTCGAGGTCTATCCTTCCCCGGTGGACGTGCCTCCGGAGATCCACCGCTGGACGAATCGAATCGTCACGGGGCGTGCGGGAGACCTGAGCTCCGGCGTGGGTGACCGCTGGCTCTGCGGCGTGGTCGTGATCTGGACTGGAGCCGGCTGGTAGAGGACCGGCGGACGACTCAGTCGCCGCCCGTCGCCACCACGGGATCTGCCGCCGGGTCGGCCGCGGCGATCTTCTTCGTGCCCACCGCCAGCAGGGCACCGGTCCCGATCAGCGCGGAGATCCCCGACGCCATCAGGATCCCCATCTTCGCCGAGTCGAGGAGCGCCGCGTCGTCGAAGGCGAGCCCGCCGATGAAGAGCGACATCGTGAAGCCGACTCCGCACAGCGCGGATACGCCGAACATCTGACGCCAGCTCACGCCGCTCGGCAGCTCGGCGATCCCCGCCTTCACGGCGACCCACGCCGCCGCCATCACCCCGATCGGCTTGCCCAGAACGAGGCCGAGCCCGATCCCGAGGATCACCTGGCTCCCGAAGGCACTCGGTTCACCCCCGCCGATCGTCACGCCGGCGTTCGCGAAGGCGAAGACCGGCATGACGAAGAAGGCGATCCACGGGTGCAGTCCGTGCTCGAGCTTGTGGAGGGGCGAGTCGTGGGCATGGTCGTGCCCCTCGGCGTCGTGGTGATCTCCATCGAGCGCCTCGCTCTGCTTGTCCATCGGGATCATGAGTGCCAGCGCCACACCCGCGATCGTCGCGTGGATGCCCGACTTCAGGACGGCGAACCATAGGATCGAGCCGATGATCCAGTAGACCCCCAGCGCCCGCACCCCCAGCCGGTTCGCCGCGAAGGCGGTGGCGAGGAGGACTGCAGACCACATCAGCGCCGTGGTGTTCAGCTCTGCGGTGTAGAAGAGCGCGATCACAAGGACCGCGCCCAGATCGTCCACGATCGCCACGGCGGTCAGGAAGATCTTGAGGGCGAGCGGGGCGCGAGAGCCGAGAAGGAGGAGGATGCCGAGGGCGAAGGCGATGTCCGTCGCCATCGGGATGCCCCAGCCAGAGGCAACGTCGGGACCGGAGGCGAGGACGTAGAAGGTGGCGGGGATCACCATGCCGCCGATCGCCGCCGCGATCGGGAGCGCCGCCTTCCGGGGCGAGGCGAGCTCACCGTCCAGGACCTCCCGCTTGATCTCGAGCCCGACCAGGAGGAAGAAGAGGGCCATGAGCCCGTCGTTGATCCACAGGATCAGCGCCTTGGAGAGTCCCTTCCCGGCCACCTCGACCGTCAGGTAGGTCTTCCAGATCGCGTGGTAGCTGTCCGCGAAGGGGGAGTTGGCCCAGATGAGCGCGAAGAGGGCCGTCGCCATCAGAAGGATCCCACCCGCGGCCTCCAGTCGCGTGAACGACCGGATGGGCGAGAGGATGCGGTCCAGTACTCGGCTCATCTGAGTTTTCCCTGCGTTCGGTGAGTCGACGGCCAGTCCCGGGAGCTTCGGCGGACCCGGCGATCCACTGTAGCCGCGACCCGCCGATCAGTTCCCCACGGTCTGGACTCGCTCGAACTCCGCAATGGCGTTGATGTGCCCGATGAGCGCCTGCAGCTCGGATACGCGGGCGCTGGTCAGCTGGTTCTGGGCCTGCAGGAGCTGGAAGTTCGTGGACACCCCGAGACGGAAGCGCTCCAGCTCTGCCGAAACGTTCTCCTCCTGGGCCTCGCGACTGCGCTCCGCGGCCCGGTACTGCAGGAGGGTGTTCTCCACCGCGAGGCCCGCCGCCGTCACCTGGGTGACGATGTTCAGCTCCTGCTGCTGGATCTGAAGCCCCTGCTGTCGGAGTTCGAGTTCGGCGCGCTCGAGGTTCGCCCGGTTCGGGTTGATGCCGAGGGGGTAGGAGGCGTTGAGCGACAGGTTCCAGGTGGGGTTGTCGCGGCTCGTGATCTGACCGAACCCGTCGGAGAACCCGCCTTCGGCGATCAGGATCGGGGCGCCGCCCAGCTGGTCGCGCTGGAAGAGGTCTCCCCCGACGCCGGACAGCGCGTAGGAGGCGGACAGGTTGAGCTCCGGGAGCGCGTTGGACGAGGTGACGCGGAGGTTGACCTCGGAGATCCGCTGCTGCTCGCGGGAGACGCGGAGATCGTTTCGCTCGGCGAGCGCCCGCTCGATCGCGCCGTCGAGATCGACGTCGCCCTCCAGCGTCGCCAGCTGCGGCTGGTCCACCGGATCGATCGTCTGCCGCAGGAGGGGGTCGTTCGCTCCGCCGAGCAGGAGCTGCTTGAAGACGAGTTCCTGGTTCAGCCAGTTGATGCGGGCGTTGAGGAGCGCCTGCTCCGCGCTTGCGACCTGCGCCTCGTTCTGAATCACCTCGTTTCGCGTCGTCTGTCCGAGTCGCAGCCGCGCCTGGTTCTCCTGCAGGAGCTGCTCGGCCTGGATCAGGTTGCGTCGCTGGATCTCGATCAGCTCCAGCGCGCCACGCAGATCCCAGTATCCCGTCTGGACCTGGTTCACGAGGTTCAGCCCGTCCGCGTCGAGCTCCAGCTCGGCGATCTGCCCCTGGATCTGCTGCGCCTCGACCGAGGCGCGTTGGTTGTCGGCGGAGAACCCGGCGAGCAGGGGCTGATCGAAGCTGATGTTGAGGTTGGTCGAGTAGCTGGGGTTGAAGGTCTGGAACCCGTTGTTCGTCTCGACCCGGTTGTTGTTGAAGTTCATCGTGACGCTGCCGCCGTACCACGGGAGCGCCTGGGCGATGTTGGTGTTCAGCGTCGCCCGCTGGGTCGTGATCTGCTGGGCCCCGTCCAGCTGGGAGGTCGCCTGACGCGTATCGTCGTTGAAGCCGAAGGTCGCGCCCATGGTCGGGCGGAAGGCCGCCTGCGCCGCCCGCAGCGACCACGCCTGAACGATCGGGTTCAGCCGAGAACTCTGCAGGCCGAGGTTCGCCTCGAGCGCCCGGTCGATCGCATCCTGCAGCGTCATGCGCAGGATGTCCGCCCCCTCGTCGACCGGGGGCGCTGCCGCCCCGACGACGTACGGCTCGATCTGGGGAAACGGGTTGGTCTGACCCGTGAGGGCTGCCGGCGTCAGGCTGACGAACGCGCTGAGGAGCACGGCGGACATCGACCACTTCATCATGAGGACTCTCGTGGGGGCGAGGTGGAGGCTTCGCGCAACGAACCGCCGGGCGATCCCCTCCCGGCGTTGAAGCAAGACAGGTACAGCCGGAGGTTCGTTGAGTTTCCCCGACGCACCGGGGCGGACGGCGGCACGCACCGCGATCGTGGGACGCCGCGAGCCGCGCGGACGTTAGCCCGGCGGCGAGCGCTCGCCCTGCCGGGCGTCGCGCGTCAGCCCGCTCGTCCCGTGTACGTCCGTCCGAAACGGTCCGTTGCCTCCACGGTGATCGGCCCGTGGTCGGGCGCGACCGGGGCGTACCAGAGGTGCCGCGTCGGGTACGGGTCCACCCAGCTGCGATGCGTGGGGAGGTCCGGGCCGGTGTGCTCGGCGACGCTCTTCGGGTCGTACCCCTGCCGCCGCGCCATTACCCCGCGCCGGTCGCCGCCCTCGTGCCAGACCACCGTCCAGCCGTCGTCGCCGTCCCAGATGTTCGCCAGGAACTCGTCCGGCGCCATCGGGTCGGCGCCGCGGGGGTAGACCCGCATCTGGTGATCGGCGTCGTGGCCGGTCGACTTGTAGCGCCACCGGACCTCGGAGCCGCGCACTTCGTAGACCGAGTACCCGTTCGGCGTCCCGTCGCCGCAGATATCGCCGGACCACCAGGCGCCACACACCGTCCCGCTCACGTGCTCGTGCACGCCGCTCGTCCAGACGTGCTCGTTCTCGTGGGTGTGTCCGGTGATGACGTGCGCCTCGAAGGGCTCCAGGAGGCGGTACAGGTGCTCGCGGTTGTTGATGCAGACCGAGGCGCCCGGGCGGCGCTGGCCCTCCCGCTCGAAGCGGGAGCCGCGGACCGGGATGTGCGCCAGGACCACGACCGGGGCGCCGGGCTCGACCGTGGCGAGATCCGCCTCGAGCCAGTGCAGCTGCTCGTACCCGAGGTAGCCGATGTAGCCGGAGCCGTGCCAGAGCACGTCGTCCAGGACGATGTAGTGGACGGCGCCCCGATCGAGGGAGTAGTACCGCGGTCCGAAGCGCCCGGTGAAGGTGACCGTGCTGGCCTCGTCGCTGCTCCCGTCGAAGTCCAGGTCGTGATTCCCGATGCACTGAAAGAAGGGGACGCCGACGCGGGCGATACCCTCCTCGTAGTCGGGGTACATCGAGAGGTCGTCGTACATGATGTCGCCGCAGGAGACGCCGAAGACCTCCGGCGTGGCCAGTTCACCGACCGTGCGGATCAGGTCGGGGACGCTCTCCGCGTGGAAGCGGGCCATCTCGAAGTCGTGCTCGGTCTGGATATCCGGGAGCGCGAGGAGCGCGTGGTTCGCGTCGTCGTGTTCCAGCGGATCGAGATCGAAGTTCGCTTCGGCTTCCCCGGCGCCGTTCGCCCAGACCGTGCGGTAGAATCCGGCCGTACCGTTCTCGCGCCTCGGGATCGCCCACCCGCTCGGCGTCGAGAGGTGCACGATCGCCTCCTCGCTCCGCGTCACGAGCTCGAAGCTCCCGTCCGCCGCCGTCCGCGCGACGTGGAAGCCGTCGCTGACCCGAACCCCGCCCAGGCCGCGTCCGCCTCCTCGGACCCTCCCCCGGATTCGGATCCGACGGCGGTTCGGGAGGAGTCGGGCCACGCCGTACGGGTCCGCGAGCACCTGCTCGGGGAGGAGGATGGCACCGGTGGCGGCGGCGCCGAGCGCGCGGAGGAAGGAGCGTCGAGACGGCATGGGAGTCTCCGGTCGCGGAGTCGGAGGGTGCGATCCGGTCACGATGCGCTCCGTGCGGAGGCGGCGCACCGCGGATCGGTAAAGGTTGCGTAACCGCAGATGCCGGTCTTCGCGGCGTGGATCGAGCGGAACAGGCCGTCGGATCTACATTCTGCGGCCCGGGACCCCGCGCGAGAACGCGCGTGTAAGCGGTTGGGGGGTAGCGCGTTTCTCTATGGGGGGGATAGCCTCTCCGCTCCACTCGACCGGCCCTGGATCGGGTCCTACACCCAGAGAAACTCTGTGAACAGCCGAAACCTACGCGGCGTCGGGCTCCTGCTCGTCGCGGCTCTCCTGTTGCCCTCCGCCCTGGCGGCACAGTCCCGTACCACCAGTGCCGTTCGAGGGAGTGTGCGGGCTGCCACCGGCGCGTCGATCGCGGGAGCTTCGATCCGCATCCGTCACATGGAGACGGGAGCCGAGCGGCAGGTTCTCTCCAACGCCAACGGGGACTACCTCGTTCTCCTGCTGCAGCCCGGTGGACCGTACGAGATCGAAATCGGATCACTCGGTTATGCGACCTTCCGTCGAGAGAACCTGATGCTCCAGGTCGGGGACGTGACGACGATCGACGCCACGCTCGACGAGCAGGCGATCGAGCTGGAGGGCGTCGCCGTCGCCGTCGAGCGAGCGGAGATCTTCAATCCGCAGCAGGTTGGGCCGGCCACGCTCCTGAGTGAACGGGTGGTGGAGGCGGTCCCCCTCCTCTCCCGCGACATCACCGAGCTGGCCGTGCTCTCGCCGCTGGTCCAGGTGACGCAGTCGGGCGGCTTCTCCGTGGCGGGGCAGAACGACCGCTACAACGCCCTCCTGATCGACGGCGTCCTGAACAAGGACATGTTCGGGCTCACCTCGGGGGGCGTGCCGGGTGGGCAGGCCGGTGCCAAGCTCATCCCGCTCGACGCGGTAACGCAGTACGAGATCCTGGTCGCCCCCTTCGACGTGCGCCTCTCCGGCTTCACTGGGGGCGTGATGAACGCGGTGACGCGCTCCGGGACCAACGAGACGCGGGTGCGGGCCGAGGTGGTGACGCGGAACGAGGCGCTCATCGGAGACCTCCAGCTTCCGACCGGTCCCGTCGAGGCGAGCGGGATCGACCGTTCCCTGGTCGCCCTCTCGATCGGCGGGCCGATCCAGCGGAACAAGTCGCACTACTACATCTCGGGCGAGTTCGAGACCCGGCGCGCGCTACCGGCCGGCTTCAACCTCTTCCGCGATGACCCGCGCCTGGTCCGTATCGGGCCGGACGCCCTCACGAACATGACCGACATCTTCACCGGCCAGTTCGGCGGCGAGCTGGGGACCGGCGAGATCTTCTCGCTGAACCAGGACCTTGCCAACGTCTTTGGCCGGCTCGACTGGAACTTCGACGACGGCTCCCGGCTGACCATCCGGAACATCTTCTCCCACACGTCGAACGATCAGTCGCCGAACCGAACGGCCTTCGAGCCGTACGAACTCTCCTCGAATGCGATCCAACGCGAGGGAACGGCCAACTCGACCTCGGTTCAGCTCTTCAGTCCGATCGGCGACCGGATGGCGAATCAGATGGATCTGCGCGTCAACTTCTCGAGTGACGAAACCACACCGGTCTCGACCTTGCCCCAGTTCGACGTCGGGGTCCTCAGCTCGATCGATGGCTCCGCGTTCAACCGCCCGGTCCGCTTCGGTGGGAACTTCTTCGGCCAGGAGAACTCGCTGAGCCAGACGGCGATCAACTTCACCAACGCCCTCGACATCAACACGGGCGACGACATCCTCACCGTCGGTGTGGCCGCGAACTACTACGACATCGGGCACTCCTTCCTCCCCGGCGCCAACGGCGAGTACTTCTTCGCGAGCGTCACCGACCTCGAGAACAATGCGCCGCAGCGATTTCAGCGCACGGTCATCGAGGGCGGGGCCGACCCGCAGATCGACTTCAGCGTGCTCGAAGTCGGCTCCTTCATTCAGACGCAGCTCAACGCGGGGAAGGGGCTGAGCATGCGCTTCGGGCTGCGCGTCGATGTCCCGTACGTCTTCGGTGCGCCCCAGACCAACTTCGACATCCTCGACTTCTACGGCTTCGACACCGGGTCGGTCCCCTCGGGCAACGTGATGATCTCGCCCCGATGGGGCTTCAACTGGCAGTCGGAAGGGGAGAAGCGTACCCAGGTCCGGATGGGTGCCGGGATGTTCGCGGGCCAGCTGCCCTACGTCTGGCTCGCCAACGCCTTCCACAACGACGGGGTTCGGTCCGTTACGCAGACCTGTCAGGGGCGGATCACCGATGATCCCGGCACTCCCTTCGCGGTTCCCAGCTACGTTCCAGGTTCGCTGCCGACCGCTTGTCAGGCGGCTCCGTTCCAGCTGAGCAGGTCCGCGGTCGTCTTCCCGGACAACTTCCGATACCCGCAGGACCTCAAGGCGGCGATCAACGTCGACCGAGAGCTCACCACCTCGCTCAGCGCGACCTTCGGCGTGCTCATGTCCCGGGCGGTCAACCAGATCGGCTTGCGAGAGCTGAACATCGACAGAACCGCGGGCAGCGGTCCGGCCCTCGAACTCGGCGGACAGGAGCGGCGCTTCTACCGTGGCCTCAACGGCCGCTACAGTCAGGTTCTCGAGGTCACGAACGAGGGACAGGACAACTCCGCCGCCGTCTCGGTCGAGCTGCGCGGGCGGATCGGCGACCGCCTCAACCTGCAGATGGGGTACGCCTACACGCGCTCCTTCGACCGGGTGAGCCTGCAGTTCGCCGACATGCAGTCGAACTTCGGCTTCACCCCGGTCGAGGTCGACGCGAACGACCCCCGCGTGAGCCGCTCGGTCTTCGACCGGCCGCACAAGATCGTCCTGTCGGTCTTCGGGCGTCCGATCCCCTGGCTCCCGGAGACCGAGGTGTCTCTTCTGTACACCGGGCAGAGCGGATTGCCCTTCAGCTACGTGTACGGGTTCGACCTGAACGGGGACGGGTATCCCGGCACCGGGGCCGCCTTCGATCGAAACAACGACCTGATCTACGTGCCCGAGCGGGCGACCGATCTTCCCGCGTCGCTCGGGACGATCGGGCTGTTCGCACGGGCGATGGAGAGCGACGACTGCATTCGGGCAAACATCGGCCAGATCATGGGGCGCAACGAGTGCCGGGCACCCTGGCAGAACCAGCTCGACATCCGAGTTGCACATACCTTCGACATCGGCGGCGCGGCGGTCCGGCTTCAGGGTGACATGGTCAACTTCCTCAACTTCCTGAATGGCGAATGGGGCACGATCGAGTCGATTCGGTCCGTCGTTCCCTTGCTGGAGGAGTCGACCTCGGACGCGGCCTTCGTACAGTGGGGCGGAGCTTCGATCCCGATTCGCGGAGACGACGGGGAGGTCGGGCCGGCCGATCCGTGGGACGTGCAGTCCCCGGCTTCGCAGTGGCAGGTCCAGCTCGGGGCGCGCGTGACGCTCGGAGGTGCACGATGACGGGTGTGGCGGAGGTCCTGACGGTGCGACGACTGACACGGCTGCTCTCGATTCCCCTGCTCTGGGGCTTCGCGTCCGCCTGTGACGACTTCCGCCCGCAGTGGGTGGAGACGATCGAACTTCGGCCCGACTCGGCGCATCTGGCCGTCGGTGAATCTGCCGTGTTCCAGATCGAGGCCTTCGATGATCGCGGCGAGCTCCTCGTGGACCGGGCAGGCCGCGCGCAGTACTCCGTGCGGGACACCGACGCGATCCAGACGGACACCGCGAATGGCCAGCTCACCGTGACGGCGCTCGAACTCGGCGAGGCCCGGTTCTCGGTTGGCCTCGGTCGGGGAGTTGCGGAGGGCCGTGTCTTCGTGCAGCCGGCCGGCCTGGCCCGGATCGAGATCGAAGGCGGTGACGGACCCCGGACCTTCCCTCCCGGAGCCCGCCCGGACCTGCGGGTCCTCCTCTTCGACGCGCAGAACGACCTCATCTCACCGGAGGGATTCCGGATCTCCTGGGCGGTTGGCGATCCAGCCATCATCTTCGTAGGACAGGTTCTAGGACCCGTCACCAACCTCTTCATGCGGCGCTCGGGATCGACGAGTCTTCGGGTGACGGTCGGCGACGTGACGACCTCCGTTCGGATCAACGTCCAATAGGAGCACCCCGATGAGCGACAACCTCGAGTGGCGGTACCACCGCCCCGGCTGAACGAGCTGCAAGCGCACTCGAGAGTTTCTCGAGCAGAATGGCATCGCGGACGGGGAAGTCCGCAGCGCCTCCAAGGACAAGGTGGAGGGCGAGGCCGCCCTCGAACTCCTGGACGGAGTCACCGAACTCGTCGTCGCGAAGGGGAAGAAGATCGAGCGGTTCGACCTCGCCGGGGCGCGCCCGTCGGACGACGAACTCCTCGGCGTCCTGCTCGGCCGTTCCGGCGCGCTGCGGGCACCGGCTCTTCGGGTCGGGGACCGCTTCGTCGTCGGGTACAACGCCGAGATCCTGAGCGACGTCTTCAGCGCCTGACGCGCCGGTGGCGCTCGAACGGATCGAACCGAGCGAGGGACGACCGCCCGGAGTGCGTACCGTCGCGGCCTTCTGGGCGACGGTCTCGGTCGTCGGTCTGGTCGTCGGGGTCGCGGAGATCATCGACCTGATCGACGCCCTCGGGTCGGGCGGGCCGACCGGCGATCTCAACCTCGGGTTCTCCCTCGGCGGAGGCGCCGGCGGCTTCCTGGCGTGGCGCTCGCTGCTGCGGGGGAGTCGGCGGGCGTGGGCCGCGATCCGCCGCGCCGCGCTGATTGCCGCGCCCCTCTTCCTTCTGGGCGCCGTCGTGGTCTTCTTCGCGGACCCCTCCACCGTCACCCTCTCGGGTCCAGGCGGCTCGATGCCGATGGATCCGTCGATGCGGGGGTGGGTCATCGCGGCGTGCGTCGGCGCCTCCGCATTCTTCGGAGCACAGGGGTGGATCCTCTCGCGCCGCGAGGTCCGGGAGTGGTTCGAGGCGGACGGGACGGCCTGATGGGCGGGCGGCGCTACGACGTCGTCGTGGTCGGTGGGGGGTCTGCAGGGTGCGTCGTGGCCGCCCGACTCAGCGAGGACCCGTCGTGCCGCGTGCTCCTCCTCGAGGCGGGTCCGGAGGCGCGGGATTCACGGATCGCGATTCCGCTGGCCTTCTTCAAGCTCCTGGGCTCCCGGCTGGACTGGCGCTTCGAGACCGATCCCGACGCCACCTCGAACGGGCGATCCCACTTCTGGCCTCGCGGGCGGGTCCTCGGAGGTTCGTCCGCGATCAATGCGATGATCTACATGCGTGGACACGCTTCCGATTTCGAGGAATGGGCCCGCCTCGCCCACCCTCGCTGGGGCCCCGCCTCCGTCCTCCGCCTCTTTCGGAAGTCCGAGGATCAGGCGCGTGGAGAGGACGTGTGGCACGGGACGGGGGGACCGCTCGCCGTCTCGGACCCCCGATCGCCCCGGGCGATCTCGCGTGCCTTCGTGGAGGCGTGCGCGGCGGCGGGAATCCCCCGCAACCCGGACTTCAACGGCGCTCGTCAGGAGGGCGCGGGTCTCTACCAGCTCACCCAGCGAGGTGGACGACGCGCGAGCACCGAGGCCGCCTTCCTGGCCCCGGCCCGATCGCGTCCGAATCTGGAGGTCCGGACGGGGAGCCCGGTCGACGGGCTTCTCCTCGATGGGGAGCGCGTGGTTGGGGTGGAGGTCGGGGGAGAACGCATCGAGGCGGGGGAGGTGGTCCTGTCGGCGGGGGCGATCGGATCGCCGCATCTGTTGATGAGATCGGGCATCGGGCCCGCGGCCGAGCTGGAAGAAGTCGGCGTCCCCTGCCGGGTCGATCTGCCCGGCGTGGGACAGGAGCTGCAGGATCACCCGGTCGTCCCGCTCTGCTGGCACGAACGCACCGGCGACACCTTGGACCGCGCGGAGCGTCGTCCCCTCGTCCCACTCGCTCGGTGGTGGCTCGGCCGCCGGGGGATGCTGACGTCGAACGTGGCGGAGGCGGGGGCCTTCGTTCGCCTGGAGCGGGCGTCGCCGGCACCGGAGATCCAGCTTCACTTCGCGCCCGCCTTCCTCCTCGATCACGGCCGACGCAACCCGAAGGGCCCGGGCTTCACCTGCGGTGTGACGCTGGTCCGGACCGAGGCGCGCGGGGCGATCCACCTCGACCCCGACCGGCCGACCGGCCCGCCCCGGATCGAACACCGGTACTGGTCGGAGGCCGCTGATCTGGATCGGATGGTCGAGGGGATCCGGGTGGCCTCCGAAGTCGTGAAGCAG
>JANQLR010000302.1 GCA_028280525.1 Longimicrobiales bacterium
GCAGAGGGTCGCCTCAGCTCCGACCCGGCGCGCGCGCGCGACTTCGACTGGGTCGAGGAGGTCGTTGCCTCCGCTCGCATTCACCGGGCCGACCCCGCGGCGGCACCCGACCTCGGACCCCGGATCGCCGAGGCTCGGTCCCGGGCCGCTTCCCTCCTCGGCGTCGACGACACCGCCCCGCTCCCGGACGTCTACGTCGTCTCTTCCCGGGAGGAGGCGCGGCGACTGACCGGTTTCGATGTGATCGGCCTGACGATCGACCGCCACAACGCGATCGTCGTTCTCGACTCGCTCCCCCTCCTGGAGCGGTCGGTGCGACACGAGGTGGGTCACTGGATGAGCCGCCGGCTCCTTCCCCGCCCCTCCCGGATGCGACCCTGGGTCGACGAGGGGATCGCGAGCCTCGCCGCCGGGGGGTGCGGCGGACGGTCGTGGACCGAGGTCGCCGCACACCTCCTCCGGGAGGATCGGCTCCCCGGGCTGGCGGAGATCGCGACTCTCCCGGTCATGGGCGGCTCCTTCCCCGCCTACGTGGGGTCCGCCGCCCTCCTGGAGTGGGCGTCGGAGCGAGCGGGGCCGGGCGTGCTTCGGGCCGCCTGGCGGGACGGGATGAGCGGGGTGCAGCGCGAGCTCGGACTGGCGATCGAGGAGATCGATGCGGCGTGGCGCGCCGAGCTTCGCGGCAGGTCCGGCGGGTCCGAAACCTCCGCGTCCACGGTTCGGCCCGACTCGCTCGCGGCGGATACGATCCCCGACCGCTGCAGCTGAGCTTCGCATCCCCCCGGAGAGGGGTGCGGTGCGCCCCGCGGCTCCCGTAGCTTGGGGTCTACCGCCGTACCGCGCCCTCCCCCGCCCGACCCGCCCCAGGAGATCCTCGATGTCGAAGAACGTCCTCATCACCGGCTGCTCGACCGGCTTCGGCTTCGACGCCGCCAAGCGCTTCGCCGACGCGGGCTACCACGTCTACGCGACGATGCGGGACTACCAGGGACGGAACGCCGGGGCCTCGGAGGCGCTCGACGACCACGCGGATCGGAACGACCTGATGATCGACCTCCTCGAGCTCGATGTGACCTCGGACGAGAGCGTGCGTGACGCCATCGACGGGCTCCCCGCGATGGACGTCGTCATCAACAACGCCGGGCTCGGCTACGGCGGCCCGGTCGAGTCCTTCACCTCCGCCGAGATTCTTCGGCAGCTCGACGTGAACCTCGTCGGTGCCGCGCGGGTGACGAACGCCGTCCTCCCGCAGATGCGCGAGGCGGGGAGCGGGCTGATCATCATGGTCAGCTCGACCGCTGGCCGCGGGGCGTTTCCCGGATTCGGGGTCTACCACGCGAGCAAGTGGGGACTCGAGGGGATGAGCGAGGCGATGCGATACGAGCTGGCCCCGCTCGGCATCGACGTCTGCATCGTCGAGCCGGGTCCCTTCGCGACGAGTTTCTTCGCGAACATGGTGAACGGATCGAATTCGGAGGCCGCGGCGGCCTACCCGCACCTGGGCGACTTCCATCAGGGCTTCGTCGCGAGCGTCGAGGAGGCGTTCGAGAACCCGGACGCGCCGACCGACGCTTCCGTCGTGGTCGACATCTTCATGAAGCTCGCCGAAATGCCCGCCGGCGAGCGGCCGCTCCGCACGATCGCCGGTCTGGACTTCGGCTTCCAGGCGCTGAACGATGCCGTCGAACCGATCCGGACCGGGGCCCTCGAGATGATGGGGATCGCGGAGTGGGACGGACCGAGAGCGGGGTCGTGAGGCGGGTCGGAACCGGTCGCGTCGCGCGGGCCGGCGGCACGGTCCGGACGACCGGTACGCGCGGCGCGCTCCTGGTGCTGGCTGCGCTGCTCGCGATCCCGGGGCCGGTCGCCGCGCAGACCGTCGACGACGGACGCGCGGCCGTCGAACGGGGGGTGCCCGGCGAGGAGGAGAACACCTCGGCCGAGCGTCCACTGACCGAGCTGATGGAAGAGTGGGGCGTCCCGGGGATGAGCATCGCCGTCATCCGCGACTTCGAGATCCACTGGGCGGCCGGGTACGGGATCGCCGACGTCGAGACGGGTCAGCCGGTCGACACGGAGACCGTCTTCCAGGCCGCCTCGATCAGCAAGCCGGTCGCCGCGATGGGCACGTTGAAGGCGGTCCAGGATGGCCTCTTCTCCCTCGACGACGACGTCAACTCGATCCTGACCTCCTGGCGGCTCGACGGAGAGGGGATGACCGAACGCCGGCCGGTCACCCCACTCGGACTCACGAGCCACACCTCGGGGCTCGGCGACGCCTTCGGCTTCCCGGGCTACGACCCGGACGACGAGCCGCCGACCACGGTGGAGATCCTGGAGGGTGGGACGCGCTCGAACGTCGGCCGGATCTTCATGGAGCGGGAGCCGGGCACCGCGTACGAGTACTCGGGTGGCGGCGTGACGCTGCAGGAGCTCGCCCTCTCCGATGCGCGCGGTCGACCCTTCGACGAACTGATCCGGGACGAGGTGCTGACCCCGATCGGGATGACGCGGAGCACGTACGAACAGCCGCTCCCTGCGGAGTGGGACGCGAATGCCGCGCGGGCGCACTCGGGCTCCGGCGAGTCGCGGGGACCGAAGTGGCACGTCTACCCGGAGCGGGCCGCGGCCGGGCTGTGGACGACGCCCACCGACCTGGCGCGCTTCGCGATCGAGGTGCAGAGGTCGGTTCGCGGCGAGTCGAACCGCGTCCTCGACGAGGCGCACGCGCGCCGGATGATCACCCCGGTCGGCGTCGGCCCCTTCGCCGTGGGATTCTCGATCGGGAAGCAGGGCGAGGGATGGTACTTCCAGCACGGGGGGGCGAACTGGGGGTTCCGCGGCACGCTGGTGGCGCACGTCTCCAAGGGATACGGGGTCGCCATCCTGACCAACTCGGACAGCGGCGGGCGGCTCATGTCGGAGGTGCTGCGGCGCGTCCAGCGAGCGTACGGGTGGGACGTCTTCGCCGAGCCGGTGCCGCGGGGCTATCGGCCGGCGCGCGAGGTGGAGGCGATCGAGCTCGGCCGCGAGCTGCCGGTGGTGGCCGGGATGACGCTCGTCGACCCCAGCGGACGCGAGATCGGGCTGAACCGCCTCGGCGACGGGGGCCTCTGACCCGCCACCCACCGGGGGTGCGGACGTGATGGACGCGGCGCACACCCCGCCGATCACCCGCCGGGGGATCCTCTCCCTCGCCTGGCCGATCGTGCTCGCGAATGCGGCGACCCCCCTCCTGGGCCTCGTCGATACCGCCGTCATCGGCAACACCGGGAGCGTCGTCGACCTCGGGGCGGTCGGGCTCGGGGCGCTGATCTTCTCCTTCGTCTTCTGGGGCTTCGGCTTCCTGAGGATGGGGACGACGGGGTTCGTGGCGCAGGCGTCGGGGCGGGGCGACTCGGCGGAGGTCCGGGCAGCGGTGGTCCGGGCGCTGGGGCTCGGGATCGGGCTCGGGATCCTCCTCCTGATCCTTCAGGCGCCAACCGCCTGGGTCGCGCTCGAGCTCCTCGGCGCGAGCGACGACGTCGAGCGGGTCACGCGCGGGTACTACGACCTCCGCATCTGGGCCGCCCCCGCCACCCTCGGCACCTACGCGATTCTCGGCGCGCTGATCGGCCTGGGTCGCACGCGCCACGTCCTCCTCCTCCAGCTCCTTCTGAACGGCGTCAACATGGGGCTCGACGTCCTCTTCGCCGGTGTGATGGAGATGGGGGCGCCGGGGATCGGGCTGGGGACGGCGCTCGCCGAGTGGGTCGCCTTCCTGGCGGGGTTGGCGATCCTGGCCGGGGTGCTTCGCGGGGAGCGCACGGACGACGAAGGGTGGATCCCGATGGCCCGCGTCCGCGATCTCGCCGCGGCACGCGAGGTCCTCGGGGCGAATGCGGACATCATGATCCGGACACTCTTCCTCCTCCTCGGCTTCGGCTGGTTCACGAACCGGGGCGCGATCTTCGGCGACACGATCCTCGCTGCCAACCACGTCCTGCTGCAGCTGATCTCCCTCTCCGCCTACCTCCTGGACGGGTACGCGCACGCGAGCGAGATCCTGGTCGGGCGGGCGGTGGGCGCGAGGGCGCGGGATCGGTTCGACCGGGCGGTGCGGGCCTCGACGGAGCTGGCGGTCGCGAGCGCGGTCGTGCTGGCGGTGCTGCTCGCCGTGCTCGGTGGGGCCGCGATCGATCTCCTTACCGATCTCGAACCCATCCGCGAGACGGCGCGGAGCTTCCTTCCCTGGACCGCCGTCTACGTCGCGCTCAGCTTCGCCGCCTTCCAGCTCGACGGGATCTTCATCGGCGCGACGCGCACGCGAGACCTGCGCAACGCGAGCGTCCTCTCCTGCCTCGGCTTCATCGGGGTCTCCATCCCGCTCGCCGCCCGCTTCGGCAACACCGGGCTCTGGGCGGCCTTCCTCCTCTTCGTGGTCCTCCGTGCGATAGCGCTGGGGGCGCGGTATCGTGGGCTCCGTGACGACCTCCCGCCGACGCACCCATGAGTGACGCCCGTGCGGAGCTCGACCGCGTCCAGCTCATGGCAGAGATCGACACCGCGCGCACCCCGATCGAGGAGCACATCGATGATTTGCCGTAGACCTGCGTCGATTCTCGGCGCGCTCCTCACCGTCACCGCAGTGCCGCTCGCAGCACAGTCCGCCCCGGGCGTCGTCACCCGCATCGAGGGGCTGGGTGCCCTCGCCTTCCCGAACTCGGGCGCGACAGAGGCTCAGCACGACTTCCTTTCGGGGGTGCTCCTCCTGCACTCCTTCGAGTACGACCGGGCGGCGGCCGCCTTCCGACGCGCGCAGGAGATCGACGCCGACTTCGCCCTCGCCTACTGGGGCGAGGCGATGACCCATGCGCACCCGGTCTGGAACGAGAAGGACGTCGAGGCGGCGCGGGCGGCGCTGGATCGGTACGCGCCCACCCCCGCGGCGCGCGCGGCGAAGGCGCCCACGGAGCGGGAGCGCGCCTACCTCGAAGCGGTCGACGTCCTCTACGGCGATGGGGAGAAGGCCGCCCTGGACACTCTCTACGCGGCGGCGATGGGGGAGCTCGCGGCGGCGTGGCCCGACGACCTCGAGGCCGCGGCCTTCCACGCCCTCGCCCTCCTGGGGCTGAGTCAGGGCGACCGCGACGTGCCCCGCTACATGGAGGCCGGGGCGATCGCGCTCGACGTCTTCGAGAAGAACCCGGAGCACCCGGGCGCCGCGCACTACGTCATCCACTCCTTCGACGACCCGACCCACGCGATTCTCGCCATGGAGGCGGCGCAGGCGTATGCGGCCATCGCCCCGAACGCCGCACACGCCCAGCACATGACGAGCCACATCTTCCTCGCCCGCGGGATGTGGAGAGATGTCGTCGAGGCGAACCTCAGGGCGGACGCCGTCGTCGATCGACTCCGCGCCGAGAACGGCGCGCCACCGACCTGGTGCGGGCACTACAACGAGTGGCTGACCTACGGCTACCAGCAGCAGACGAGGCTGGTCGACGCCGAGGCGCACGTCCTCGAGTGCATCGCCCAGGTGAATGCGGGGATCGGCGGGACTCGTGGCCGCGCGACCTTCTCCGCGGCGATGCAGCGCAACTGGTACCTCGCCGACGCCGAGGCGTGGGACTCCGGGGTCGCGACCGCCTCCGTGGATCTGATGAGCGCCTCCCCATCCGCGCGGATGTCGTGG
>JANQLR010000303.1 GCA_028280525.1 Longimicrobiales bacterium
TCTGCGGCATCGCGCGCTCCCGGCCGCTGCATCGCTTGGGGGCGCCCTCCGGCCCGCGCCCCCCCCCCGCCCCAGGCCTGACTCGAACCCCACGCGAAGAAGCTGGCCGCCCACGCGCTGGAAGTCGGCCCGCGGCAACCAGGACGCGCCCCGATGCTCCACGCAGTGCGGGCGCAGCAGGATGTCGAGGGGCCCGAGATGCGACTACACGGCCACTCACCGTTCGTGAGTGATGCCCCGAGCCTCGGCGCGAGCGGACAAGGAAGGACGGCGGCCGCGCAGCCGTGACCCATGACGATCTCGTGTGGCGGACTCCACCACCCGGGCTCGCTCGCCCCCACACCGCCGTCGCGCCTTCAACCTCGGCGATCCTCGCCGCCTGCCGCCGCGGACGGCGGACATCGCATCCGGCCACGGATCCCCTTGGTCCAGGACGAGCTGGCGGCGCGCGGAGCTGCAGGCGCGTTGGGTCGCCCGACGGGCGGCGCATCGCCCGGGCACGTCTGAGCCTCCCACCGGTCCGAGCTATCGCTCTCGCGGCGCGGGGTGCCGATCCAAGCCCCACGTCCACCGAATCGGTGGGGCTCGTGGCCCTCTCCGCGTCCGGTGGCCGAGGCAGGCGGGCCTCCCATGGGAGACCCCCGGTCTCCGAATCCCACCGGGATGTCGCCTCTCCGGCTCACGTGACCGTCCTCGACAGTCGTCCGCCCCGACGCAGGTCCTCCATCGCGACGCCGGTCCTTACATCGTGGGACAGATCCCCTATCGCGACGGAGATCCCCCATCGCGACGCAGGCCCTCCGCCCCGAGGCAGATCCTTCCCCCCGACACGGCTCCTCCAGCCGACGCCGGAGTCGCACCGGGGGCGCGGGCTCTCCCAGCCCCACCCGGGATCTCGTGCGGGCGCACCGGCGCCGGGCGTCCGACGGAGCGGAGCTGCCCGCCGCTGCTGTGGAGAAGTCCCGAGCTTCGCGACCCTTCCTCCCGGTCGCGCGCGCCAGCCTCTGCCCCTGCCGCACCCTCGGTCGCGAGTCTCCCCGTACCACGTTATCCACACGATCCACAGCGCTCCATCCCCGCTTGTGGAGAACGGTGCGATCCGGTTAGGAAGGCGCGAGACACCTCTACATGTGGTGGCTCGAGTCGTACGGCCTCCCGGATGTGGTGTGCCGATTGAAGCTAGTCGACCACCATCTCTCCACAGCTCAGTGTGGAGATCCGACCCGTTATCCACAGTGAATCGGACCCGGCCTGGCCCATCCGCCGGTCGAGGCAGCACACTGCCGCTTCCCCGTGGCGGGCGCCTTTTCCACAGCCGATCCGAGCGTGGAAAAGTGCCGCAGTGTTTCACGTGAAACGTCTATCCAGTGCCCCGCCCCCACTCGCCACGGTAGAGCAGCGGTCCCCTCATCAGCTGAAAGGTGCATTCGGCGGGACCGGACTCTCCCCCACGATCACGGCGATCTGCCCCAGCCCCACTCCCCGCCCCATTCCCCCCGCGATCTCCGCGACGACCGTCGACCGCCTCGACACGCTCGACCCCAATCACGCAGTCCCCGACCCTCCACCACTCGAGCACGCCCTGGCGGTCCGCGATCGAGATCTCGGGACTGACCTCGGACGACGATGCTCTGGCCACCAGCCACTCCACGGAGTCCTCGAGGCCGATCGCAGGGCAGTGGCGGTGAGCGCTCACGAGTCCGCGGCGCCCCAGGATGCTTCCCAGGGCGAACGACTCCGCGTCGGGGGTCAGCTCCATCTCGACCGTGCAGACGTCGCTGCGGTCTTCGACCCGTTCGAGCTGAATCCAGAGAGCCTCTGATTCGTTTCCAAGTGCCTCCGACTGCCCCTCAACCGGAGCTCCTTCTGGTCTAGCCGTCGCGCACCCCTGGCAGATCATGATCAGAAGGAAAGCCCGCAGGTACGCGGAGAATGACCTCTCCAGACCTCTCGGACACCGAACAAACACCGTATTGCCAACCTCCTCAGATCGCCTGAGAGCGGCGATCGGACGCTTCGCGACGATACCGGCGCACCTCCAGGACGAGGCCCTGTAGGTCGGCGGGGGAAACTCCCGGAATCCGGCCGGCCTGGGCGAGCGACTCCGGACGGATCCGCAACAACTTCTCTCGTGCCTCCGCGGAGACCGCGTGGAAGTCGGCGTAGGGGAGATCGTCGTCGAGTCGGAACTCGGCCTGGCCCCGGAGCGTCTCCGCTCGCCGGCGTTCCCGGGCAACGTAGCCGTCGTACTTGATCTCGATCTCGATGGCGGCGAGGACCTCATCCGTGAATGGCGGGGCCGGGTCGGTCGCGAGGTCGAGCACGGTCGCGGCCCGCACCTCGGGCCGCCGGAGGAGCTCCGCTGCGCGGACCGGCTCCGACAGCAACGCACTCCCCACGTCTTCGAGTCCCGGGTTTGCACGGGCGGGCTCCACGCGAGCGTGGGAGAACCACTGCCGAACGGTCGCCTCCTCCCCCAGGCGCGCCGCCAGGGCGGAGGCCTGCTCCCCCGTCAGCAGCCCGAGGTCCCGCGCCCGCGGGCCCAGCCGGGACACGGCGTTGTCCTGTCGCATGAGGAGACGGAACTCGGCGCGCGAGGTGAAGAGACGGTAGGGCTCATCCACCCCCCGGGTGACCAGATCGTCGACGAGGACGCCGATGTAGCCCTCGTCCCGCTCGACCACGAAGGGGTCGCGCCTCTGAACGGCGAGCGCTGCGTTGATCCCGGCGACCACCCCCTGACCGGCCGCCTCCTCGTACCCGGTCGTTCCGTTGATCTGACCGGCGAAGTACAGACCGTCGACGCCTCGAACGGCGAGCGTGTGCCGCAGCTGGTGCGGGGGAAAGTAGTCGTACTCGATCGCGTACCCGACCTTCGTCATCTCCGCCTCCTCCAGCCCCGGGACCGATCGGAGGAAGTCGAGCTGCACCTCCGGAGGGAGAGAGGTGGAGAGCCCGTTCACGTAGAGCTCCCGGGTGTCGAGCCCCTCCGGCTCCAGGAAGACCTGATGCCGCGGCGCCTCCGGGAAGCGAACGACCTTGTCCTCGATCGACGGGCAGTAGCGGGGGCCCTGACCGGCGATCTCCCCGCCGTACAGCGCGCTCCGCTCGAGGTTGCTTCGAACGATCTCCGCGAGCTCCGCTCCGGTCCAGGTGATCCAGCAGGGGAGCTGGGGGAGCCTCTCGCGGTCGGCATAGAAGGAGAATCGACCGATTTCGGGATCCCCGTCCTGCCGTTCGCAGCGCGAGTAGTCGACGGTGCGACCGTCGATCCGGGGTGGCGTCCCCGTCTTGAAGCGGCCGATCTCCAGCCCGCGCCGCTCCAGCGCCTGCGCCAGCTCGATCGAGGGCGCCTCTCCCGCGCGTCCGGCACCCACCCCCGCTCGTCCACCGACGTGAATCCGCCCGCGAAGAAAGGTGCCCGCCGTTACGACAACCGCCTCGGCCATCACCTCCACGCCTCCCCGCGTCCGGACGCCCACCACCCGATCCCCCTCGAAGACCACCTCCGTCACCAGGTCCTGGAAGAGGGAGAGGTGCTCGTGCCGGTCGAGGATCTCGCGAACCGCCCGCGGATACCGGGAGCGGTCGGACTGGGACCGGGGCCCCCACACTGCCGGGCCCTTCGAGCGATTCAGCATTCGGAAGTGGATCGAGCAGGCGTCGGCCGCCTCCCCCATCACCCCCCCGAGCGCGTCCACCTCGCGCGCGACCACACCCTTCGCGACCCCGCCGATCGCGGGATTGCAGCTCATCTGACCGATGCGGTCGAGGTCGGGCGTGACGAGGAGCGCGCGACAGCCGAGGCGAGCGGCGGCAGCAGCGGCCTCCGCACCGGCGTGTCCTCCGCCGATCACCAGAACCTCGGTGCGGAGGATCATCCGACGATCTCGATCCCGGCCCGCGGCCACGGGCCCTCTGCGGGGATCTCGACGATCTCCGTCGGACGTGCGAGGACGGGGCCGACCGCGAGCCGGTCCCGCAGCTCCTTCACCGCGCCCTCCGAGCCGCGAACGTGCAGGACCACGGCGCCATCCGCCGCATTCCACACCCGCCCGGCCATCCCCAGACGGGCGCCGGTCTTCACGACCCACCATCGGAACCCGACGCCCTGAACCCGGCCCTCGACGCGCCACGCTCGTTCGGTCATCACTTCCCGATGCAGAAGGAGGAGAAGAGAAGGTCGAGTACCTCCTCGCTCTCGATCACCCCGACCAGTCCTTCGAGTGCCGACGCCGCCGACTTGAGGTGGGCACTCGCCACCTCCGGGGGTACCCCCGCGCGGACCGCGCCGGCGAACTCTTCGAGCTCCGTCGCCGCCCCCTCCACCCCGAGCCGATGTCGCTCGCGGGTGAGAACGGGAAGCTCCTCCGATGCACCGATCAGCCCGGAGAACACGATGCGGGGGAGGAGCATTCGCAGCTCCTCCAGCCCGGTGCCGTCGAGGGCGGACACCCGCAGCCGCGCGACCACCTCCAGCGTGCCGGGAACACCCCGAGCCGGGTCACCGGCAGCGCCTCCGTCACCCGCCTCGGGAGCGACCGACTCCACAACCTCGGCCCCCGCCCCGCCTTCACCCCCCGCGCCCGCCGGACGGGCACCCTCCCGATCCCCCTGCGTGAAGGCGACGATCACCGGCGCCGACGTACGCGTGACGATCTCCCCGACCACCTCCTCCACCCGTGACTCCGGGGGCACGCACGCCAGGACGGCGTGCGCCTGCGCGAGCTCGCGCTCCGCGACCTCGATGCCGATTCGCTCCACCGCCTCCGAGGGCTCGCGCAGCCCCGCCGTGTCGACCAGACGGAAGGGAAACCCCCCGAGCGATACCTCGACCTCGATCGCGTCTCGCGTGGTTCCGGGGAGTTCGGTGACGATCGCCCGGTCCCGCCCGACCAGCGCGTTCAGGAGCGAGGACTTTCCGGCGTTGGGCGGACCCGCGAGCACCACGGTCGCACCGCTCCGGAGGAGCTCGCCCTCCGCCGCCGTGCCCGCCAACGCCCGGAGGTCCCGGGCCAACTCGTCGGCGACGTCGGCGATCCTCGTCACCGGGGTCGGGGCGTCGTCCTCCTCGGGGAAGTCGAGGTGGTGAATCAGGAGCGCGTCCACCCGGACCAGCGACTCCCGCGCCTCCGCCACCCGCCTCGACAGACCCCGATCGAGCTGGCTCAGCGCCGCCCTCTGGGCCGCCGCGCTCCGCGACGAGATGAGGTCGTCGACGGCCTCGGCCTGCAGGAGGTCCAGCTTCCCGTTCGCCCACGCCCGCCGCGTGAACTCGCCGGGCTCGGCGGGGCGCGCCCCGGCTGCCTCGAAGGCGGCCAGAACGGTGGCGGGGACCCGCTGGCCCCCGTGCCCCGAGAACTCGACGACGTCCTCGCCGGTGTAGCTGGCCGGAGCGCGGAAGACGGTGACCAGACCCTCGTCCAGGAGCGCTCCGTCCGCGTCGCGGACTCGGCGGAGGGAGGCCTCGCGGGCGGGCGGCGCCCGTTCACCGGTGACCTCCTCCAGGATCGATGCGGCCCGAGGGCCCGAGAGCCGAAGGACGGCGATCGCAGACGGACCGAGCCCCGTCGCGCGGGCGACGATGGTGTCGACTTCGACGCCGCCCGCCCCGCCGCCGCTCACCTCAACGCCGCTTGCGACTCCCACGGCGGCTCCGCGCCTTCCCCGAACCGGCCTTCCCGGCCGAGCCCTTTCCCGCTGCGCTCGCGGCTCCACCCTTGGGCGGAGACGCCTTGGGCTTGGCCGGGGGAGCGCTCGTCTCGTCCGAGGCCGGCATCTTCAGCGGCGCCTTTGCGGCGTGCTTCTTCCGCTCGTTCGCGATGAGCACCTGCTGCGGCAGCGTCGCGATGTTCGAGACGAGGTAGTAGAGGTTCAGCCCGGCGGGGAACTGCAGGAAGATGAAGCCCATCACCGGGGGCATGACCCACATCATCGTCTTCATCTGCGGGTTCGCGTCCGGCATCGAACGGAACGAGATGAACTGCAGCAGGAACATGCTGACCGCGAGGCCGAGCGGCAGGAGGTAGAGCGGATCGGCGGCGGAGAGGTCCGGGAGCCAGAGGAAGGGGACGCCCCGAAGCTCGATCGTGTTCTGGAAGACGAAGAAGAGGGCGATCAGGACCGGGAAGGGAATGAGCAGGGGGAGACACCCGGCGAGCGGGTTGAAGCCGTGATCCCGATACAGCTTCATCATCTCCTTCTGCAGACGCTCCGGGTTGTCCTTGTACTTCGTCTGGATCTCCTTCATGAGCGGCTGGACCGCCATGTTGCGGAACTGCGCCCGCATCGCCTTCTGGTTCAGCGGCCAGAGCACGACCCGCATCACCACGCCGAAGAGGACGAGCACCCAGCCGTAGCCGATGCTCAGCGCGTCGTGCAGGAAGGTGAAGAGCCAGATGATCGCCCCGACGATCGGGCGGAGGAGGGGGCGAAGCCACTTCCAGCCGTAGGGGTTCACCTCCTCGAAGTCGTTCCCCAGCGCCTGGAGTCGCGAGTAGTTCTGCGGCCCCAGGTAGAGACGGGAGTCGACCGACCCGGAGGAGGGGATGACCTGCGTGGCCTCGACACGGCCCCGCAGCTGCCCCTCGAGCGGGGTGACGAGCAGCCCGCCAAGGAAGGCGTCCTCCTCGGCGCCGGTGCCGGGGAAGACCGCGGTCAGGAAGTACCGGTTCCGGTACGCCGTCCAGTGGAGCGGGCCCTCGAGGAGCTCGGCCTCCTCGATCTTCCGGAACTCCTCCGAGTCGATCCCCCCGTTCACGAAGTTCCCGACCCACGCCATCGAGCGGGCCTCCTGGGTGGAGTCCGCCTCGTTGAAGGCGATCCCCGACCCGAGCGAGGTCAGCATGAGCGGACGATCCACCCCCCGGACCCGGGTCTCGACGCCGACCACGTAGTCGTCCGGGGTGAAGGTGTAGATCAGGTCGAGCCCGAAGCTCCCCTCCGCATTCTGCCAGGAGAAGGTCAGCGTCTCCGGGGCGCCGCCCTCCTGTAGGACGAGCCCCTCCGCCGGCTCGACCGTGAAGCCGATCCGATCGAGGTCGAGCGTGTCGCTGCCGATGACCATCCGGCGCGAGATCGCGCGCTCCCCTTCCGGGACGAGCTGAACGGCGCCCTCGGCGCCGTCCCGGAAGTTCTGATACGAGAGGAGCTCCGCGGAGACGATCGCGGCGCCGTAGTTGTCGAAGGTGTGGCGGTAGCGCGGGCCCTCGACGGTCACCCGGGCGCGCGGCACCTCGGCCAGTACCGCCTCGCGCGGCTCGGCCGCGGTCGCCGCGGGATCCTGAACCATGGGGTCCTGCGGCGTCGGGGCGACGCCCTCGGCCGGGATCCCCAGCGTGTCCTCCAGCCCCCCGGCGACCTCGCCCACCGAAGTCGAATCCGGCTGGACGGGCGGCTCCGGCTCGACGGGAGGGAAGAGGATGTTGGTCCCCACCAGCACGGCGAGCATCAGCCCGATCGCCGCGATGAAGCGCACTTCGGTGTTCATGACGTCGTCACCCGCTCGGGTCGGGACTCTTCAGCGTTCGGGTGCTCGGCCGCGGTGGACTCCGGAACGGGGTCCCACCCCGAACCTCCCCAGGGGTGACAGCGGAGGATCCGACGGAGGGCGAGCCAGCTCCCGCGAACGCTGCCGTGCACCTCGACGGCCCGGTAGGCGTACTCCGAGCAGGTCGGCTGAAACCGACAGGCGGGCGGCGTGAAGGGCGAGATGCCCCTCCGATAGAATCGGATCGCCCCCATCAGGATTCGCCGGAACAGATGCCCTCCACAACTCGGACCAGTTCGCTCTTCAGCTCCTCGTACCCGCTTCCGTACGCATCGCGCCGCGCGCGCACGAGAACGTCCACCGGACACCGCCGCTCCCGTAGCCGGGAGAGCACCTCCTGCCGACCGATCTCCTTCAACCGCCGGCGGACCCGGTTGCGATCCACGATCCGGTGGCGGTGCTTCGGCACGATGACCCCGAACCGTGGACGTGCAACGGGGGAAGGCATGAAGAAAACGTCCAGCACCTTCGTTTTCTTCCGCTTCCCCCGATCCAGAAGGGTCCGGATCTCCTCACGCTGCCGAATCCGGTCGGCGCGAGGAAGGCCGAACCCGCTCGTCACGCCCTCGTCAGATTCGGGGCGCTCCGAACTCACGGATCCTACTTGCTGCCCACCTTTACGGTGAGCTGCGCGCGACCCCGACGGCGGCGGGCGTTGAGAACCTTGCGACCGCTCTTCGTCTTCATGCGGGCGCGGAAACCGTGCTTGTTGATCCGCTTGCGATTCCGCGGACGGTACGTGGGCTTCATCTGCGTCGCCGGGTAGGGCGTGGACGTTCGAGTAGAGCAGGGGAAAATAGAGGCTCGGCGCGGCGGTCGTCAACCCATCCTCGGATCGTGGAAAACTGCTCGCAGCCCGCTGCGCAGCTGGAATGATTGACTTTTCCACACCCCGGCTTCAACGTTGGCGCCCCCTCGAAAATGCGGAGGGGCCCCGGAGCTCGTCGACCCGTCGATCGAACCGATCCGGCCTTCGCATCCTCCCTCTCCCTCGACCGCGCTCCGTCGGTGAATCGTCCGACCGTGCCATGGAACTGAACGCCACGGAGCTCTGGAGCCGGATCCTCGAATCGGCTCGGACGGGGCTCCCCGAGCAGGCGTACGAAACGTGGCTCGGCTCGACGCGGGCCGTCTCGGTATCCGACCTCGAGCTCTGGGTCGAGGTCCCGAGCGACTTCCACCAGGAGATGATCGAGGACCGCTTCCTCCCGGCGCTGGACGAGGTCACGCGTCAGCTCCTGGGGCGCCCGCTCGCGATCCGGTTCCGCCCCGGGTCCCCGGACCGCTCCGCCTTCCCCCCGGTGGAGGTCGACGCGCCGGCGGTGCAGACTCCGGCACCTCACCCCCCTTCGTCTCGCCCGCCGACTCCCCAGGCTGCGGACCACGACGGCGGGGATCCGGCGAAGGGGCCGCTCAATCACCGGTACACCTTCGATCGCTTCGTCGTCGGCAACAACAACCAGCTCGCGGCGGCCGCTTGCCACGCGGTCGCCGTCCAGCCGGCCCGGATGTACAACCCTCTCTTCCTGTACGGGGGGGTCGGACTCGGGAAGACGCACCTGATGCACGCGATCGGGAACCGCATCCTGGAGGACGCGGCGGGCTCCCGGATCATGTACGTGTCGAGCGAACGCTTCGTGAACGAACTCGTGAACTCGATTCAGACCGGTTCGACCGCGGAGTTCCGCCGTCGCTATCGCGACCTGGACCTCCTGCTGGTGGACGACGTGCACTTCCTGGAGGGGAAGGACCGGACGCAGGAGGAGTTCTTCCACACCTTCAATGCCCTCTACGACGCGCAGAAGCAGATCATCCTCACCAGCGATCGTCCGCCCAAGGAGATCCCGGGGCTCGAGGATCGCCTCGTCTCCCGCTTCGAGTGGGGACTCGTGGCGGACATCAAGCCGCCCGACTACGAGACCCGGGTCGCGATCCTGCGGAAGAAGGCGGAGGACGACGGCCTGACCCTCGAGCACGAGGTGATCGACTTCATCGCCGACGCCTGCAAGGCCTCGGTTCGGGAGCTGGAGGGGGCGGTCATCAAGCTGCTCGCGTACTCCTCGCTCACCCACCAGGAGATCAACGTCGAGCTCGCCCGCACGGCGCTCTCCGGGATGCTCAAGAGCGAGAACGAGGCGGCGCCCCGCATCCCGCGCACCGTGACGCCGATCTCGATCCGGGCGAAGGTGGCCGAGCGCTACGGGGTCCGTCCGGACGCCCTCGCCTCCAAGCGCCGCACCAAGAACCTCACCGTTCCCCGGCAGGTGGCGATGTTCCTGATCAAGGAGCTCCTCGACACCCCGCTCGTGCAGATCGGCGAGGTCTTCGGGGGACGCGATCACTCGACGGTCATCCACTCGATCCGGAAGGTCGAGGACCAGCTCGAGGAGGACCCCGACTTCCGCTCCACCGTCCAGTCGCTCCGCGGCGAACTGACGCAGGGATGACCCCTTCCCCACACCCGATGTGGAAAGGGGTGGAGAAGCGCGGCGTTCTCCACGAAGGGGTGGGACGCGCGTTCGGAGTGCTCCACATCGCCGGGCCGTTCTCCACCGGAGATGCACAGGTGGCGAAGGGGTCGAATCGCACCGCGGGACGGTCCCGATCGGCCCATCGGAGCGTCCCCGATCCACATTCCCACACCCCCTACTACTGCTCTTTCATTTAAGTAAAGAGAGAAAGAGATTAGGGCCTGCTGTGGACGCCGGATCCCCCCCTCCGCCAGGAGCGCGCGCTAGATGAAGTTCACCATCACCCGACAGAACCTCCACAACGGCCTCGCGGCCGTCTCGGCGAGCATCCCGAGCAAGACCACGCTCCCGGTGCTGTCGAACATCCTGTTCGAGACGGCCGACGATGCGGTGTGGATGAGCGGAACCGACCTGGACGTGTCGGTGCGGGTGCGGATCCCGGCGGAGATCCAGGAGGCGGGTCGCCTGACCGCTCCGGGCAAGAAGATGCAGGAGATCGTCCGGGAGCTCCCCGACCAGCCGGTCGAGGTCTCCACCCGGGCCGACCAGATCGAGCTCTCCTGCGGTCGTTCGCGCTTCAAGCTGAACGGCCTTCCCGCCGACGAGTTCCCGAGCCTCCCGGGCGTCGACTTCGAGTCGAGCGTGCAGGTCACCGGGGCGGATCTCCAGGACCTCATCCACCGGACCTCCTTCGCGGTGTCCACGGAGGAGTCGCGTCCGATCCTGAACGGGGTCCTCTGGGAGCTGCGGGACGGCTCGATGCGCATGGTGGCGACGAATGGACACCGGCTCGCCCGGATGGGCGTGGCGACCGGCCCCGGGTCGCTCACGGCGACGGACTTCATCGTGCCCCCCGCGGCGCTTCAGCAGGTCCAGCGCCTCCTGAAGGACGCCGACGAGATCCAGGTGGCGTGGGACCAGGGGGCGGACGGGGCCCGGAAGAACCACCTCGGCTTTCAGTCGGACGGCACCGAGGTGTACACGCGGCTCATCGAGGGGACGTACCCGAACTACGAGCAGGTCATCCCGAAGGACAACGACCGCTTCGCCATCGTCGACAAGAAGTCGCTCGGGCAGGCGGTGCGGCGGATGGCGGTCGTCGCGAGCGACCAGACGCATCGGATCCGCCTCACCTTCGAGGAGGGGAAGGTCCATCTGAACGTGCTGACCCCGGACCTCGGTGAGGGGCACGACGAGCTCGAGATCGACTACTCGGGCGACTCGCTCGAGATCGGCTTCAACGCCAACTACCTGCTCGAGGTGCTGCGCTACATGCCGACGGACGAGGTCCGGCTGACCTTCAAGGCGCCCGAGCGGGCCGCGACGATGGAGCCGGTGGTGGCCGACGGCGACGACGCGATCGACTACCTCTGCCTGGTGATGCCGCTCCGGCTCCTCGACTGAGGCGAGTTCGGTGGGGCCGGGTCGGTCGGGGGTTCGGGCCGGTCCCGGTCAGGAGTCCGAACCACCCCCGGTCGCGCGCGCAGCCTCGAGGAGTTCGGAGCCGGTGAAGAGCGAGATCAGGGGGTAGCCGGCGCCCTCGATCTTCGCGCGGCCTCCCTCTTCCCGGTCGACGACGGTCAGCACGCCGACCACGGTGGCGCCGTGGGCCTCGATCGACTCGACGGCCTTCAGGGCGCTCCCCCCGGAGGTCATGGAGTCCTCGATCACGAGGCAGCGCGCGTCGGTGGGGAGCCCGCCTTCGATCCGCTGACCGGTCCCGTGCTCCTTCGCCCGCTTGCGGACCGAGAAGCCGTCGAGCGGCTCCCCTCGGCGCCAGCTCTCGTTGGCCACGGCGTACGACACGGGATCCGCACCCATCGTCAGACCCCCGACGTGCGTGACCTCCAGGTCGCTGGCGCGCAGTGCGTCCAGAGCTACCTTCCCGATGAGAACCTGACCCTCCGCGCTCATCGTGGTGCGCCGGGCGTCCACGTAGTACGAGGACCGCGCCCCGCTCGCGAGTGTAAAGTTTCCGAGGCGCACGGAGCGCCCGACGAGCAGTTCCCGGAGTCGATCGCGTTCATTCATGTGCGAACCCTCCCGTTCGCACGTCACCCCGTCAACCCCGATATGGTGCTCGATCGGCCAATCCTTCGTCACAGTCCGGCTCCGCTGGCCCTCGCGATCGTCGTGGCGGCGTGTGGGGACGGCCCGACGCCGCCGAGCGGGGATCTCTTCTTCGGTCAGGTGGGCGAGGTGTTCGTGGAGGTGACGACGCCGCTCGAGTTCGGGAGCGGCACGCTCGACCAGTCCATTCGCTGGAGTTCGGACGGCTCGTGGGTCCTGGAGGAATCGGTCGCGTACGAGGGGGTGACCGGAGACGCGAACGTGCGCCCGATCGAGGGCGACGCCGAGACCTTTGCCGGTCTCTACGCGCTCTGGGTCGAACAGGTGAACTCGGTCGCCGGCCTCGACCTCTTCGTCGATGAACTGGACCCGGGGCTGAATCCTGCCTGCTCGATCGACCAGTCGACGCTGACGTTGACGCTGCGAGACGACGTGCGCCGGGAGAGCGTGACCTGGCGTCGGTGCGGCGAGGGTCCGCTGGAGACGCTGTCGACGCTGAACTCCGGACCGGATCCGTCAGCGCCCCGCGTCTTCTCCGCGGCCGTCGGCGTCCGCAACTCGACCGTGCGGATCGAGGATCCCGATTTCACCTCGGCGTACACGGGCACGATCCCCTTCGCGACCATCGACCGCGGAGAGGTGAGCCCGGCCGCCCTCTCCACCCCGCGCGTCTTCCGCGACGCCGAGGCCTTCGCCGACTTCTGGGCGGACCACGCGGGCGGGCCGGTGCCGGCGGTCGACTTCGACACGGAGCAGGTCTTCGTGGCCGCGGTCGGGACGCGCGACGAGGCGGGGACCACCGTCGAGATCCGGCGCGTCCTCCCCGTTCAGAGCGGGACCTTCATCGAGGCCGTCGAGTTGGTGCCCGGCGACTTCTGTTCGCCCGCGGGGGTCCGCCGTACCCCCTTCCACATCGTGGTGGCGCCCCACGTTCCGGAGCCGATCCGCTTCTCGGACGTGCAGGTTCAGCGGATCCCCTGTGGCTGAGCCCCTCCGGCGGGAGACCGGGCGGTGACGATCCGGCGCCGCTTCATCCTCGTCTTCGCCCTCTTCTCGATCGCGCTGGGGGCGATCTTCGGATGGCTCTCGTACGGGATCGCGCGGAACTCGCTCGAGGCACAGCTCGACCAGCTGCTGAGGCAGACGGCGGGGGCGGCGGTGACCGGGATTCAGGCGGCGATCGTGCTCGCGCTCGAGCCGGGATACGAGGACCTGGACGGCTTCTCGTCGACCGTCGCACGACTCAATCGACTCCGCGTGGGCGGCTACGCGCGCGGCGCCTGGGTCTTCGATCAGCGGGGAAATACGGCGCTCGCCACGCACGCCGGCGACTCCATTCCGATCGGCACGACGCTCCGCTTCTTCGAGCCGTACGCCGACGAGATCTCGCTCGCGATGCAGTCCGGCGAGAGCACGACGCCCCTCTTCCAGGGGGTGGACGGCGGACTCTACAAGTACGGCTTCCGTCAGATCGACGGGTCCGATGCGATCCTGGCGGTCCTCATCCCGGCGGACTTCCTCGAGCCCCTCGCTCGCCTGCGGAACCTCCTCCTGATCGGAACGCTGATCGGACTCGCCGTCGCCGCCTGGCTGGCCGCCGCGCTCGCCGGGGGGATCGCGCGCCCTCTGGAGGCGCTCTCGCGCGCGGCGCTCCGGATTCAGCGCGGGCACATGGAGACGCCGGTGGGGACGATCGAGCGAGAAGACGAGCTCGGGCAGCTCGCCGACGCGATGGAGCGGATGCGCGTCGGGATTGTGACCCGCGACGAACAGCTGCGGCTCATGCTCGCCCAGGTCGCGCACGAGATCCGGAATCCACTCGGAGGCCTGGAGCTCTTCGCGAGCGCCGCCTCGGATACGGAGGACCCCGAGGAGCGGCGGAGCATCATGCAGCGCATCCGTGGCGAGGTGGGTGCCCTCAACCGGATCATCGAGGAGTTCCTCACCTTCGCCCGCCCGACCGCCGTCGAACTGGAGCGCGTCGACCTGCGTCAGTCGATCGAGGCGGCGGTCTTCCTGGCGGGGGACAACGGCGACCGGATCGAGGTGGAGCTCCCCTCGGAATCCCTCGTCGCTCGCTGCGACCCGGACCAGATGAAAAGGGTGGTCCTCAACCTGATCCGGAACGCGCTCCACGTGGCGGACCGCGTCCGGATTCGCGCCGAAGTGCTCCGCGGCGAGGTCGTGTTGACCGTCGCAGACAACGGACCGGGGGTCTCCGAGGAGCTTCGGGGGCGGATCTTCGAGCCCTTCGTCACCGACAAGGAGCAGGGAGCGGGTCTCGGTCTGGCGATCGTCCGGCGGGTCGCCGAGGCTCATGGCGGTCGCGTCGAACTCGGCGAAGGGCCGGAGCCGCCGTTTGAGAGCGGCGCGACCTTCCGCGTATATTTGCCCGGTCTGGAGCACTGGATCGCCGGCGATCGCGATCCGGCGGCTCGGACCCTTTCAAGGGGCCGGGAGTGACACGGGCCGGATTCACCCAGCCGGGGCGGGCATGGCGCAGGTTCTGATCATCGACGACCACGATTCGATGCGGGAGGGGCTGGAGCTCCTCCTCCGCCGTCGTGGCCATCGCGTTCTCGCCGCCGGGGGCGGTCAGGAGGGACTCGACCTCCTCGCCGACGAGGGCGCCGATCTGGTCATCACCGACCTGAAGATGGCGAAGGTGGACGGCATCCAGGTGCTGGAGGGGGTGAAGAGCTCCTCCCCCGAGACCGAGGTCCTCGTCATCACCGCGTACGGCACGATCGAGAAGGCCGTCGAGGCGATGAAGCTCGGGGCCGCGGACTTCCTGTCGAAGCCCTTCTCCTCCGAGGAGTTCGCCGTGAAGGTCGACCGACTCCTCCAGGAGCGGGCGGCGCGGAAGGAGCTCGAGAAGGAGAACATGCGTCTGCGCGTCGAGAACGCGTACCTGAAGCAGGAGGTGGAGCCCCGCTACGGCGAGATCGTCGGGGACTCGGAGGCGATGCAGCAGGTCTTCCGCTGGGTGGAGCGGGTCGCCGCCTCCCAGTCGACCGTGATGATCTACGGCGAGTCGGGGACCGGGAAGGAGCTGGTGGCCCGGGCGATCCACGCCGGGAGCCCGCGACGGGACGGACCCTTCATCCGCGTGAACTGCGGCGCGCTCACCGACTCCCTCCTCGATTCGGAGCTCTTCGGGCACGAGAAGGGCGCCTTCACCGGGGCCGAGAAGCGCCGACGCGGCCGCTTCGAGCTGGCGCACGGCGGGACGCTCTTCCTGGACGAGATCGCGACCATCTCCCCCGCCACCCAGGTCCGGCTCCTGCGCGTCCTGCAGGAGCGCGAGCTGGAGCGGGTCGGGGGCGAGGAGACGATCCCGGTCGACGTGCGGATCATCGCGGCGACGAACACCCCCGCCGACGAGCTCGTGGGCGAGGAGGGCTTCCGCGAGGACCTCTTCTACCGGCTGCACGTCGTCCCCCTCCTCCTCCCACCGCTCCGGGACCGGCGCGGAGACATCCCCCTCCTGGCGCGTCACTTCCTGGACAAGCTCCGCACGCGTACGAATGCGGTGGTCACCGAGATCGGTGAGGACGCCCTGCGGCACCTGCAGCACCACGACTGGCCGGGGAACGTCCGGGAGCTGGAGAACGTGCTGGAGCGAGCCCTGGTCCTGGCCGACGACGAGGTGCTGCGCGCCGACGACCTGCCCCCGCTCGGGGTGCCGGGCGCCGCCGCGGCGCCGCTGAACGGCGCCCCGTCGAGCGCGAACGGTGCGGCGCGATCGGCGGGTCCGGTCGATCTCCCCGAGGGCGGACTCGACCTTACACGCGCCGTCGAGGGTATGGAGGAACAGCTCCTCCGCAGCGCCCTCGAGCGGGCGGACGGGGTGAAGGCCGAGGCGGCTCGGCTCCTCGGACTGAAGGCCAGCGCCCTCTACTACAAGCTCGAGAAGTACGGCATCGAATCGTGACTTCCTCCCGCCGATCCACTCGGGTGGGCCGGTGGATCGGTCGGAGCCTCCTTCCCCTCCTCCTCACCCTCGGAGGCTCCGCCGTCTTCACCCCCGGACTCGTTGCGCAGGAGCTCGCCGACTCGGTGTCGGCGCGCACCACCACCTACCAGGAGGCGCTGACCACCTGGCGGGCGGCGGTGACCGCGCGTCAGGCCGCGGCGGACCGTCTGGGAGAGTCGGTGGAGGACATTGATCGGGCGCGGCGGCTGGGGGACGACGATACGCTCACCGAGGCGCTGCGCCGCGCGCAGTCGCTCGCGCGAGAGAATGAGCGACTCGACGCCCGGGTGGCCGAGGTGGAGGCCCGTCTGGACGTCGCCCGCCAGGGGCTGATCGAGGCCCTCGATGCGCGGCTGGCCCAGCTCGAGCGGATGCTCCAGGAGGCGACCGATCCGGTGGAGCAGCGGCGTCTGGACGCCTTCGTGGACGACCTGCAGAACCAGTACGCCGAGCTGGCACAGGACGCGACGTCGGAGATGGCGGCGCTCCCCGACTTCTACCCCGCCCTCCGGCTCGACCCCCGCGACGGCCCGAGCGAGTGGGAGATCAAGGCCCAGCTCCTGGAGCGGAAGGCGCGGACTGCGGAGGAGCAAATCGAGGAGGCGCGGGGCGAGGTCTCGCGGCTGGAACGGCGCCTGCAGCTGCAGCGCCTGCAGCAGGACAGCCGTGCGAACCGCGACCGCTTCGGGGATGCACTGCCGCCCGTCGGCAACCGACTGGAGCAGTCGGCCGAGGCGATCGTGGCGGACACGACCGGGGTGCCTCTCGACCAGCTCCCCTTCGATCAGCAGATCGCGATCTGGGAGCTGTACATCGCGCAGCTCGAGGCGCTTCGAGACCAGGTGACGGCGCAGGCGCAGGAGTTCCGCCGTCGCCTCGGCCGCCGGGCGGTGGTCCGATGAGTCGGGCGATGCGGAGGGTCTGGAGGGGGTGGGCGTGGGCCGCCGCCGCGGGGATGGCGCTGCTCGCGCCGCAGTCTTCGTCCGCGCAGGTGCGCGTGGAGGATCTGGTGGTCACGACGGGCTTCTCGGGCCAGCGCTACACCGGCAACCTCGCCTCGATCACCGCGCCGGTCGTCGACTCCACCGACGGCGCCTCCGCCGTGGTCGGGGAGGTGGGCGTCCGGGGCGCGCTCAGCCTCTTCGAAGGGGAGCGCACCCGCGCCTTCGGCACCTTCGACACGGGGCTCCGCCAGTACGTCGCCTCCGGGTTCCAGCGTCGGGACTACTCGCCCCAGGAGTTCGTGGCCCGGGCGCAGATCGGTCTCCTGCGCAGCCTCGGCGGGTGGGGGGACGGCGAGCTTCGGTTGAGCGGGCGGACCCGAACGGTGGACGATCGGCCTCCGATGCCGCTCTTCCTGCAGGCGAGCTTCGACGAGTGGAATGCGGCGGCGGTCTGGCGGAGCCCCACCTTCTCGGAGGACGTCCGGATGGATGTGCGGGTCGACGCCGAGCAGGCCGACTTCGAGGGGATCGCCGGCCTCGATCAGCTGCGCCTCCTCGACCGCCGGTCCAACGGCGCGGAGGTCGGGATCAGCCTCGGGTCGGAGTCGCGTGTGCGGGCCTTCACGGCGCTGCGCTGGACCGACTACCCGGAGCAGGAGAGCTTCGACCCGACCGATCCCTTCCGGCGCGACCGCACGCTGAATCTGGGGGCGAGCTGGAGCTTCGGGTCCGCGTACCTGGCCGAGGTCGGGGTGGTGGGGACCATCAACCGCTCGAACTCGTCTCGCCCCGAGTACGACGCGATCTCGCTGACCGCCGACCTCCTCATGCCACTCCCCTGGTACGGTCTCAACCTGAACGTCTTCGGGGTGCTGACCGGGAAAAGCTACGTGCAGGACACGGACTTCGCGCGACTGGTGCCGGGGGAGGAGGCGGACGATGCCTCCATCGTCTTCGTCGATCTGAGCAGGGCGATCGCGGACAACCTGGGGGTCACGCTTCGCTTCGGGTGGACGCGCGCCGAGACCGACATCGGCGACTCGTACTACCAGCGGATCGGAACGACCCTGCTCTTCAACTACCGGCCGCTGCTCCGCTGAGCGATCTCGGCCCGGAGGGCATCGATCTCCCGCAGGATCGATGTCGGCTCCGGTGAGCCCGCGAGGCGTCGGGCGAGGCGTTCCGCACCGAGCTTCTCGGCGTTCTCCCGCAGCTCACCCAGGCGGGAGGGGTCGGCGGAGCCGCCCTCGACCTCCGGGCGGATCGCTGCGAGCTGCTCCTCGAGGGCGTCCAGCTGTACCCGGTAAGTGCGGACTCCGACGCCGAGGCGCCGACACTGCTCCTCCTGGGCCACGAGGACCTTCGGAGCGTCCGCGAGGGCGTCGCCGATCTGCTGCAGCACGCGCGAGGGTTCGACGATCGGCTTGAGGATGTAGCCGGCGGACTTCAGCGCGACCGCCTCCCGGACCACCTCGGCCTCGCTCGACGAGGTGATGAAGACGACGGGGAGGTCGGCGGTGTCGGGACGATCTCGCAGCGCGCGCACGAACTCCAGGCCGTTCATGCGCGGCATCCGCACGTCGACGGCGGCGAGTGCGATCGCGGGGTTCTGCTCCACGGCCTCGAGCGCTTCGACTCCGTCCTTTGCGAGGACGACGCGATGCCCCGCCCGCTCCAGGATGTTCCGAAGCAGGATCGCGTTGACGGGGGTGTCTTCCGCTACGAGGATGGCCATTCGCCTGCGTCTCCGGTTCAGCTCGTCGTCACCCGAGGAGTCTCGACCGGTCCGTGGACAACTGGAGCCCCGTGGACCGAACCTCTCGCCGCCGTTGCGTCGTCGATCGACCGGTTCCGGGTAGGTCGAGCGCAGGAGCCCTGCGCACGCCGCCGCGACGTCTCGCCGCGGCCGTCGTCGCCCTCGCCCTCACCTCGCTTCCCGAGCCCGCCTCCGCCCAGACCGGTCCGCTCCGGGTCGCCGCTCCGTCGAGCTGGGCGGAGGTGGCCGAGGGTCTCGACGAGCGATGGCGCGCCACCGGCGCGGCTCCACTGCGCGTCTCGCTCGACGCGACCTCGCGCCTCGTCGGCCAGCTCTCCCGGGGCGCCCCCTTCGACCTGATCGTCACCGCCGACGAGGAGTGGATGGAGGAGGCCCGAACGACCGGGCGGGTCGGCCCGACGCGCGCGGTGGCGTCGAACCGCCTGGTCCTGGTCGCGGGAGCCCGGTCGCCTGTGGCGCGAGGCGAGGCCGTGCTGGAGACGGAGATCGCCGCACTCCTTCGGAGCGGGACGGCCCCGCTCGCCCTCGCGGGCGAAGAGGTGCCCGCCGGTCGCTACGCCCGCGAGGCGCTCGCCTGGCTCGGCGTCGACCCCTCCGCCCTCGCCCGACCGGTGGCGACCGGCGGGAGCGTTCGCACCGCTCTCGAGTGGGTGGCGCGGGGCGAGGCCGAGTACGGGATCGTCTACGCCTCGGATGCTGCCGCCGATTCCGCGGTCCGAACCGTGTACCGCTTCCCGTCCGAGGCGCACACGCCGATCCGGTACTGGGCGGCCTCGGTCGAAGGGCGCGGCGACGCCCTCCTGGACTGGCTCGGTGGGGCGGAGGCGGCGGGTGTCCTCCGGGCGGGGGGCTTCGGCGCGCCGGGTGAGCCGCCGATCGCGAGGGCTGAGGGCGCGGCTGGAGCCCCTGCGACCGCCGACCGTGCGCCGGTCGAGGTGGGGGGGCCCTCGCCCGGCTCGGTCCCGCGAGCTCCGCGCTCCCGCGGCCCCTCCCTCCCCTCGGCGCTCCTCCTCTCGATCGGAGTGGCGCTCGCCGCCGTTCTCCTCGGGACCGTTCCGGCCGTCGCGGTCGGGCGCATGCTGTCGCAGCGGGCCTTCCCGGGCAGGACCGCGGTCAGCGCGCTCCTCCTGGCCCCGCTCGTCGTCCCCCCCGTGGTCACCGGCTTCCTCCTCCTCGCCCTCCTCGGCGCCGACACGCCGATCGGCGGGGCGCTCGCGGCACTCGGACTCCCGGTCCCCTTCACGCCCCTCGCCGCCGTCCTCGCCGCCGCCGCGGTCGGGCTGCCCCTCTACGCCGTCGTGGTCCGGAGCGCCTTCGAGTCGGTCGACTCCCGCTACGAGGAGCTGTCGTGGACGCTCGGCGTCCCACCGCGGTCGACCTTCCGGCGCATCGCCCTCCCCCTGGCCCTGCCGGGCATCGCGGCGGGGGCGGTCCTCGCCTTCGCCCGCGCGCTCGGAGAGTTCGGCGCGACGATCGTGCTCGCGGGGAATGTCGAGGGCGAAACGCGTACGCTGGCGCTCGCGGTCTACACCCTCCTGGAGACGCCGGGGGCGGGCGGGCGCATCTGGTTCTTCGTGGCGGCGAGCGTCGTGCTCTCCCTGGGTGCGCTCCTCCTCTACGAGCGCCTCCTGACCCGTCAGCGCGCCCGGATGGAGGATGGCCGTGTCGGGTGAGCGGGCGCGGATCGTCGTCGAGGCGGAGCGGAGGGTCGGCTCTCTCCACCTGCAGGTCGACTTCCGGCCAACGGGGCGGGTGGCCGCGGTGGTCGGTCCCTCCGGCGCCGGGAAGAGCACCCTCCTCCGGATCCTCGCGGGCCTCGACCGGGCCTCGACGGGACGCGTGGAGGTCGATGCAGAGGTCTGGCTCGACACCTCGACCGGGGTGTGGCGTCCGCCGTGGGAGCGCGGCGTGGGGTGGGTGCCGCAGGACGCCCTCCTCTTCCCGCACCTCGGCGTCCGGGAGAACCTCGCCTACGGGGGTGCATCGCCCGCCCAGGTGGACGAGGCCGCCGAGCCCTTCGAAGTCGCCCACCTCCTCGAACGTCGACCCCGCAACCTCTCGGGCGGCGAGCGTCAGCGGGTCGCCCTGGTCCGCGCTCTCCTGGCGACGCCTCGCCTCCTCCTCCTGGACGAGCCCTTCTCGGCACTCGACCCGGAGCTGCGGGCCTCGCTCGCCCGCCGACTCGCGGGGTGGGCGGAGGCGCGATCCCTTCCGGTCGTGCTCGTCTCGCACGACGCGACGGACGCCGAGCTGCTCGGCGCGGAACGATGGCAGCTCCGCGGGGGGCGGTTGGACCCCCTGTAGCAGTCGGTCTCCGATACGGCCTGTGCGTGTCGGCGCCCCCGCCAGCTCCGAGAAGCGCCGTTAGCCGGAGAGGGTGCGCTCCAGCTCCCCCCGGTCCCGGACACCCAGCTTGCGGTAGATCTTCGTCAGGTGGGTCGAGACGGTGCGCGCGGAGATCCCGAGTTCGCGTCCGACCGCCTTGTTCGACCGACCCGTCGCCACCAGCCGGGCGATCTCGAGTTCCCGGTCGGTGAGGGGCTCGCTCGGAGCCGAGGCACGGCTCGGGGGTCGGGCTCCGACCTCCCGGAACTGGATTCGGGTCTTCTCCAGCTCGCGTTCCAGCCCGAGGCGGAGCAGGTCGTCTTGGACCCGCTTGAGTTCGCGCACGGAGGCGTCGCGCGCGCCGATCTCGGCGAGGCGCCCGGCCAACTGGCGACGGATCCGAACCGCGAGGGGGACCATCGGCGCAGCCTCCAGCGCGTCGGCGACACGCCGCATCAGCTCGGCCCCCAGCTCCGCGTCGCCCCGCTTCCAGACGATCATCGCGTCGCATGCGTCGGCGAAGAGCGCGCCCAGGGGATACTCCATCCGGGCCGAGTGGGCTCGCAGTCGACGGGCCACCTGCTCCACGGCGGCGGTGTCCTCCAGCCAGAGGTAAGCCTCCGCGAGGATCGGGAGGAGTCGGTGGAGGGTCCAGAGCACGTACCCCGTGCCCTCCGCGATCGCGAGGCCCCGTTCGGCGACCTGGACCGCAGACTCCCACTCGCCGGTCACCAGGTGGAAGTGGGCGAGCCCGATGTAGGCGGGGACGATCGCGTGGATGTCGGATGGGCGGTCGGTCCCCATTCCCGCCAGCTCACACGCCTCGTCGACGAAGGCGCGGGCGCGCGACTCGTCGCCCCGACCGAGGTGGATCGCCGCGGTCCAGACGAGGAGGCGCGGCAGGAGGGGCCGTTCGCCGAGCTCCCGCGAGACGGCGATGGCCTGTTCCCCGATGGCGACGGCGGCGTCCCAGCGACCCTCCGAGTAGGCCCGCTCGAGCCGGAGCTCGTCCACCCGGAGCCGCAGAACCGGAGAGTTCAGGGAATCGGCGATGCGGGCCGCCAGCTCGAGCTGATTCAGCGCCTCATCGCGCCGGCCCGTGCTTCCGTTGAGGAGGGCGAGGCCCAGGGCGCAGTCGAAGCGCAGCTCCGGGTTGCCGAGCGACTCGGCGAGGCGGAGGCCGCGGGTGAGGTTCGACTCCGCCTCCTCCCGGGGGCCGATCCAGATGTGGAGCATCCCCAGCGCGCGGTGGGCCTCGGCGCGCAGGGCGTCGTCGTCCCGCGACAGGTCGAGCGCTGCCGAGATCTCGGCTCGCGCCTCATCCGCGTTGCCGAGCTCCTGGTGGGCCGAGCCGAGGGAGAGCCGCACCCGCGCGAGGGCGAGCCCGTCTCCGGTCGGCTCCACCGCCCGCACCGCTTCGTCGAGGATGGAGAGCGCCTCGTTCGCCCGGCCCATCCGCACGAGGGTGCTGCCCAGCTCCGTCAGCCGCGCCACGCGCGCCGCGGGGTCCGTCTCCGGGGTCGCGTCGAGCGCCTCCCGCCAGAGCCGCCGCGCCTCGGCGAAGCGGCCGCTCCCCCGGTGCGCGCGCGCCAGCTGCTCGAGGAGCTCCGCGCGCTCGGTGGGGTCGAGCGGAGTCGCCCTCCCCTCCCCCGGGGAGATCGTCAGGTGATCGTGCAGGCGCAGGGCGTGTCCCAGGTCCTCTTCCGCCTGCCGATGGGCGTAGCGGGCCAGAGCGTCTCGTCCGGCGCTGGCGAGGTGCCGGACGGCCCGTTGGCGGTCGTCGGGGTCGTCGGAGCGGGCCAGGTGGCGTCCGATGTCGTGGGTGCTGCCCCCATCCGCTGCAGCGAGCGCCTCCAGCGCCCGACCGATTCGCCCGTGCAGCCGGGCGGCCCGAGCTGCGGACATCTCGTCGGCCACGGTGCGACGGACGATCGGATGTCGAACCCCGTACGTCGGTGCTCCGGGCTCCCCCTTCGACTCGGAGACCAGCCCCCAGCGGACGAGTTCCTCGAGGCTCGCGAAGCGGACTTCGTCGTCCAGGTCGACGATGCGATCCATCAGGGCGGGCCCGGCCCGGCCCCCCAGGATGGCGAGTCGGTCGAGGAGGCGGCGAGCGTTCCGCGGGAGGGCATCGATTCGGCGCCGGATCGCCTCCCGAATCGAGGGTGGAAGGTCTCCGAGCGGCGTCGACCACCCGAGCCACATCCCGTCCCGGCAGTGCAGCTCGCCCCGCTGGACGAGCATCGCGAGCGTCTCCCGGATCAGCCACGGGTTGCCGCGCGTCCAGTCCCAGAGCCGTTCGGCGAAGGAGGCGACGACGGCAGGGTCGACCTCGAAGGCCCGGCAGACGAGCTGAAGGACCTCCTCGTGACCCAGCTGGCCCAGGCGTACGATCCGCGTCTCTCGAAGCCCCAGGAGCGCCCGCTCCGCCTCGATCCAGTTCGGCGAGGCGTGACGGTCGGCGTCGGAGTAGCTGAAGAGATAGCGCACTTCGGGACCGGTGTGACGCACCAGGAAGTGCAGGAGCCGCAGCGAGGCCGGGTCGGCCCAGTGCACGTCGTCCAGGGTGAGGAGGAGGGGGCGCTCCCGCCCCATCGCCGTCAGGAAGGCGGCGAAGTTCCAGAAGAGCCGCGAGACGAACTCGTCCGAGTCGCGTTCGGTCGGGAGCGGTCCGTCGACGAGTCCGGGGAAGAGAACGCCGAAGTCGCGCTCCGACCCCCGCGCCAGCACCCGGAGCCGGTCGACCCCCATCGCATCGATGAGCGGGACGAGGGCGTCCCCGAAGATCCCGTACGGGAGGCCCTGCTCGACGGGGAAGGCCCGGCCGCGCGCCAGCTGCCAGCCCCGCCACCCCGCCTCTTCCTCCACCCGGTCAAGGAGGCGGGACTTCCCCACACCGCCCGCCCCCGTCACGACGGCCACCCGCTCCGCCCCCGACAGCTCCAGGAGCTGGAGCAGGAGCGACATCGGTCGCGCCCGCCCGACCAGGGGGAGCGGAGGGAGGGGCACGGCTCCGGGGAGTTCGTCGGGTCCGATCATGCCTGAGGTGGGGGAGGTGCGGAGAGCGGAGAAGCTAGGCGCCATCCGGGTCGGCCGCACATGCTGAGCCGGGAGGGCGAGCGTATCTTGGAGATCCATCCGCAGCCGAGGCCGCCCCGTTGTTCGCCACTCCTCCCCTTCTGATCGCGCTCGCGCTCCTGAGCGGGTGGGGGGCATCGGCAGAGGCGGCGGGGGTGGCACCTGTGCCGCGGTCCGCCGTGGCCCGGCCGGCGGGCGCCACATCGGTCCACCCCACAGCAGCCCATCGGCCCGCGTCGCCGACCGCCCTCGCTCGAACCGGGTCGATCCGCGGCCGCGTCGTCTCGGAGAGCGCCGGTCGCCGCCCGCGCCGCC
>JANQLR010000364.1 GCA_028280525.1 Longimicrobiales bacterium
CTGCGAGGGCGCGACGGGATCCTGGTCGTCGCACTCGGGACGGACGGGGTGGATGGACCGACCGACGCGGCCGGCGGCTGGGCGGACGGGGCGACCTGCTCCCGCGCCGAGGCGATCGGTCGGAGCGTCGACGACGCCCCGACCTGCTCCCGCGCCGAGGCGATCGGTCGGAGCGTCGACGACGCCCTGCGGCGCAACGACGCATACCCGCTCCTGGACGCCCTCGGCGATCTGATTCGGACCGGACCGACGGGGACGAACGTCGCCGACCTCACCCTCGTCCTCATCGACGACGAAGAGGGTTCGCCGTCACCTTCGGTACCTGGGCGTCAGAAGATCTGACACTGGGGCTCGGCCCCGAGCTCGAGCGCGATCTCGACCGAGACCACATCTCCGGGGCGAGCCTCGATCTCCCGCGTGACGCACGTCTCGTTCGCCAGCCGCCGGACCTCGACTCGAAGGGGGGCGGAGCTCGTCCAGCGAACGTTGAGGTTCGCATTCGACTTGGCGCCGACGATCCCCGCCCGCCTCCGCTCGTTGTGCCGGACGGCGTAGATCGTCGCGTCTTCGAAGCTCCGATTCGCCACCTGGAGCACGATCGTCCGGGCCCCGCTGGGGGTGCCGAAGATCGGCTCCGCCTGAGGCGCGCAGGCGGCGACGAGGAGTGTACACGCGATCAGGATGCCGCGAGGTCGTTTCATCAACTCGAGAGCGGAAGGGTCCCTGCTCCAGAGTACGCCGGTCGGTCGAGAAGCGCCTGGATCTTCTCCATCAGCCGCGACGCGGCGAAGGGCTTCTGCAGGAAATCCCACGGGAGACCGTCGACGCCCGGTTCGGGTCCCGCGTCGGAGTATCCGGAGAGGAAGAGCACGCGCTCGATCCTGCCCTCGTCTGCGAGTCGCGCCGCCAGCTCCGGCCCCTTGATCCCCGGCATCAGGACGTCCGAGACCAGGAGGTCGACCGGGCGTCCCAACGCGGCGGTCAGCTCCAGCGCCGAGTAGCCGTCCTCGGTCGCCAGCACGTTGAACCCTGCGCGTTCGAGGGTGCGCACGACGACGGTCCGGACCTGGACCTCGTCCTCGACGACGAGGATGGTCTCGCCGGTGGAGACCGGCAGGGGCATGGTCTCGGGCTCCTGCTCGACCCCCACCAGTTCGGCGGCGCACCACGGCAGCCAGATCTCGAAGGTCGTCCCCCGCCCGGGCCACGAGAAGACGCGGAGGTGTCCACCCGCCTGCGAAACGATCCCGTACACCGTCGCCAGCCCGAGCCCGGTGCCCTTCCCGGGCGCCTTCGTCGTGAAGAAGGGCTCGAAGATCCGCGATCGCGTCGCCTCGTCCATCCCCTGGCCCGTGTCGCTCACCCCCAGGACGACGTACTCGCCGGCGTCCGCCTCCACCTGCGCAGCCGCCTCCTCTTCGCTCAGAACGCGCCGCTCCGTCGAGAGGGTGATCCTCCCGCCCTCCGGGAGGGCGTCCCGGGCGTTGGTGCAGAGGTTCATCAGGATCTGCTCCATCTGCCCCGGGTCGGCGAAGACCGTCGCCGTCGCGGTCAGCCGCTCGATGACCTCGATGTCGTCTCCGAGGAGGCGGTCCGCGATCCCCTTCACGGCCCGGATCGCCTCGTTCAGATCGAGGACGCGCGGACGGACGACCTGTCGTCTCGAGAAGGCGAGGAGCTGGGCCGTCAGCTCCGCCGAACGCTTCGCCGACTCCAGGATCGAGCGCACGTACTCCCGCTCGGGCGCGCCGGCGCGGAGCTCGTCGAGGAGGATCTCCGCCTGGCCGGTGATGACGGTCAGACGATTGTTGAAGTCGTGGGCCACCCCGCCCGCCAGTCGACCCACCGCCTCCAGCTTCTGAGCCTGGCGGAGCTGGTCCTCCAGGTTGCGACGCTCGGAGAGGTCCTCTGCGATCACCTCGAAGCCAACCGCCCCCTCGACCTCGACCCGGTGCCAGGAGAGTCGGACGGGGAAGGTCCGCCCATCTCTTCGCCGCCACATCGACTCCGCACTCGAACGGGGATCGGCGTTCGCGGCTTCGAGCACGCGCGCCCGGTCCTGGGGATCCCGGTAGAAGGCCTCGACCCGGAGCCCCATCAGCTCCTCCGCGCTCTCGTAGCCGAGCATGAGCGCCATCGCCCGATTCGCATCCGCCACGAACCCGTTCGGGTCGGAGACGTAGATGCCGAGGACGGCGTTCTCGAGGATGCTCGAGACGCGATCTCGTGCACGGCGCGCCGACCCCAGGGCCACCGCGCGCTCCTCCAGCGCCCGATCGAAGGAGTCCGCCAGCTCCTGGATCTCCGCGAGTGCGACGTCCGGCCGGGGGAGGACCGGCTCGGCCCCGTCCTCGTTCCGCGACTCCTCCGCGCGCGACCAGTGCAGCAGGTCGTCCATCGAGCGTCGGACCCGCTGGAGGAGACGGCCGCCCAGAACCGCGGGAACGGCAAAGAGGAGGAAGATGAAGGCGAGCTTGGGGAGGGCCGCCGTCGAGCTCGCGGTCACGATGGCCGAGACCGGCACGCCGGTGTAGACGACCCAGTCCGCGCCGTCGAGGTGACGGAAGGCCCACTCGTACATCGGGCCCTCCGCGGAGGGGCCTCGCGAGAGCCCCCGACGCACCTCGAAGATGCGTTCGGAGTTCTCCGCGCGCGGCAGCGTTTCGGCGTCGGGATCGATGTGGTCGAGGACGTCGTGCGAACGCAGAACGACCCGCCCCTCGGCATCGCTGACCGTCACCCGATAGCCGGCGGGCAGGTCCCCCCGGTAGAGGAGCGTCAGGTAGGAGTCGATCGGAATCGAGACGGCGAGGATCCCGCCCGGGCTGGCGCCGACGCCCTCGATCGGGAGGGTGAGGACGATCACCCACTCCTGACTGACCACCCCGAAGATGGGGAGCGAGGCGGTGAACCCCGCGCCGGGAGCCGTCGCGGCGGCGAACCACGGCCGGTCGGCGGCCGAGCCGGGGAAGGCCGGTCCCTCGCGACTGATGCCGCGACAGAGCGGCACACCATCGGCCCGCACCACGAAGAGATTCGTGTACTCCGGGAGGACGCGACGGGCCTCTTCGAGGACGGCGCTGCAGGGCCCCGGCTCCATTTGGCGGATGAGCGGATCCTCCACCAGCCCCTGCATCCGCTCCCGCGTGAGGGCGAGCGTCTGCTCGAGGCGCGTGGCCGTCAGATCGTTGACGACCCGGATCTCGCGAAGGTGACCCTCTCGCGCCGCGGCGTACTCCTCCCACACGATCGCGGCGGCAGCCACGATCGCGATCGCCCCGCTGACCAACACGAAGCGCCACTGGTGCTGGCGAAGAGTCTGGAGTCTCGGCACGGAGGTCCTTCGATCCGTGGGACGGTCTACTGCAATCGGTTCAGTATCGGCCACCGGGCCGCAGAACCTGAATGCGTACCAGCGCGCGCTTGTTTCGGTCCGCACCCCCCGGCACCTTGCCGCATGGATTCCCCCGATCCCCTCGACCGGCTGGTCCGAAACGTCCCGGCCTGGAACGCCCGCCGCGCCCGCGGACCGCTGGCTGAAGTGGACCTTCGCGGGGCCGACCTGCGCGGCCTCGATCTGCGGGGCGTCGACCTCTGGTATGCACGTCTCGACGGCGCCCGTCTGGACGGCGCGATCCTCGCCGGGGCGGTCCTCGACCGGGTCGACCTGACCGAGGCCTCCCTGTGCGGCGCCCAGATGCACGGCGTGCGGATGCGCAGCGCGATCGTGGAACGGACCTCGCTCCGCGGCACCTGCCTCGCCGAGGCCGAACTCAGCCTCACCCGCTTCGTCGACGTCGATCTGGACGCGGCCGTCTTCACCGGGGCGACGCTCCTCGGCGTGAGCTTCGCCGGGTGCGATCTCGACGGCGCGCTGGGGCTGGATCCGGCCGCCGGCTGGCGAGTCGTCGAGGACGATCCCGGGGCGGGGAAACCACGCCCGGCCTTCGGGGTCGATCGCCGGGGGGCGCTCCACGGACGCCTGCGAGGCGTCGGCTGAACGCTCCGCGCCGACTCCCGCACCCGCCCGTCCCACCCATCACCTCCCACCGCTCGCGTCGCCGATGGAAACCCGCCGCCCGACCAACCCCGCCGCCGAGGAGATCCTCGGAGGGTACTTCCCCGTCCTCGACCACGGCTTCGTCTCGCTCGTCGACTACATGGGCTCCGACGACAGCGTCGAGCGGGCCGCCCGCGTGAGCTACGGCTACGGCACCCGGCACACCTCGCGGACCCGCGGACTCATCCGCTACCTGCGTCGACACCGGCACACGACCCCCAGCGAGATGGTCGAGTTCAAGTTCCACTGTGCGATGCCCATGTTCGTCGCCCGGCAGTGGATCCGGCACCGGACCGCCTCGGTGAACGAGTACTCCGGGCGGTATTCGCTGATGCCCCTCCTCTTCTATTCGCCGCCCCGGGACCAGTTCTCGGTTCAGAGCGCGACGAACAATCAGGGGCGCGGGGAGACCGCGTCGGCGGAGGCCTTCGACGAGGCCACCCGTCGCTGGCAGGAGATCCGCGACCGCGCCTCCGCCACCTACACCTGGATGGTGGAGGAGGACCTCGCGCGGGAGCTCGCCCGCATCGATCTGCCGCTGTCGACCTACACGCAGTGGTACTGGAAGATCGACCTCCACAACCTCCTGCACTTCCTCACGCTGCGCGTCGATCCGCACGCGCAGTGGGAGATCCGCGCCTACGCCGAGGTAATGGCCGGCATGGTGAAGCGGGTGGCCCCGCTGAGCTACGAGGCGTGGATCGACTACGACCTGGGCGGGAGCCCGCTCTCCCGAGGCGAGCGCGTGGCGCTGGCCCGCCTGATCGCGCTCGAGGCGGACGGCACGCTGCGCGCGCGGGACGGGGCGAGCGTCGGGGCGGAGGAGATGCAGGCCGACGGGCTCTCCGCCCGCGAGATGCGCGAACTCGCCGCGAAGCTGGTCGCGCCGGAGCTCCCCGACTACGAGCTCGACCTCTCCGAGATGCGCGAGGCCGAGGTCGTGGCGGAGGAGATGGCCGCGGCGGTGCCGAGGGTGGACCGGGAGTAGCGGAGGACCGGCGGGTGGGACCGGGCGACGCGGATCGCCCCGGCCCTCAGTCCACCCAGATCGCCTTCGCGTTCGTGAACTCCGCGATCCCGAAGCTGCCCAGCTCCCGCCCGTAGCCGCTCTCCTTCACCCCGCCGAAGGGGAGCCGGGCGCGGGAGCGGACGAAGGCGTTCACGAAGCAGGCGCCGGCGTCCAGATCGTCGCGCGCGATCCGCTCGCCGCGCTCGCGATCCTCGGTGAAGACCGCGGCGCCCAGACCGAAGGGGGTGTCGTTGGCGATCGCGATCGCGTGGGCCTCGTCGCGGGCACGGAGGACGCAGGCGACGGGGCCGAAGAGCTCCTCCTGACCCGCGACGGAGTCGGGGCGCACCTCGGTCAGGAGCGTCACCGGGTACCAGGCGCCGGGCCGGTCCGGGATCGTCCCGCCGAAGTACAGTCGGGCCCCCTCGTCGATCGCCCTGGAGACCTGTCCGTGCAGAGCGTCCCGCAGGTCGACCCTCGCCATCGGGCCGATCACCGTGTCCGGGTCCATGGGGTCGCCCGGCTCCACCTCCCGCAGCCGCGCGGAGAGCTGCTCCACGAAGGCGTCGTACAACGGTTCGACGACCACGAGCCGCTTCGCCGCGATGCAGCTCTGACCGGTATTGATCAGGCGCGAGACGGCGCACTGTTCGACGGCGTGGCCCAGGTCGGCGTCCTCGAGGATCAGGTACGGGTCGCTCCCGCCCAGCTCGAGGACGGTCTTCAGGATCCGGCGGCCCGCCTCGGCCGCGACCGCCCGCCCGGCCCGCACGCTCCCGGTCAGCGTCACCGCCCGGACTCCCGGGTGGTCCATCAGCGCGGGGACGTCCTCCGGCTCGAGTCGGACGTTCAGCGCGGCATCGCCCGCCCCCGCCTCGCGGAAGACCTCGATCATCGCCTCGGCGCACCCCTGCACGTTCGGCGCGTGCTTGAGCAGGGTGGCGTTCCCCGCCATCAGCGTCGGCGCCGCATACCGGAAGAACTGCCAGAAGGGGAAGTTCCACGGCATGATCCCCAGGACCACGCCGATGGGCGCGTGCACGACGCCGCTCCGTGCGGCCTCGGTCTCGACCGGGATGTCGCGGAGGTAGCGCTCCCCGAACTCGGCGTAGTGCTCGAGCATCCCGGCACACTTCTCGACCTCGCGCACCCCCTCCCGGACCGGCTTCCCCATCTCCCGGGCCATGAGGGCGGCGTGGGCCTCCCGGTCGCGCCGGAGGAGTTCGGCGGCCCGAACCAGGACGGCGCCCCGGGCGTCGAAGGTGGTTCGCCTCCACGCCCGGAACGCCGCCGCTGCCGCGTCCGCCCGTTCGATCGCCTCCGCGACCGTGTCCGGCCGGTACTCGGCGAGCGTCTCGCCGGAGGCCGGGTTCACGGTGCGGAAGGCCATCGACTTCGGCGTCAGCCCCGGTTCACCCGGAAGCGAACCACCGACTGCACGTCGAACTCGTCTCGCTGGATGCCGTAGATGACGTCCCCGCGGAAGAGGATCGGCTGGAACTTGCTCGGCATCTCCATCTCGCCGAGGTAGCGGCCCTCGGGGTCGAAGACGTCCCAGCGGTTCGAGCCGAAGTCCTGGATGTTCAGCTCCTCGTCCTCTCCCATCTCGTCCGCCGTCCGCAGGAGCTGGACCCAGATGGCGCCGTCCAGCGCGAGGACGATCTGGGCGAAGGCCGGGTAGGTCGCACCGAACTGGACGCCGGCGAGGAAGCCGTCGACCGCGGCCGGCGGCAGCCCCTGCGTCTCCAGGAGTCGCCCGAAGGCCCGCCGCATGCGGTCCTGGTCGGTCTCGCTCACCGGACGCTGCTCGAAGGGCAGCGTGACGATGCGCCGGACCGCACCCGCGTCGTCGAAGAGCTGGATCCGGTACTCGCTGTTCATCCCGTAGGCGAGGCGGCCGTCCTCACCGAGATCCCAGATCGGCTCGGGCTCGAAGATCTTGAACTCCGGGACCCCGGTCTCGGAGGACATCGAGAAGCTCTCCCCCTGCGGCAGTTCGAGGAGGGTGACCGGCTCGTCTTCGAAGGTCCGGATCGGGTCACCGGACTCGAGGCCGTCGCCGCCCTGACCGGTCGAGCGGTACTGCGCCACGATCCGACCGTCGGGGTGCTGGTCCCAGCGGATCGGGATTCCCGCCGCGAGGTCGAGCGGGCGGGAGTCGACGAAGTCACCCTCCGGCGAGAATGCCGAGACCCGGAAGTTGCCGAGATCCGGGACCTGAATGCCCTCCGGCGTCGTGAAGACTCCGGAGAGCTGAAGGCCGATCTCACCGGGCCCCGCGCCCGGGCGCCCGGCGGTCAGCAGGTACTCGCCCGAGGGGGAGTACTTCCGAACCGTGGCCGCCTGCTGATCACCGACCCAGACGTTCCCGCCCTCGTCCACCGCGATCGCGACGACGAGTCCGAACTGGTACTCGTCGGTGGCCTCGAACCCGCCGCCGATCCGCATCTCCTCGGTGACGGTCCAGGCCGCGCCGTCCGGCCAGCTGCCCTCGGATGGATTCCGGACGACGACGATCCCGGCGGAGTCGGTCATCTCACCCTGCCATCCCGCGTCTGCCGAACCCGCCTCCGTCTCCGCCCCACCACAGGCCGCCACCGCCATCCCCGCGGAAATCGCCACCGCACCGCGCAGCATCTTCCCCATCCGGTCCTCGATTCGATTGAGTTGTCGGATCCGCGCGTTTCGCGGTTCCGAGGCGTCTACGGGCGCCTCCTCGGACTTCTTCATCCCCGCCCCGAACCGGAGCGACCCCGCAGTCGAGCCGCTCCCTTCCTCAGGCCAGGAGAGGGTGCCCACCCCGATCGTGCCGCCGGAGCACGGCCTGGATCCGGAGGAGGAAGCGCGGCGGATCGATCGGCTTGACCACGAAGTCGTCGGCCCCGGCCTCGAAGAGCCGCATCTCGACGTCGGGGTCGCTCGTCCCGGTCGCGACGACCACCGGGAGCGCGCTCGTCCGCACCCGCGCCCGGATGCGCTCGAGCACCTCCAGCCCATCCATCACACCCATCTTCAGATCGAGCGTCACCAGGTGGACCCCCTCGTTGGCATCCAGGAAGTCGAGCGCCTGGGGGCCGTCCTCCGCCTCGCTCACGCGGAAGCCCTTCGACTGGAGAACCGTGCGGAGGAGGAGGCGGATGTTGGCGTCGTCATCGACGACCAGGATGTGCGGCGCCTCGTCGTCCGCCAGGAGGGCGGGGAGCTGGTGTTCCTCCGCTCCCTCGTCCGGGTAGGCGGCGCGGACGGTGTCCTCGATCTGCTCCGGCGTCGCGATCTCGAAGGTGACGGAGCGCGAGGTCAGCCGGGTGATCTCGTTCTCCGACTCGATCGAGACCGGGTCGGAGGTGGCCACACGCACCGTCCGGTCGGAGACGCCGACGCAGAGAACCCCCAGTCGACGAGCGACCCGTGCGGGGATGAGCGGGACCGCGGTGATGTCCGTCTCGGCGAACCGCACCCGCTCGAGCCCGAAGTGGAGAGCGACCATCTCGGCGAGCACCTCCTGCGAGACGCCCGTGGCCATCGCCGCGAGGGTCCACGCCTCGCCGATCGGGGTGTCCGAGGAGATCGAGAGGTCGTCGGCGCCGGGGAGGCCGGCCTTGCGGACGATCGGGACGAGCCAGTGTTGAAGAGGAGGTAGGTCGATCACGGCGAGGGCGGGGCCGGAGGGGCGGAGGGCCAGCCCCGAAAGATAGCGGCACCGACCCCGGGTCGCAGTCGAAACGCGGCCGGTTGCACGGCGTGGGCCGCGAGGGCGGAACGTCGCCGCCCGCTCGCACCCGGGTGCCGTCGAGCCGGGCGCCGTCCGAGGGACGATCCGACGGCGTGTGCGTTGCCCGGCCTGCACTTCGGGTAGATCTTCCGGCGCCATGAAAATCCGGTACATCGACGGTCCGCGGCTCCGGCGGTCGCTGATTGCGGCGTGCGAGTACGCCCAGCAGCAGCGCGGCGAGCTGAACCGGATCAACGTCTTTCCGGTGCCCGACGGGGACACCGGCACGAACCTCGCGCTCACCGTGCGTGCCATCGCCGACGGCCTCCGTCGGAACGAGGATCGCGGGGTGAGCGAGGTTGCGTCCGTGGCGGCGCAGTCCGCGGTGATGGGCGCCCGCGGCAACTGCGGGATGATGCTCTCCCACTTCCTGCTCGGCTTCAGCGAACGGCTCGAGGGGCAGGTGCGGATCACCTCGGCACAGTTCGGCGAGGCACTCCATCAGGGGGTCACCACCCTTCACTCGTCGATCGAGCGACCGGTCGAGGGCACGATCCTGACGGTGATGCGAGACACGGCGACGATGGCCGGGAGCTCCGGAACGCCGGACTTCGCGGCGCTGATCGAGGAGCTGGTCGACTCGGCGCGGGATTCCCTCGCCCGGACTCCCGACCTTCTCCCGCAGCTTCGCAAGGCCGGGGTGGTGGACGCCGGGGCGAAGGGATTCGTGGCCCTCCTCGAGGGGGTGGCGCTCTTCATCAACGGCGACCCGATCGTGGTGCAGGAAGACGATCAGGTCGCGGCGGGAGGTGGGGCGGCGGCGGTCGAGTACCCCGAACAGGACGAGGTCTACCGCTTCTGCACCGAGGCGCTCGTACGGGGCGACGACCTCCCCGATCAGCCGGCGGCGAAGGAGCTGCTCCGTCCGTACGGCGACTCGCTGATCGTCATCCGGTCGCAGGACATCATGAAGGTGCACATCCACACGGATGAGCCGGAGGAGGTCTTCGACATGCTCCGCGGGGTCGGCGAGCTCGTGACCCACAAGGCCGAGGACATGCGGGCCCAGCACCGGACCGTGGAGCGCTCCGCAAAGGGGCACGTCACCCTCGCCCGCCGACCGGTCACGATCATCACCGATTCGGCGAGCGACCTTCCCGAGGAGGTCGTCCGCGCCCACGGGATCAAGATCGCGCCCCTCGCCCTGATCGAGGGCGACACGACGTGGCGCGACCGCTTCGACATCTCGGCGGAGGAGTTTCACCGGCGGCTGAAGGAGGAGCCGGACGCCGTTCCGACCACCTCGCAGCCGGCGCCCGCCGACTTCCTGGAGGTCTACGCCGAGGCGGCGGAGGAGGGGGAGGAGATCGTCGGGGTCGTGCTCGGCTCGTCGCTCTCCGGGACCTTCGGCTCGGCCGAGGCCGCCGCCAAGCGCTTCCACGGCGCGCCCGTGCACCTGGTCGACTCCCTCGGCGCCTCGCAGCTGACTGGACTTCTGGTCCTCAAGGCGACGGAGCTGGCCGAGCTCGGCTGGCGTCCCGCGGAGATCGTCCGGGAGCTTCAGCGGATCCGGGCGCAATCCGGGATCGTCATCACCGTCGACACCTTCGACCGCCTGCTCAAGTCGGGCCGGGTCGGGCGCGGTCGCGCGCTGCTGGGGCGGGCGCTGAACGTGAAGCCCGTCCTCTTCCTGAATCAGGAGGGGAAGCTCGAGCCGGCGGGGAAGGCGATCGGGCGGAAGCGGGTCGTTGGAGCGATGCTCGACGCGGTAGCGTCGCGGATCCCCGAGGGCGCGACGGTCCGCTTTGGCGTCGTCCACGTGGGGTGCCCCGAGATCGTCGACGAGGTCCGCGGCCACCTCCGCGAGCGCTACGGCAACGTCGAGATCCTCTCGGGTCCGACGACTCCCGTGATCGCGACCCACGTCGGGATCGGGGCGTGGGGTGTCGCCTGGATGGTCGAGGACTGACCGGACCGCCCGCGCGGGTGCCGGCGCCTTCGGCCCGGCGGGCGACTTCGGTACGGTGGGCGCCTTCGCTCCGGCGGGCGACTCGGCCGGTCAGCCGGCCTCCGGCAGCCTCAGCTTCCCCGCGACCAGCCAGTCGTACGTCGCCCGCTGAGCGGCCGAGAGCTCCGTCGGCAGCCCGACCACCAGCGCCTTCAGGCGCTTCTCCGTGGGCAGGTGGAGGACCAGGGCGTCTCCGGGTGCCGGCGCCTGGTACGCCACCGCCCTCCCGGTCGGATCGATCGTCACCGTGCGACCAGGCGCCCTCAGCTCCGCGAGCGTCCGCCCGTACTCGGTCCACGCCGAGAGCGGCTCGGCACCGTCGACGATCGTGGGGATCAGCGTCCCCCGATAGTGATCGACCGCCTTCTCGTACGCGGTCGGGTCCGCCGCCCGCAGCTCCTTCAGCTGCGACCGGTAGAACTCGCGCGGGTCGCGGCTCCCCGTCGCCTGCAGCGCCTCCTGGAGGAGTGCATCGGCGCGGTCCTGGGGCGTGTCGGACATCGGGTCTCCAGCTGAGGTCGAGGTGAGAGGATCGGAAGGGTGCGCCGCGAGGTCAACGCACGGGTGTCCCGCACGGCTCTCCCCGCCTATCCTATCCGTCCCCGTCCGTTTCTCTGGAGCACCCGATGTCGACCTTCCGCCTCCCCGGCGATCCCGCCCCCGGCCCCCGGCAGTTCCTCGATGTGAAGTGGGAGCTCTTCGGGGAGCTCTGCCGTGGGCTGGCCATGCGTGCGGCCCGGGAGTTCGATCCCGAGGTGGTCGTGGGCATCGCGCGGGCCGGCGTCATCCCCGCCGGGATCATCGCCTCGGTGCTGCGCAGCGAGCTCTACACGATGACGATCAGCCGTCACGAGGCTCCGGGGGAGTTTCGTGAGCGTCCCGAGCTCTTCTCGGAGGCCCCGGTCAAGGCGGAGGGTCGCTCGGTCCTCATCGTCGACGAGATCACGACGAGCGGAGACACGCTCCGCATGGCGATCGCAGCGCTCCGGGACGTGGGGGCGGCGGAGATCTTCACCGCGACCTGCTTCAAGCGGCCCGGCGGCTTCACCCCGGACCTCTACGCACTCGAGACGGACGACACCCTGATCTTCCCGTGGGATCGGAAGATCGTGGTCGACGACGAGCTGGTGGTGAATCCCCGCTACGAGGGGGTGATCGAGGACTGAGTCCTCATCCCCCCGCGGCCATCGCGTCCAGGAACTCGCCGTTCGAGTCGTACGGCTTCATCCGGCCGAGGAGGAACTCGATCGCCTCGATCGAGTGCATGTCGGCGAGGAAGTTGCGCATCAGGAAGACCCGGTTGAGTTCGCGCTCGCTGAGGAGGAGCTCCTCCTTCCGCGTCCCCGACTTGTTCAGGTCGATGGCCGGGAAGGTGCGCCGGTCGGAGATCTCGCGGTCGAGGACGAGCTCCATGTTCCCGGTGCCCTTGAACTCCTCGAAGATCACCTCGTCCATCCGGCTCCCGGTCTCGATCAGGGCGCTCGCGATGATCGTGAGTGAGCCGCCGTCCACGATCTTGCGCGCCGTCCCGAAGAACTGCTTCGGCTTCTGCAGCGCGTTGGCGTCGACGCCCCCCGACAGGATGCGGCCAGACTTCGGCTGGATGGTGTTGTAGGCCCGGGCGAGGCGGGTGATCGAATCGAGGAGGATGACGCAGTTCTTCCCCTCCTCGACGATCCGCTTCCCCCTCTCGATGACCATCTCGGCGACCTGGGTGTGCCGCTTCGGAGGCTCGTCGAAGGTCGACGCGACGACCTCGGCGTTCACCTCGCGCTGCATCTCGGTCACCTCCTCGGGCCGCTCGTCGATGAGCAGGACGATCAGGTGGGTCTCCGGATGGTTCGTGGCGATCGCGTTGGCCATCTCCTTGAGGAGCGTCGTCTTCCCCGCCTTGGGTGGGGCCACGATCAGGCCGCGCTGGCCCTCGCCCACGGGCGAGATCAGGTCGACCACCCGCATCGAGAGCGGGCCGCCGAGCGTCTCCAGGCGGATCCGCCCCATCGGGTACTGGGGGCGCAGGTCGTCGAACCTGGGCCGCTGGTGTCCCTCCTTCGCCTCGCGTCCGTTGATCGTCTCGATCCGGACCATCGCGAGGTACTTCTCGCCCTTCTTCGGCGGACGCACCCGGCCGTGAACCGTGTCGCCGGTGCGCAGGCCGAAGCGCTTGATCTGGGAGGGGCTGACGTAGATGTCGTCCGGCGAGTAGAGGTAGCTCCACTCCTGCGAGCGGAGGAAGCCGTACCCCTCCTTGACCACCTCGAGGACGCCGTGGGCCTCCAGGGCGACGTCGTTGTGCCGCAGGACCCGCATGATGCGGTAGACGAGGTCCTGTTTGCGGAGCCCCGAGAACTTCTCGATGTTGAGCTCCGAGGCCATGGCGTGCAGTTCGCCAATGGTCTTGGACCTGAGTTCGGATATGTCCAAAGGGGGCTCCGGGCGCCGGGGACGGCGCAGGTGCTCCAGGAGAGGAGGTCGCGCTGCTCGGGAGACGAACGCCGAATCGACGTTGGAGCGCGGCGGGGGGGCGAACATGACCCGCCCGGCGCTCGAGAGCGTGCACGAAGAACGAGTTGTCGAGGGGTTCGCGGCTACGGTAATGCCCGCCGAAACGGCGGTCAAGCGGGATTCCGGTGGCTTCCTCTCCCTCGTCTCGCACTACCGGATCCTCCTCCGCCCGGGGGTGGAGATCATCGAGGGCCGGCTGAACGACGACGTCGATCCGACCGACCCCGAGGTGCGCAGCCGGCTCACCGCCGGAGGGCGCGTCGCCCACCTCATCGGAGGCGACGAAGGCGTCGACATCCTCCTGGTCCGCACCGAGCCGGCCCGACGGCTCTGGCTGCATGCGCTCCTCCTCGCGGGCACCCTCCTCACCGTCCTGGCGGCCGGTGCTCTCCTGGTCGGCGTCGATCCGCTTGGGACGCGCCTCCTCTCGGTGGTGCGCATCGGCGTCCCGATCCCCACCGAGCTCGATCTGGGCCAGCTCGCGCGCGGCTGGACCTTCGCACTCCCGCTCCTCCTGATCCTCGGCGTGCACGAGGGGGGACACCTGATCGCAGCACGTCGGCACGGCGTCCCGTCGACGCTCCCCTACTTCATCCCGGTCCCTCCCTGGTTCTCGATCATCGGGACGCTCGGGGCCTTCATTCGACTCCGCGGGCCGATCGTGCGCCGGGACGCCCTCCTGGACGTCGGCGCGTGGGGGCCGCTCGCCGGATTCGTCGTCGCGCTCCCCCTCTTCATCTGGGGACTCTCCCTCTCCCAGCTCGGCTACGGCCCGATCGACCCGGTGACGCCGTACGTGATTCGTTTCGGAGGCCAGCCGATCTGGCTGGGCTCGAGTGCGATCACCGGGTGGCTCGTGTCGGCCTTCGGACCGGGCGGCGGTGGCGGCGGGGGGCCGCTCATCCTGCATCCACTCGCCTTCGCGGGGTGGCTCGGGCTCTTCATCACCGCGCTCAACCTCATCCCGGTCGGGCAGCTCGACGGCGGTCACATCGTGCACGCTCTCCACCCGCGCGCACAGGAACACCTCGCTCGGGCGGTCCTCCTCGGCCTCGGTGTCCTCGGCTTCTTCTGGTGGGGATGGTGGTTCTGGGGGCTCGCGGTGCTCGTCGTCTCCGGCGGGCGGCCGGCGCACCCCCCGCTCTTCCACGAACGCGTTCCCCTCTCCTCCGGTCGCCGCTGGATCGGCTGGGTCACGATTCTGGTCTTTTTCCTGACGATCGTCCCGGTGCCGATGGGGCTTTGAGGCCCGTTGTCACAGGATTTCTTGACTTCACGGGCCTCGCGATAAACATTCGTTTTTTGATGAAATCGTGCGCAGCGGGTCGGCGGAGACCGGGATGGCTCGACACAACAGAACGGGGGAGGGCGTCGACCAGCGCGGTCACGCCTACGAGATCTCGTACCAGCCCGACTGGCTCCGGCAGGTCAAGGTGACCCGTTCGCTGGAATCGGGGCGGCAGTCGACCAAGACGCTCTTCCGCAATCCGGCCGATCGACGCGAGACCGACCCCGGCGACCGCGTCCGGACGCGCATCGTGTCCAGGGAACAGGGACTCGAGGTGGAGGTGTCGCTCGACGACGTCGGCAGCCGCATCACCCGGCTTCGCGTCGCCTGCGTCGTCGACAACGCGGACGGGGATCCCGAGGAGGTGGAGTTCACCCTCGACGGGGACCTTCGTCCGCCCCGCGACCGCTGAACTCCGTACTCGATCCCCTCGCGCTCGTCGGGCGACAGGGGATCCGGGTCTTCGCCGCGATCGGACGGAGCGGCTACCTGGCGGCGGGGGCCGCGCGCGCCCTTCGCAAGACCGAGATCTGGTCGCCGCTCCTGATCCCGCAGATGTCCGCGGTGGGCGTCGCCTCCGTGCCGATCGCCCTCTTCATCGCCGCCTTCACCGGGATCGTCCTCGCGATCCAGGCGTCGTACACCTTCACCGGGACCGTTCCGCTCTACTTCGTCGGGGCGCTCGTCGGGAAGACGATCATCCTCGAGCTGGGACCGGTGCTGACCGGGCTCGCCCTCTCGGGGCGGGTGGGGGCGAACATCGCCGCCGAACTCGGCACGATGCGCGTCACCGAACAGATCGACGCCCTCGAGTCGCTCGGGTACGACCCGATCGCCTACCTGGTCGTCCCGAGGATGCTGGCCGGCTTCCTCATGTTCCCCGTGGTCGTCGCACTCGCGATCACGATGGGCATCGCCGCGGGGTGGGCCACCTCGCTGAGCCTGCTCGATCTGTCGACGCCGCAGTTCGTCCGAGGTCTCCGCCTCTTCTTCCTGTCGTGGGATGTCCAGTTCGCGTTGATCAAGAGCGCGACCTTCGGGCTGACCGTAACCGGCGTCGGGGCCTTCTTCGGGTTCACCACCACCGGTGGCGCGCAGGGCGTCGGCATCGCGACCACGCGCGCCGTGGTCATCTCGAGCATGGCAATCCTCGCGCTCGACGCCTTCTGGGCGGCGACCCTCCTCTAGAAGAGACGACGATGTCGATTCGGATGGAGGGCGTGCACAAGGCGTACGGCGACAAGGTCGTGCTGCGCGGCTTCGACCTGGAGGTGCACGACGGGGAGATCGTCTCGATCATCGGGGCCTCCGGGTCGGGGAAGTCGACCACGCTCAAGCTCGTGATTCGTCTGATCGATCCGGATTCGGGGCACATCTTCGTGGGCGGGCACGATGTTGCGCGGCTCTCGGACGACGAGCTCTTCGACCTCCGGCGTCGCGTCGGCTTCGTCTTCCAGTTCGCCGCGCTCTTCGACTCGATGACGATCCGGGAGAATGTCGAGATGGGGCTTCGGCGGATCCCCGGCATGACGCCCGAGGAGATGGCCGACCGCGTCCGGGAGGCGCTGGAGCGGGTGGATCTGGCCGGGGCGGGCGAGCGGATGCCGAGCGAGCTCTCCGGCGGGATGCGAAAGCGGGCCGGGCTGGCGCGGGCCGTGGCGCTCCGGCCGGGGTACCTCCTCTACGACGAGCCGACGACCGGTCTCGACCCGATCACCGTCCGACGGGTCGACGACCTCATCGCCCGCATGCGGGACGATCTGGGAGCGACGAGTCTGGTGATCACGCACGACATCGAGAGCGCCTGTCGGATCTCGGACCGAATCGCCATGCTCCACGAGGGTCGGATCCGGGCGGTCGGGACCGTCGACGAGATCCGGGCCCATCCGGATCCAATCGTCCGGGGCTTCATGGAGGGACGCCCCGAACTCTGGGAGAGCGCGCAGTGAACCGAGGCAGGGAGGTGCTCGTCGGGGCGGTGATCGTCCTCGGGGTTGCGGCTGCGGTCCTCGGATCGCTCTGGCTCTCGGGGCGGGGCTTCGGGAGCCCGCGCGTCCCGCTCGACGTGCTCGTGACGGACGCCGGTCAGCTTCGCGACGGGAACGCCGTGAAGTTCCGGGGCGTGCAGATCGGACGGGTGGCGTTGATCGAGGTCGAGCCGGGCGGAGCCGGCGTGCGCCTCCATCTCCTGCTCGATGAACAGAACCCCCTCCCACCCGACGCCGGTGCGCTGGTCGCTGCGGAGTCGCTCTTCGGGGAGTGGCAGGTCGAACTCGTCTCGAAGTCGGACTACCCCAGCTTCGAGTTCTTCACCATCACCCCGGCCATCCAGACCGCGTCCGAGAATCCGATCCTCGGCGGCTTCACCTATCCGGACATCTCCCGGTTGACGGCGGCGGCGAACGCGATTTCCGAGAACCTCCAGGTCCTGACCTCCCGCGTCGACCGCGCCTTCACCGACGAGACGGCGCAGGCGCTGTCGAGCGCGATCCGGGACATCCAGATCATCTCGCAGACGCTGCGGAGCCTGGTCGAGGAGCAGGCGTCCACGATCGACACCCTGACGGCGGACGTGCGCGCCGCCGCCTCCGAGATCGCGGGTGCCGCCCGGGCGGGTCGCAGCACGCTGGAGCAGGCCGACTCGCTCTTCGCCGGCGGAGAGCTCGCCTCGATCCTCGCCTCGCTCGAGGAGGTGTCGTCGAATCTGGCCTCCTTCACCGGGGAGCTGGACGGGGCGTCCGAGGAGTTCAGCGGGCTCATCGAGAGTGCCGATCGCACCTTCGCCCGCGTCGATCGACTGACGGAGCGGGTCGAGTCGGGGGAGGGTCTGCTCGGACAGCTCTTCGCCGACTCCACCCTGACGGACCGCACCACCGGGGTGCTGACCGAGCTCGAGCTCCTGCTGCGCGATCTGCGCGAGAACCCCGGACGCTACGTCCGGCTCAGCATCTTCTGAGGTCGGGCGTGAGCGGATCGTCGAAACGCCGGACGCGAGGGAGGGAGCGGGCCCGCGTCGAGCGAAGCGCGGGAGGCGTCGTGGTCCGACGCATCCAGGGGGCGGTGCACATCCTTCTGATCCGCGATCCGTACGGAAACCTCGGGCTCCCCAAGGGCCACCTCGAAGCCGGGGAGGAGGCGATGGCGGCCGCGCTGCGCGAGACGGAGGAGGAGACCGGGCTGGAGTCGCTCGTGCTCGGCCCCGAACTCCTCACCATCGACTGGTACTTCCGGCTCGAGGGCCGACTGATTCACAAGTTCTGCGCCTTCTACCTCCTGCACTCGCGGGAGGGCGAGCCCGTTCCGGAGATGGACGAGGGGATCACGGAGTGTCTCTGGATCCCCATGGAGGAGGCGATCGAGAAGATCGCGTACGACAATGCGCGCACCGTCGTCGTCGAGGCGGTCGATCGCATTCGTGCCGGTGCCCACGACTTCGAGTTCCTGTGACGTCCAAAGGAAACGACGCCCCCTCAAGCGTGGTGGCGCTAGCGCGGTTCGTTCGACCCGCTCGCCAAGCCCCTGAGGCGACTGACTGAGACCACACCGTTCGCAATGGCGTTGCGCCCGACCCAGGCCGGGGTGCCGGAGATGCCCAGTTTCGACGCGAATTCACGGTCCTCGTCCAGTCGCGCCGAGATACGTGGTTGCGAAAGGCATCGAAGCAGGCGCGAGACGTCGGGGACTCCGGCCTCTTGAGCCACGCGACGTTCCCATCCCTCCCGCCAGTCATGCACCCGGTACAGCGCCGAGTGCACACGCTTGAACGCGGCCTGTTCCTCAGCGCAGACCGCGACTCGTGCGGCTCGCTCGGCCTGCGGATGCTGAGGCAGCGGTAGGTGCCGATAACGGATGGAAGTGCGAGGGCGGGACGTAAGGAGTGCAGCGACCGTGTCTTCGGCAAGCTTGCAGAACTCACACTGGTAGTCTCCAAACTCCACCAACTCCGCCGCTGCGGAGCCGCTCACAAGCGATCCGCCAGCTGACAATCGTTCCCAATCCTGGGCGAGCGACTCTGCTACTGCCAGTCCATCGGATCGTTCGGAATACCAGGCACGAACCGGTCCGCCATCGCGCAGCATCACGTACCCGATCGTCACCAGAATCAACGCGTTGAGCATCGCATTTGCGACCTTGCCAATTCCAACCTTCATCTCATCTCCGCGAATCCGATCCCACCCGTGCCTAGTATGGCAATCGTGCGCGCGCTCGGTCCGGGAACAAGACCGATCGCGTGACGCGCGGGGTGATTGATGTCATCGGCGCGGACCTCAACCACGGATCCTGACGCCAGATCAAGAACGAGGGCGACGATTTCCCCAGCCGATACGGCTGCCAGGAGCCGACCGTCAGGCAGCACCTCCAAGCTGCGGAAGATCGGGGAGAACACGTGGGAAGTGCCTAGCGAACTGTTCGCCTTCTCGACGGCAGAGGCGACTTCCAGAAGCGTTGACTCCGGCAAGGCGAACTCCCGGATCGCACCGCTCTCGATATCGATTGCGATGATCGCTCCATCGTGAGAGTACCCGAGGTACGCCGTACTCCCACTCGCGGCCAAGACGTCCAGTCCGTGATAGCGTCGTCCCGTAGCCAGAAGCGCATTCGGAGAGTGCTCAGATGGACGCGTCGACCTCCCAAGTTGGAACTCCTTCTGGGACGAGCCGTCACGACCGAGCTGCGTTAGCCTGTCGCCGTCGACCCCCAAGACCAGAAACGATCCGTCTTCAAGCGCGACAGCTTGGCGGAGACGGTGGTCGACCGCAGCTGACCGAATGAACGTCCCATCGCTACTGAAGAAGGCGATGCGCCCATTGCCCACATCCGCGATCGCGATTGTGTCCGCGGTTGAAGAGAGCTTGGATGGTTGGAGAACCTCCCCTGGACCGCGTCCCGGACTAGCTACGATCTGGACCGAGCGCTCCTCGTGGTGAACAGAGATCAACCGCCCGTTTCCTTGATCCGTCAATAGGTGACGGCCGTCCAGGTACAAGTAATCCGAAACCCAGAACAGGCCGACGCTGTCAAAGACGGCCAACAACGGGTCGTGACGGTCGACGGTGACGAGACTGGCTACTCCGTCGACTACAAGTTGCCGGGGGCCGGGATTACCCATTCCCGCCTGGCACGAGGCTAACGCGCAAGTGAGCAAGGGGAACCAGCCAAGCGCACGCGCCCAGGGGGACGCCCCCCCTGGGCACTCGAGCCTAGAGCGGTTCACACGACAGGGCGCGGAGGGATCCATCGGAGCAGTAGTAGATGGCGAGGCCACCCGAGTCGGGGTCCTGCCCGTCCCAAGTGCAGGTAATGGGCGGATCACCGGGACCCGAGCTGTAGTGCGGCACACAGCCGCGAGCGCGCGCCTCTTCCCCGGAGAAGCTGAGACCAGCAATGATGGCAAGGAGCCCAAGGAGACGAATTCGCATTATCACCGCCAAGACAGAGTGTGAGCCGTCGAGACCGAGTGCCTCAACGGAGCCGTATGATGTGAATTGTGCGTATGCTGCACAAGCAGCTAACCAGCATCCCTTCGCGACGTTACGTTCTTGTTACGATCCGGGAAGGAAGCTGGAGCTCGATCCGAGTCGGCCCTGCAATAGCGGTTCGTTCGTCGGGGCTGAATAATCACGGAGGCCGAAGGGCCTTCGGCTACCACTCGAACTCGACGCGACGTCTGTGAAGCAGCGGCAAAGCCCTATCGACTCCCACCCCGAAACGATCACCTCCGCCCCGAGCTGGCTGGAGCCGAAGGCGGTCTGGACGATCACGCAGGCCGCTGCGGTCCTGCTCATCCTCGTCTTCTTCCTGCTGTCGATGCAGGAGGTGCTCTCCCCCTTCCTCCTCTTCGCGCTCCTGATCGCGGCGCTCCTCCCCTTCCGGAGGATGCCCGGGCACACCCTCCTCCTTTCGCTGTCGGCGGTCCTCGCGATCGTCTGGTTCATCGCGACGGCCGGTTCCCTCCTCGCCCCCTTCGTCCTCTCGGCGGGGCTCGCGTACATCCTCGACCCGCTGGTGGACCGGCTCGAGAAGCGAGGGATCGGTCGCTCCGCGGCGATCCTGGTCCTCGTGGTCCCCGCCATCGCGCTCCTCGTGGTGGCGGTGGTGGTGGGATTGCCCGCCGTCGGCCGACAGTTCGACCAGTTCACCGGGGCCGTTCCCGGCCTGATCGAGCGGCTGCAGGGGTGGAGCGTCGACTGGGAGGACCGCCTCTCGACGCTCCCGATCGTGGGGGAGGCGGTGGCACAGTGGATCGCCTCGCTCGACCCCGACCAGATCGTCCAGCTGCTTCGGGAGCGCGGCTCGGACATCGCCGGACAGGCGTGGGGCGCGGTGCTGGGCGTGGGGCGCGGCCTCGGGGTGGTGATGACGCTGGTCGGATACCTCGTGCTCTGCCCGGTCCTGACCTTCTACCTCCTGCGCGACTGGGACGGGATCGTGCGACGGATCGACGAGCTCCTGCCCCGGACGCAGCGCGACGACATCGCCGGCTTCACCGGGGAGTACGACCACCTCCTCGGTCAGTACCTGCGCGGACAGATCACCGTCGCACTCATCATCGGTGCGCTCACGACCCTCGGCCTCTGGCTCACGAGCTTCCCCTACGCCGTCCTCATCGGCTCGCTGGTGGCCGTGTTCTCGGTCGTGCCGTACCTCGGCCTGATCCTCTCCCTCCTCCCCGCGGTCATCGTGGCGCTGTCGACGGGGGCGATCACGATCTCCCTCCTGAAGGTCGCCGTCGTCTTCGGGGTGGTTCAGGGACTCGAGGGGAGCGTGGTCAGCCCCCGGATCGTCGGGGACTCGGTCGGACTGCACCCGGTGTGGGTCGTGCTCGCCCTGACGGCCGGTGGCTTCTACCTCGGCTTCGTCGGGCTCCTCCTCGGCGTGCCGATCGCAGTCGGGGTCAAGCTCCTCGTGGTGCGGGGCATCCGCAGGTACCGGACGAGCGAAGCCTATCTGGGGCCTCCGGAGTAGGGGACCTCGACCAGGCCGTCGCGTCGCGGAGGTGCCGGTCCCGTCGCCGGGCCCGGGATCCGCTGCGTAGACGCCCTGAATGACGCCTGCGGGGCGACCCGTTAGACTTCCTCCGGTTTCCGCCCCGCTTCCATCTCTCCGGAGCGCGGGCGCGAACGCTCCACGTCAACTGCCGCGACGCCCGCCGATGGGAGTCGCGTTCGAAGCATCATGAGTGAAGTACGAGATCTGACGATCATCGGCGGTGGGCCGACCGGCCTCTTCGCCGCCTTTTACGCGGGACTCCGCGGCAACAGCGTGCGCATCGTCGATTCGCTCCCCGAACTCGGGGGGCAGCTGACCGCGCTGTACCCCGAAAAGTACATCTACGACGTCGGGGGCTTCCCGAAGGTGCTGGCGAAGGACCTCGCCCGGGATCTCACCGATCAGGCGATGCAGTTCGAGCCGGAGATCGTCCTGGACGAGGAGATTCGGACGGTGACGCGGGAGAACGGGCACTTCGTGCTCGAGGGGAGGACGCAGACCCACCGGACCAGGGCGATCGTCATCGCCGGGGGGAAGGGCGCGTTCGAGCCCAAGCTCCTGACCTGCCCCGGGAGCGACGAACTCCTCTACAACGGCGTTCACTACGCCGTGAAGGACCCCGAGGAGTACCGCGGGAAGCGGGTCGTGCTCGTCGGCGGAGGGGACTCCGCCCTGGACTGGGCGCTCATCCTCAAGGACGTCTGCTCCGACGTGAAGCTCGTCCATCGCCGCGATGGCTTCCGCGCCCACGAGAACTCGGTCCAGCAGATGCACGACGCCTGCGCGGCGGGCGAGATGGAGTTTCTGCCCTTCTACGAGGTGCGGGAGATCCACGGCGAAGGAACCGTCGAGGCGGTCACCGTATTCGACAACCGGACCGATGAAGACGCCCGCTTCGAGGTCGACGCGGTCCTGACCTTCCTCGGCTTCAAGCCGGACCTCGGTCCGATCCGGAACTGGGGGCTCGAGCTCGAGAAGAACCGCATCCTGGTCGACCCCATGATGCAGACCAACGTCGAGGGCATCTACGGCGCGGGCGACATCGTGCACTACGAGGGGAAGCTCGACCTCATCGCGACCGGCTTCGCCGAGGCGGCGATCGCCGCGAATGCCGCGACGCGCTACATCGATCCGAGTGCCCGGGTGAATCCCGGCCACTCCACCAGCAACAAGGCGTTCAAGGACAAGTAGGTCCCCTCGGGGGACGGAGGACTCATGTCGGACATCCAGCGCGAGAAGGTCGTCATCATCGGATCCGGGCCCTCCGGGTGGACCGCCGCGATCTACGCGGCCCGGGCCAACCTGAACCCGGTCGTCTACGAGGGTGCGCCCTCGAAGACGATGATCCCCGGCGGCCAGCTCATGTTCACGACCGACGTCGAGAACTACCCCGGCTTCCCCGACGGCGTCGACGGTCAGGTCATGATGACGGGCTTCCGCAAGCAGGCGGAGCGCTTCGACACCCGGATCGTCACGGAGGACATCGAGCGGGTCGACTTCGAGTCGACGCCGAAGCGACTCTGGTCGAGCGGTGGGACCGAGATCCACACCGACGTCGTGATCATCGCGACCGGGGCGAACGCCAAGTGGCTCGGCGTGCCCGGTGAAGAGGTGCTCGCGCGGAATGGCGGCGGGGTTTCCGCGTGCGCCGTCTGTGACGGGGCGCTCCCCTTCTTCCGCGAGAAGCGTCTCGCCGTGGTGGGCGGGGGCGACACCGCGATGGAGGAGGCGCTCTACCTCACGAACTTCGCGAGCGAGGTCGTCATCATTCACCGCCGCGACGAGTTCCGCGCATCGAAGGTGATGGCGGATCGCGCGCTGGCCAACGAGAAGATCTCGGTCCTCTGGGACACCGAGGTGACCGGCGTGGTTGGCGAGGAGGAGATCCAGCACCTGCAGCTGATCAACAACAAGACGCAGGAGACCTCGGAACTCGACGTCGGCGGCCTCTTCGTGGCGATCGGTCACAAGCCGAACACCGACTTCCTGGACGGTGCCCTGCCGATGGACGACGCCGGCTACCTGCAGCTCCCCAACCCGGGGCGCATGGAGACCGGGATCCCGGGGGTGTACGCGGCGGGCGACGTCGCGGACGACTTCTACCGTCAGGCGGTCACGGCGGCGGCGATGGGGTGCATGGCCGCGATCGAGGCCGAGCGCTGGCTGGCGCACGGTGGGGCCGAGACGGCGGCGGGGGAGCCCGAGGTGGCGGGGGTCGCGGCGGC
>JANQLR010000392.1 GCA_028280525.1 Longimicrobiales bacterium
GCCCGGCCCGGATGGGTTGCGGCTGAAATCGCACCCCTCTGCGTTGCTCGTCGCTCATTTGACGCTGCCAAACCTCGCTCCTCCCGTCTGGATGGGCACAATTTCAGCCGCAACAGCGGGGATCCCCGTAGTGTGAACAGGCCCTAGGACGGGTTCACGCCCTCGGTGCGGGCTCCGCCGGAGTGACCCATCGAAGGCCCCCCGCGCGGGGAGCGGCCCGGCCGGCCTGCGCTAACCCGCTCGCCGACCCAGCCCGCCGAAGCGCCGATCGCGCTGTGCGAAGGCCCGGACGCACGACGCGAACTCGTCGACCTCCAGGTCCGGCCAGAGCGTCGGAGTGAACATGAGCTCCGCGTAGGCGCTCTCCCAGAGGAGGAAGTCGCTCAGCCGCTCCTCGCCGCTCGTGCGGATCATCAGGTCGACGTCCCGCACCGAGCCCGACTCGCCCATGATCTCGCCGATCGCCTCGGCCAGGAGCTCGCGCGTCACCGGCTCCGACCCGCCGCGGAGTCGCTCCGCCGCGGCGGCCAGGACGTCTCGGGCGGAGTAGTCGATCGCGAGGCGCAGGTGGAGGCGGTCGCCGTCCCGGGTGATCTCCTCGGCTTCGTCCGCCGAACGCAGCACGCGGGTGGGGAGCCGGTCGCGTCGGCCCACCAGGGAGATGCGGACGCCCTCGTCGCGGAGGGCGTGGGCCTCGGAGCGCAGGTGCCGGCTGAAGATCCGCATCAGCGCACCCACCTCGGGGCGCGGTCTCCGCCAGTTGTCGGAGGAGAAGGCGTAGAGGGTCAGGATCTCGACGCCGATGTCCGGCGCCGCCCGCACGACGCGTCGAACCGTCTTCACCCCCTCCCGGTGACCCGCGGGGCGCGGCAGACCCCGCGCGCTGGCCCACCGCCCATTCCCGTCCATGATCAGCCCGACGTGCAGGCCTGCGTCCGACGCCCTCACGCGTCCCCTCCGTCGCGCGTCGCCCGGATCAGCGCCTCCATGTGATCGAGGTACGCCGAGAACTCCCTCGACCCCGCCTCGGTCAGGCGGTAGAGGGTCCGGGACGATCCCCCCTCCATCGCCTTCTCGGCGACCACGTACCCCGCCTCCTCGAGGCGGCGCGCGTGCGTGATCAGGTTGCCGTCCGAGGCGCCCAGGATCTCCTTCAGCTCGTTGAAGGCGAGCGAGCCGTTCACCGCGAGGGCGCTGACGATGCCCAGTCGGACGCGCTCGTGAATGAGCCGATCGAGCTCCAGCGGGCCGGCGTCCTCCGAGCGTCCATCCACGCTCCAGAGGCGGCGGGTCGTGCGCGCGACGCCGGACATGTCGTCGTCGGCGAGCTTCTTCTCAGCCACCGTGCCTCCGTGCAATGAGGGTCCCGAAGACCACGTGAAGTCCGCCGAATCCGATCGCCATCCACAGGTTCGGATCCGGGAGGGGGAAGACGACCGCGATCGTCCCGAGCAGGAGGAAGGCGCCCCCCATGGCCGGGACGGTGCGAACCGAGAAGGCGCCGCCGCCGGTGATCGCCGTTCCGTACAGCAGCATCCACACCCCAGGGAGGAGTGCGATGTCGGCGCCGCGCAGGAAGGGGATGGTCAGGACGACGCCGACCAGGAGCGCCGGGAGCATCCCGAGCATGAACTTGCGCCCCGGCCCGTTCAGGAGCGCCTCGCCGACCTGCTTCGCCTTGTAGGAGGTCGCCAGCATCGAGACCGCCAGCGAGAGCACCGCGGCCGCGAGCCAGGTGCCGATCCAGCTCACCGAGGAGGAGGTGTCCGCCAGGATCGCGGCGAAGAGTCCGATCCCCCCCATGACGACGACCGATCCGCCCGAGATCGCCGTGAAGGCGGAGGAGCGGGCCATCGTGTCCCGGATGAACTGCAGGTTGTCCATCGCCCGGTCGTGCAGGGCGAGGGGCGGACGGTCCGGAACGGCGCGCGGGGCGGGACGGCTCATCGGTGGGCGGCGGCGAGGGGTACGGCACCGGAGGGCGGTGACGCAACTTTGTGATGCAAAGTGTGTGCCAGCCCCGGGGCCGTCAAGTCTGACGTGTCAGCCGCCGAGCAGCTCCAGCCCGTTCGGGATCACCTCGACCTCCAGGCTGCCGCCCTCGGTCACGAAGACGTCGCCGTCCGCCTCGAAGCGGGTGGGGCGGCCGAGCTCCAGCTGGAAGCGCGGGGCCGGGTGCACCGTCGTTCTCTCGGAGCGGACGTGCTCGCCGCGCTCTGCCGCGTTGAAGAGGGAGAGGCGCTGGAAGGGCGAGGCGTCGGAGATCAGGCAGGCGTGGAGCCGCCCGTCCCGCACATCCGCGTCCGGCGCCATCGGGAAGCCGCCACCGAAGTACTTCCCGTTGGTGATCGTCACGATCAGGTGGGTCCCCGCCCTGTCGAAGCCCTCCCCGTCTCGGATCGCCACCTCGAGTCCCTCGAACCGGAAGAGCTGCTGCAGCGCGGTCACCTTGTAGAGGAGCGCGCCCCTGAGGAAGCGGGCGCTCGCCGCGGCGTCGATCACCGCGATGTCGAACCCGAGCCCGACCAGGTTGAGGAAGTGGCGCGGTCGCGGGAGCTGGCCCGCCGGCTTGCCCGGTTCGGCCGGGGCGGACGGGGTCAGAATGCGGCCCACATCCACCCGGGTGGAGCGGCCCGACGTGAGCGAGCGGACGGCGCCCTCGGGGTCGCCGTAGTCCAGCCCGAGATTTCGCCCGAAGTCGTTCCCGGTCCCCGCGGGGAGGACGCCGAAGCGGACCGGAGCCCCGGACTCGACCACGACGTCCGCGACGTGGCTCCAGGTGCCGTCCCCGCCGACGGCGATGATCTGCTCATACCCCTCCCCGATCGCCCGCTCGGTGAGCTCGTACTCGTGCCCGGCGCGTTCGGTGACGCCGAAGGTGCAGCCGGGGAGGTGTCGTTCGAGGAGCTCTCGATACGCCGACATGCGGCGCGCCCCACGTCCCCGACCCGAAGCCGGGTTGAAGACGACGAAGGTGCGCCGGTCCGCCGCGCGCGCCTCGCCGCTCATCCGCGGGGATTCCCGCTCACCACGTCCCTCCGGACGCGTCGGTCCGGGCCCGGCTCAGAGCGTCTCGAGCTCCTCGAAGGTCTGCTCGCCCGCCTGGTACCACTCCTCGCGGAAGGGCCAGGTGGCCACGTCGTCGATCGTGAGCATCTCGGTCATCGGGTGCTCGTGCAGGGTGAGCGACCCCGCCTCCTCCTCGTGCTCCGAGTGGGGGGCGTTCATGAAGATGTTCACCTTGTACCGACCGTCGTTGCCGTTGTCGACCGCGGCGTCGGTGGTGAAGCAGTGGTAGGGGTTCGTGGTCGGGTGGAACTCGTGCTTGGTGATGGTGAGCTCCACGATCGGCTCGCCCTTCTCGGAGACGACGAGGTCCATCGTCTCGTCGCCCTCCTGGAAGTCGAAGTCGAGCGCGGCCATGTAGTGCGGAAGGCGCCAGCGCTCGATCGCGTGTGCCCGAGACTCGTCGGTGCTCGTGGCGACCATGAAGGGATAGAAGGCCGCCTTCGGGAGCGGCTGCCCCTCCACCACCCGCGGCGGCGTGATCACCGCCATCACCAGCTCGTCGTACGGCCCCACCTCGCTCTCCGTGAACTGGAAGGCGAGGACGGCCATCACGCTCCGCTCGTGCATCTTCTCGATCGGCTCGAGGTGCGAGGGGAGGATCTTGCGGGCGTCGCTCGTGGCGAACTCGAAGAAGCCGCCGACGCAGCTCTGGAACCCGTAGCGGGTGATGTTCATGGCGGACCTGATTCCGTGTGCGTGCGTTCGGTGGATGCAGCGCCCGGACCGGCGGGGTCCGTTGCGCGCGGAGGTGGCGGCTGGACGCGCGAAGGGGCGCCGAGGCTCTCGCCCAGCGCCCCCGCATCGCGGCTCCGCGCTCTTACTCGATGATGCCGTTGCGGCGAAGGACGCGGACGATGATCTCTGCGCCCTCCTCCAGATCTTCCTGGGTGTGGTCGGCGGAAATCGACATCCGGAAGCGCGACTTGTGCTTCCCGACCGCCGGGTACTTCACCGGGTTGATGAAGACGCCCTCGCGAAGGAGCTCCTCGCCCAGGTCGAAGATCCGGGCGTCGTTGCGCACCATGATCGGGATGACCTGAGAGTTGGAGTCGCCGACGTCGACGCCCTCATCGGTGAGGAGCTTCATCATCGTGCAGGCGTTCTCCATCAGCTTCGTGCGAAGCTCCGGATGCGCGACGGCCAGATCGAGCGCCGCGTTGATCCCGGCAACGACGGTCGGCGCGAGGGCGCAGGAGAAGAAGCGCGAGCGGGCGAAGCCCCGCAGGTAGTCGATCAGCGCCTGCGAACCGGCGATGAAGCCACCCTGACCCCCGAGACTCTTCGAGAAGGTCCCGAGGTGCATGTCGATCTCGTCGTCGAGCCCGTAGTGCTCGGCGACCCCCCGGCCGTTCTCACCGAAGATGAAGGTCGAGTGCGCCTCGTCGATGAGCATGCGGGCGCCGTGCTTCTTCGTGACCTCCCACAGCTCCGGGAGCGTCGAGGTGTCGCCGTCCATCGAGTAGACGCCCTCGACGATGACGAGCTTCTTCCCCTCGAAGCGGGAGAGCTTCCGGTCGAGATCCTCGGCGTTGTTGTGCCGGAAGAAACGGCTCTTCGCCTTCGACAGGATCATCCCGTCGACGATCGAGGCGTGCGCGTACTGATCGGCGACGATCAGGTCACCCGAGCGCATCAGCCCCGCGATCACCCCGACGTTGGCGCTGTAGCCCGTCGGGAAGATCATCGCCGCCTCCTTCCCCTTGAAGGCGGCCATCTTCTCGGCGAGCTCGTCGTGCAGACGGGTCGTGCCCGAGAGGATCGGCGAACCCGAGGAGCCGCCGCCGAAGATGTCGACGGCCTCCTTGATCGCCCGCTTCACCTCGTCGCGGTAGGAGAGGCCCAGGTAGTTGTAGGAGGCGAAGTTGATGAGACCCTTCCGGATCTCACCCGTCTTCGTGTCCTTCACGTCGACGCGGGTGGAGGGCGCGGACTGGAGCGGGAGCTCGTACTGGTAGTAGCCGCGCGGCTTGACCTCGCCCCACCAGTCGGCGAAGGGCTCCAGGAGGGCGAAGGCGTCGTCGCCGGCGCCGAAGTAGAAGTTGGTGTAGTCGTAGTCCATCGCATTGGACTCCGATCCACCCGCGCGGGGCTCCATCTCGCGAACCCGGTTGCGATCCGTCGGCGCAGGCGCGGATTCCGTAACCGAGCCGTTACCACCCGCTTGAAGTGTATCCTTGTCAGCCATTAGCCTTCTCGACGCTGAGTCGCTCGTGTAGTTCGTCGACCGGCACCCGGCCGGCTGGAGAGATCTCCCTTGAAGATTCGCGGGACCCTGACGATTGGAGCCATCGGGATCGGTCTGATCGGTTCCGAGGTCATCCAGCGCCTGGTGATCTCTCCTCTGACGTGGCTCTTCCCCTCACGAAGGGAGAAGATCCTCGCGTTCTGGATTCAGCGGATCGCCGATCTGGTACTCGGCACGGTGTCCGTGATCGGTGGAGCCCGGGTCGGCCCCCGCCTCCGAGTCCCCGGTGAAGCCGGAGTCCTGGTGGTTGGGAACCATCAGTCCCTCATGGACATTCCGATCGCAATCGCCTCGATCCGCCCCCTGCACCCGCGCATCGTCACGCGTGCACGCTACGCGCGCGGGAAGCCTCTAATTTCGCACATGGTCCGCCTGTATCAATACCCGACGGTGGATCCCCGGGCAACGGGAAGGACCGACCTCGGCGCGATCACCCAGGCCGCGGCAGAGAGCCCGGTTCCCATGATGATCTACCCCGAAGGCACGCGGACGAAGAACGGCTCGATCGGCCCCCTGCGCCGGAACGGTCTCCGCGCGATCCTGCGCGCGCGGGACTGGAGGGTCTACGTCATGACGCTCGACGGGTACTGGCAGTGCGCCAAGCTCGAGCACTTCGTGAGCGAGGTCGGCACCCTCGACGGGGGGCTGACGGTGGACGGCCCGCTCGAGATCGACGGCCGCGCCGCGACGGACGACGAGATCGAGGCCTTCATCGACCGGATCGAAGAGGGGCTGCACACCGGACTCCGCCGGCTCCGCTCCGGAGAGGCGGCGTGATGACGGACGTCGGCACGCCCGCACCTGCCGGATCCGGGCGGGCCGGGCGTTCGGACCGCGACTGGCTCATCGACGAGCTGAGGGCGGCGGGTGGGGAGTCGATCTCCGCCCTGATCATCTACGGATCGCAGCTCCTGAAGGCGAGCCCCGACCTGCACTCCGCGTGGGACTTCGTCGTCATCGTGCGCGACTACGCCTCCTTCCACCGGTCGCTCGTGGATGCCGGACATCACATCCGGAAGCCGTGGCTCCTGAATCGCCTGGCGACGATCCTGCCGCCGTCGATCACCGCCTTCTCACCTGCCCCCGACGGACTCCCCGTGGCCAAGTGCGCGATCGTCTCGGTAGACGACTTCCGTCGTGCGCTGGGGCCCGACAGCCCGGACCACTTCCTCAAGGGACGGCTCGTGCAGCAGGTCGAGGTGGCGTGGGCGCGCTCGCCCGAGGCGGCCATGGAGATCGAAGAGATCCTCGCGTCCGCCCGCGAGCGCATCTTCGAGTGGACCGCCCCCTGGCTGACGCGTCCGATCACCGCCGAGTCGCTCCCACGGGAGATGCTGGCCATCTCCTACGGAGGCGAGATCCGGCCCGAGGCCGCCGACCGGGTCGGCGAGGTGTTCCAGTCGCAGCAGGGGTGGCTCACGCGGTCGTATAGCGAGGTGCTCGAGGGGGGCGTCGAACGGGGCGAGCTGATCCGGAACGGCGACGGCTACGACTTCGCCGAGGCCCCTGCCGCCTCCGAGGGTCGCAGGATCCGGCGCTACTTCGCGCGCTCCAAGCGGCGGGCGACCGCGCGATGGGCCAAGCACATCGTCACCTTCAACGACTGGCTGACCTACATCCAGCGGAAGGCCGAGCGGCGAACCGGCCTCGAACTCCCGCTCTCCCCGCTCGAGCGACGCTTTCCGCTTCTCTTCCTCTGGCCCAAGCTCTTCCGCGTGCTGCGGGCGCGGAACCACCAGTTCCGCGACGGCGACTCCGGGGAGTCCGCCGCGTGACCAACGACCTCCTCATCCTCTTCGGGATCCTCGGCTTCGCGATCCTGACGATGCCGGTCTACCGCCTCAGCGGGGCCTTCACCCGGCCCGATCCCCTCGAGTCGTCGGCCCGCGGGGGCTTCGTCCTCGGGACCTTCGTCCGGTCGTGGTTCTACTGGTTCATCCGGCCGATCGAGCGGGTCTCGCTGGCGCTCGGACTCTCACCGACCTTCTACAACGTGGCCGGGGTGGTCATCGCCTCGGCGGGCGGCGTCGCCTTCGCCATGGGCAACATGTCGCTCGGTGGGTGGGGCGTGCTCGCCGGGGGCGCCGCCGACGTGCTCGACGGCCGGATCGCCCGCGCCCGCGGGATCGCCGACGAGCGGGGCGCCTTCCTCGACTCCACCCTCGATCGCTTCGCCGAGGTCGGCGCCTTCGTCGGGCTCGCCCTCTGGTTCCGTAGCGACCCCGTCGCCCTGGGGGCGGTCGTGGTCGGGATGGGGGGCTCGCTCCTGGTGAGCTACGCTCGAGCCCGGGGCGAGTCGGTGGGCGTCGTCTGCAAGCTCGGGATCCTGCAGCGCGCCGAACGGATCCTCCTCCTCGGCTTCGGCGGCCTCTTCGACCCGGTCGTGAACGGCCTCATGGGTCGTGCCGCGCCCGGCGGTCTCCTCATCCCCGTCCTCTGGATCATCGCAGTCGGGACGATCGGGACTGCCGTATTCCGCACCGTCTGGATTGCGCGTGAACTCAGCAAATCCTGACACCGCAACGAATTAAGACACCGCGTACGTAACCGCGTACGCATGCGTACGTACTCTCCTCCTTCCCGCTGCGTAGCCACGCAGGTGGTGACCCTCCGGGTCGCCGAGCCACACTCGAACCATCCCCACAATTCGTGTCCCGCGCGGTCCTTCGGGACGGTGCCCCACGCGGAGGTTCGAGTGCTCTGGAGCTGGTGAAGGCCGGTGAGTCCGACACCCACGCCTGCGACCCCAGCCGTGTCTTGCCGCACGGTGCAGGTTCCTCTGTTGGAACTCCCCCGTCGCTCGACGAAAGCGACGCTCAATCGCACATCCGAGACCGTGTCTCGGGTGCCCGCCAGAGATGGTTCATCCGTCACCGGAGTCTCGTCACTCCGGCCAGATGGGTGCGCTCGCCGGTCCTTCACCCGGCTCCACACTCAAGTCGGGGATCGCAGCGGCCGACACTGACCGCTATCCGCCCTGCGGATCGAACAGAGAGAGCCGAGAGAGCCCGGCATCCCCAGAGGGTGCCGGGGAGAGAGAGGGGCCCGGTCGCCGTAGAGGTGGTCGGGCCCGTTTCTCGTTCCGCTGTCGGCGCGAGGTCGTGGGGGTGACAAAGGGGCGATCAGGAGGGGTCCGGGTCCGGGAGACGCCAGACTTCGACCCACTCTTCATCCAGGTAGTTCTTCCGGAGCAGTGCGAAGTGGTGTCGCGCGAACGCGATGATCTCGGTTCGGCCCGGCAGACGATCGAAGGGAAGCCGCGGCACCTCGACCACGCCGAGGACATCCCCCTCCCTGCTGAGGCCGATCCACCGTCGGGCGCGCGCGTCGATCTGGATCGCCTCCCCGATCCAGACACCACCGTCGGGGTCGATCTTCAACCCGGCGAAGGCCGGGAGCGTCTCCCGGACCGGCGATGCAGCGAAGGCCCTTCTCACCTCCGCGTTGTCGATCGGGAGTCGTTCCTCGAGATGCTCGATCCAGGCGGACCGTGCGTCGCTGGGCACTCGCGCTGGGGGATCGTCGGAGCCGATCTCGAAGACGGTCTCCCCGGCCGCATTCACCACACGCAGCGCGAGGGAATCCGTCGAGCCGATCACGACCTCCGAACCGTTGCTGTCGACCGCGAAGGTTCGGCCGTATCCGACCGGCACCATCAGCTTCCCCAGTGAGGTGGGGTGAATCTCCCGCTCCAGCCCGAGCCAGGTTGCCAGCGTGTCCGAACGCTCCCCCGATGACGACGCGAGGATCAGCGGAACGGTGTCGCGCCGAAGGCCCGGCTGGTCGAAGACCCGCTGGTCCCCGGGTACGTACAGAAGGCTGGAGTCCGGCCGGATGACGAGGGGAAGGAGATCGATCCGTCGCGAGCGCGAGGGCAGGTCGGTCGTCCTCCGGTACGCAGCCGACGCATCGAAGTGATGGAGTCGACCGTCGTAGACGAAGAATTCCGCCCCGGCGGACGGGGTCAGGGCGATGATGCGACCGAGCTCTCCCGGGCCGCGCCCGGGCGGTGCAACCGTACGCGCGCGAGGCGATTGCCGAAGGTCGAGAACCACCACCTCTCCGTTGCCGCTGTCCGCGATCACCAGGGCGCTGTCTCCGAGGAACAGACCGGAGTGCACGCGGTTCAGCAGCAGCGGGCCTCCTTCGAGGTCGTTCGTGGACGCGACCCGCCGAGGGGATCCGGTCGGCGGCCACCCCGATAGGGTCGAGAGCTCGACGACGGGATGGCCGGCCTCCGCCTGCACGAAGGAGAGCGGGGGACGCTCCTCGACGTCCGAACAGGCGACACCCGCGCCGAGGACGAGGGCCACGGCGCCGACTCTCGGAGCGATCCCCCCGAGTAGGCGACGACGCTCGCGACCGACCCTCATCCTCCCGACCCGCAGAGGGGCACCGCTCTACTCCGGGTGCGGTGGAGAAGCGCGAGCGTCCTGGGACTCAAGGGATCTCCAATCGCCAGAAGAGTAGCCCGCCCGGGACGGCAGCCGGTCCGGGGAGGCTGATCAGCGCGATCGTCAGCGCAGCGAGACCTCCAGATATGCCGAGCCTCATCTTCACCCTCGTCCGGTCTCGGGGTCGGTGTGAGAACCGGGGGACCAGTCGCTCGTCCGACGGACCGTCGCAAGAATATAACATCCTAGCCGCACAAATGTTCAGAGACCGTACTTCGTGCGGCGAGCCTTCTCTCTCGGGTCCAGGAGCGACGCCGGAAGCTAAGAGAAGAACGGGACCCCCACTGGTGTGGGAGCCCCGTTCACCGCGGCACGGAAGCGGCTCGCCGCCGTGGAAGCGCAACGCTGCGGAAGCGGATAAGATGCCCCAAACGACTCCCCCGCATACTTCCGCCCCGCCCCACCGGAAGGAGACGATCGATGAAGCCATCCCTCCGCACCCCGCTGCTCCTCGGTCTGGCCCTCGCACTCGGCTGCGGTGACGCTCCTGCGCCCGAGACCGAGACCACCACGACGCGGACCGTGCTCGGCGACACCGTCGTCATCGCCCACTCCGGAGAGGGTCAGTGGGGCGCAACCCGCACGCTCGTGGAGGAGATGCGGATCGGCGTCTTCGAGGGTCCCGAGGAGTACCAGTTCGGCCGCATCATGGACGTCGCCGCGGACGCGGAGGGTGGGGTCTACGTGTTCGATGGCCAGGCGCCGGCGCTGCGATACTTCGATCCGTCCGGGCAGTTCGTTCGACAGCTGGGCGGCGAGGGTCAGGGCCCCGGTGAGTACCAGGACATCTCGCTCGGGCTGGTCGTGAGGTCCGCGGATGGTCGCGTAGTCATGCGGGATCCGCGCAACATGCGGATGAACGTGTACGAGCCCGACGGTACACCCTTCGAGTCATGGCGCCTGAACAGTGGGCTGTATACGAGCAACGCCACGGCGATCGACGATGCAGATCAGCTGTACCTGAGGGCGACGCTGGGGGATGTCGCCCCGGGAGAGCCGTGGATCGTGGGGCTCCTGCACATGAACGAGGTGGGAGAGGTGGTCGATACCATCCGGATCCCCGAACTGCCCGGCGAGACGGCCTACGCAGGGGGCAGCTTCGAGCCGGCGAAGCTCTGGGCCGCGAGCCGGAGTGGGGGTCTGTGGCTCGGCATCACGGACCGCTACTCGATCGAGCACCGCGCGCCCGATGGCCGGGTTCTCCGAATCACCCGGGAGGGCGTGGAGAGAGCGGAGGTGCACCCGGACGAGAAGGCCGAACACGACGCGGTGCGCGACTGGATCATCCGTGCGCAGGGCCAGTACATGGCCGAGATGCCCCCGCCGACCCCGAGCGTGAAGCCCTTCTTCCGGAACTTCCTGGTTGGCGAGGAGGGAGCGCTCTGGGTGCGTCGCTACGTCGAGGCGACCAAGGTGGAGTCGGACGAAGAGGTCCCGGAGAGTGACGGTCGTCCGCCGCCCGTCACGTGGCGAGAAGCCGCGGTCTACGACGTGTTCGACCCGGAGGGGACCTTTCTGGGAACGGTCGAGCTTCCGCCGAGGACCTCGGTCTCCGTGGTTCGCGGGGAGGTCGCCTGGGGGGTGGTCCGAGGGGAGTTCGACGAACAGTACGTCGCCCGGTTCCGGCTGTCGGACCCCGCCTGAGAAAGCGAGTTCGAAGGACCGCTCGGGCGAGGTGTCTCCACCCCGGCGGGCCCTGAACGCGACCAGCTCAAGCCCGGACGCGCTACAATCCCTCAGATCGCAGAGCCAGGGAGGGTCCGGGCAGTTCCCGGATCACCAGGAACGCCCGCGAAGATCAAGCGCCTCCTCCAGGACTCGAACCTGGGACACCCTGATTAACAGTCAGGTGCTCTAACCGACTGAGCTAAGGAGGCAAAGCGACTGCGCGCCCACAATAGGGTCGACGCAAGCCAGCCAGAACCTTACCCCGAATGCAAGAGGGTGTCAACGCGGCGCTCGGTCGACATGGCGGGTACCTCCCGGCGCCCCGGGTCGCTCCGCGACGCGGGGAACCGAGGACCACCGAAGCGCACGCCGCAGCACGGTCTCGATCGCGGGCGTGACCTCGTGGGCCCGGGCCCAGATCGCCGAGAAGGCCTCACCGAGGCGGTCGAGTTCTCCCCCACCCCGAAGGACGACCGCCTGAACCGGTCCGTCGAGCCCGCCACCCCGCCCGAAGGCGTGCGAACCGACCATCGCCGCCCCCCTCCCGGAGGCGCCTGGGAAGATCGAGAAGTCTGGAGACCACCCGGCCAACGGCGCGGCTCGCACCTCGACTCGCCCACCGCCGACGAGCCGCGCCAGGCGGCGGAGTCGCGACCGCCCCGACGCTCCCACGGCAAGGGAGTGGGCCTCCGCATCCAGCGCCTCCGCACGCAGCTCCCCGAGCACGATGCGAACGCGGTCGAGGGCGTCCAGCTCGTCGGGGATCGAGCCGAGGGTGTCGAGCCGAACCCGAGTCAGCGCGAGGTCGAGCTGGCGAGCCTCACCCAGGAGCGTTCGGAAGGTCGCCCGAAGGGCTGCGCCATCCGACCCGACGAGCAGCAGGGCTGGAGGTGGAGCGCCGTGTGGGGCTGCGTGCGGAATCGGGGTCGGCGTCGAAGAGTCCATGCCGAAGGGTGCGACGCCGAGGGGGGCGCCTCCATGCGCTTACGCGACGCAGTCCGGTGGGGCCCTGCCCGACCGCGAGCGCACCGGACGGCCACGATCCCCCCCGAGTCCCTCTACTCCCGCGCCGCTCCCAACTCCCGCGCCACTCCCAACTCCGTCTGGGCCCGATCCCGCGCGGGCACCTCGTGGCACGACCGGCACCGCGCCTCGTAGCTCTCCGCGCCCCCGATCTGAATGGTCGGTCCCTCCGCCGGCGCGGGCTCCCCGTCGATCAGCCGCTGATTGCGCGTGGCCAGGTCGCCGCAACGGACGCAGATCGCCGAGAGCTTGTCGACCCGCTCGGCTACGGCGAGGAGGTGCGGGATCGGGCCGAACGGCTCGCCGCGGAAGTCCATGTCGGTGCCGGCCAGGATGACCCGCACGCCCTGGTCCGCCAGGTGGTTCACGAGCGGCACGATCCCGGCGTCCAGGAACTGCGCCTCGTCGACCGCCACCACCTCGGCCTCGGGGTCCACCTGCCGCGCGATCTGCTGAGAGGTGTTCACCGGAACCGCCTCGAGCTGGGAGCCGTCGTGCGAGGAGATCCGGTAGACCCCGCCGTAGCGGTCATCCAGATGCGACTTGAAGACCTGCACGCGCTTCTTCGCGATCAGCGCCCGTCGCACCCGCCGGAGCAGCTCCTCCGACTTCCCCGAGAACATCACCCCCGACACCACCTCGATCCATCCGTCCTGCCGTCCCAGAAACACCGCGTCAGTTCCCCCCGACCTGGGAGATGAAGATCGCGACGGTCAGCGCGAGCGTCGCGACCTGACCCCAGAAGGTGACGTTCTCCCGGAGGTTGAAGCCGGAGGAGATGCGGGGGACGTAGATCCAGTCCCCAGACTGAATGATGCGATCGAAGTCCCGGGTAGCGTCGGCCGCGTCCGCCTGGAGATTGACGACCTCCGTCGAGTCGGAGCGGACGAGGCGGACCTGGGTGAGATCGGGCGATCCGGCGTTGATGACGTTGGTGCCCCCC
>JANQLR010000045.1 GCA_028280525.1 Longimicrobiales bacterium
AACCCCGTCGACGTTCACCGCCTCGGCGAGCTCCGGCTCCGACTCCGCGCGATCGACCGCGGTGTACGCGGCGCAGTTGAAGACGACGGGACGTCCCCCCGCCTCCGCCACCCCCTCGGCCGTCTCCTCCGCCCACGCCTCGACCGCCCGCCGAACCGCGGCGCGGTCGGTGAGGTCGAGAGCGTCCCGGTCCAGAGGCCGTACGGGGAGCCGTCGCGCGGAGAGTTCCTCCCGGAGCGCCCGACCCAGCATGCCGCCGGCGCCGGTCAGCAGGGCGCGGATCACCGGCGGTCGGGGGGCTTCCGGGCCGAGGCCGTCACGCCACGCTCGCGGCCGTGGGCCTTCCGCAGCGAGGTCGTCACGCCATCCTCGCGGCCGTCTCCGCGATGATCGAGTCGAGGTTCTTCGAGGCGGACCACCCGATCGCGTCGTGGATCTTCGCGGTCGAGGGCTGTCGCCGCTCCATGTCCTCGAAGCCGTCGCCGTACGCCTCTTCGTACGCGATGTGCACGATCTCGGAGGAGGAGCCCAGCTGGTCCCGGATCCGCTCGGCGAGCTCGCGAATCGACACCTCCTCCTCGGAGCCGATGTTGTAGACCTCCCCGATGGCGCCGGGGTGGTCGAGGAGCCCGCGCACGGCCCGGACCGCGTCGCTCACGTGGCAGAAGCAGCGGCGCTGCGTCCCGGGTCCGTAGACGGTGATCGGCTCCCCCCGGAGCGCCTGACGCACGAAGGTCGGCACGACCATCCCCCACTCGGGGGACTGCCGCGGCCCGACCGTGTTGAAGAAGCGCCCGAGGATCACGGGGAGCCCCTTCTCCTGGTGATAGGCGAGGGCGAGGAACTCGTCGAGTACCTTGGTGCAGGCGTACGCCCAGCGACGGTGGCGGACGCTCCCCATCACCCGGTCGTGGTCTTCGTGCAGCCGGTCTCCCGCCTTGCCGTAGATCTCGGAGGTGGAGGCGATGTAGAGGGGGACGCCGTGCTGATGGCAGATGTCGAGGACGATCTCGGTGCCCCGGACGTTCGTCGTGATCGTCCCCACCGGCTCCTGCATGATCTTCTTGACCCCGACGGCCGCGGCCAGGTGCACGACCCGGTCCACGTGGCCGACCTCGCGGTCCATCATCGGGTGATTCAGGACGGTGTCCACCACGAGGTGCAGGTCGGGGTGGTCGCGGACGGCGGCGAGGTTGTCGAGATCCCCCGTCGAGAGGTCGTCGACGACGTGGACGGCGTGGCCGTCGGCCAGGAGACTCTCGACGAGGTGGGAGCCGATGAAGCCGGCGCCACCAGTCACCAGAATGCGCTCGGGCATGCGACGAATCGGATGTGGGGAGAGGAAGCCGCACCCAACTTCGGTGTCGGGGGGAGCCGGGGCCAGTCGCGCGTTCGGGAGACGGCCCCGACTCAGAGCCAGCGGCGCAGCCACGCCTCGAGCGTGAAGAGCGCCCACAGCGCGTGCGCGTGGTCGACGGTGCCGTCCTGATGCTCCGCCCACAGCCGGCGCACCGGTTCCTCGCGCACCCACTCCCGGGAAAGGGCATCCGGACCCAGGACCTCGGCCTCGAAGCGGGTACGCCACGCCGACCGGAACCAGTGCGGGATCGGCACGCCGAACCCCATCTTCGGCCGATCGAAGACCTCGAGGGGCACGACGTCCGCGAAGGCGTCGCGCAGGAGCCGTTTCAGACGTCCGCCGCCCGCGAGGGTGCGGTCCGGGACCCGGGCCACGAACTCGGCGAGGTGGTGGTCCAGGAAGGGCGCGCGCAGCTCCAGCGAGTGCATCATCGAGGAGCGGTCCGCCTTCACCAGGAGGTCCTCGGGGAGGTACGTCTCCCAGTTGAGCCGGAGGGCGCGCCGCAGCGCGCTCAGCCCCGGGCGCTCGCGGAGGATGGCGCGGAAGTACTCCTCGACCTCGCGCCTCGTCCGAAGGGGCCGACGCCCGTCCGGGGTGAGTTCCCCGGGGTCGCCCTGCAGGTACCCGATCCACCGCAGGGTACGCCCCGCCTCGTCGTCGTCCGCCGCCGCCATGAAGCGCTCGGCCCTGCGAAAGGGGTGCCGGAAGTCCTCCCGGTGGGGCAGCCACCGCGTCGCCCACCGACCGACCCCGGCGAGGGCCCGCGGCATGCGATCGGCCACGACCGCCCCCATGAAGCGCGGGTAGCCGACGAAGAGCTCGTCCCCCCCGTCGCCGCAGAGCGCGACCGTCACGCTCCCCCGGGTGTGGCGGCAGACCTCGCTCGTCGGGATCGCGGAGGAATCGCCGAAGGGTTCGTCCCAGATCTCCACGAGGTCGTCGAGCAGATCGAGGCCGGAGGGGTCGAGCCGGAACTCGGTGTGGTGGGTCCCGAAGCGCTTCGCCATCCGTCGGGCCCAGACGGTCTCGTCGTAGTCGCTCGCGCCCTCGAACCCCATGGAGAAGGTGTCGACCGGGCGGTCCATGAGCTGGGACATCACCCCGACCACCAGCGTCGAGTCGACGCCGCCCGAGAGGAGCGCCCCGAGCGGGACGTCGGCGACGAGGCGTTTCTCGACCGCCGAAAGGAAGCGCTCCCGCGTCCCCGCCCTCGACTCCTCGGAAGAGAGCGCCTCGGGGGTCCAGTCGAGGCTCCAGTACCGACGCACCTCCGGCTCCCCGCCGGGCGCCACGACCGCGCACTCCCCCGGAAGGAGCCGGGTGACCCCGTCCAGCATCGTCGAGCGCCCCGGCACGTAGCCGTACGCGAGGTAGAGCTGAACCGCCTCGTCCCGGACGCGGGTCGGCAGCCCCGCGGCACGGAGCGCCTTGATCTCCGAGGCGAAGACGAGCCGCCCACCGTCCCGCCAGAGGAAGAGCGGCTTCTGACCGGCCCGGTCGCGCGCCAGGAAGAGCCGGCCCTCGCGGGCGTCCCAGAGGGCGAAGGCGAACATCCCGTCGAGGTGGTCGACCACCCCTTCTCCCCATCGCTCCCACCCGGCGAGGAGGACCTCGGTGTCGGAGTGGGTCCGGAAGGTGGCGCCGTCGCGCTCGAGTTCGGCCCGCAGCTCCCGGAAGTTGTAGATCTCGCCGTTGAAGACGACCGAGCAGCGACCGTCGGCCGCGTGCATCGGCTGATCTCCGGTGTGGAGGTCGACGACCTTCAGCCGGGCGTGGCCGAAGGCGCACCGTCCGTCGGGATCGACCCAGGAGGTCTGCGCATCCGGTCCCCGATGGCGGAGCGCCCGCGCCATCGCGAGGACGGTCGACCCTTCGCCGGCCTCCTCACGCGCACCGGGGGCCGCGAGGATCCCCGCGATTCCGCACACCGGTCAGCCGCCCGGACGCCGGAGTGCCGCCTGCGCCTGCGCCCGACGTGCCGCCCGCTGCGCCCGACGAGCCGCCCGTCGCTCCGCCCAGAGGACCAGCCCCAGCGCCACCATCACCATCATGAGCGGGAGGACCTGCGCGCGGTGTCGGAAGGCCGTCCCGACGTTCCCCTGCACGAGCGAGTAGGCGAAGGAGACCGCGATCAGCACCATGATCGGGATCGACATCTGCAGGAGGCGACGCCGGAGTGCGAAGACCCCGCCGGCGAGCCCGAAGGGGAGGAGCGCGTACCAGATCACCGTCTCCGGCAGGGTGATGACCTGCAGGAGGCTCGAGAGCGCCCATGGAAAGGGCGCGAGGAGAAAGTAGGTCAGCCCGAGCGGGAGGTAGGTGATCGCGCCGCCGACCGTGCTGACGTCCGAACC
>JANQLR010000216.1 GCA_028280525.1 Longimicrobiales bacterium
GCCTCCTTCGGACTCCAGGCCGACCGCGCCGACGAGTTCTTCGACATCTCGCAGTGGATCCGGAACCTCGCGGCCGGTCTGACCGCCCCGATCTTCGACGGGGGACGGCTCCGCAACAACGTCCGCGCCGCGGAGGCGCGCTACGCCCAGGCCGGCGCCGCCTACGCCCGCTCCGTCCTGACCGCCTACGGCGAGGTCGAGGTCGCCCTTCTGCGCCACGGCCAGGAGCGGGACCGGCTCGACTTCGTCGGTTCGCAGCTGGAGGAGGCGACCTCCTCGGTCGACCTGCAGAGCCGCCGCTTCGCCGCGGGCGTCGCCGGCTACACGGACTACCTCGACGCGCTTCGCGCGCGCCTCCTGGCCGAAACCAACCTCACGCAGGCGCGTCGCGACTTCGCCCTCGCCCGCCTCTCGGTCCACCGCGCCCTCGGGGGCGGGTGGGTCGTGCCCTCCGAAGCCACGGACACCCCATGAGCGCCCGCAGAAACCTCCTCCTCTCGGTCGGCATCCTCGGCGGGATGGTCATCTTCGCAGTGGCCCTCGTCCGGCTTCGCCCCGAGCCGCCGCGCACGCCCCCGCCCTCTCGCATCCCCGAGGTGCAGACGGCGGCGGTGCGCACCGTGACCGGGCCGCTCACCGTCGAGGGGAGCGGGACCGTCCGCGCCCGGGCCGAGGTCGCGCTGGCGCCGCAGGTCGGCGGGCGGGTCGCGTGGCAGTCGGCGTCGCTCATCCGGGGTGGGCGGGTCTCGGCGGGCGAGCTCCTCCTGCGGATCGAGGCGGCGGACTACGAGAACGCCGTGCGCCAGGCCGAGGCTCAGGTGGCGGAGGCGCGGGTCGGACTCCTGCAGGCGGAGGAGGAGGCCCGGATCGCCCTGGAAGAGTACCGCCAGTTCGCGGCACGCTCCGGGGTCTCGGTCGAGTCGGCCTCCCCGCTGACGCTGCGCGAGCCGCAGCTCGAGTCGGCGCGGGCGGCACTCGCGCGGGCGGAGGCGCAGCTCGCCGACGCGCAGCTCTCTCTCGATCGAACGGAGCTCACCTCGCCCTTCGACGGCGTCGTCGTCTCCGAGTCGGTGGACGTCGGGAACCTCGCTCAGCCGGGGATCGCGATCGCCACCCTCTTCGCCGCCGACCCGGTCGAGGTCATCGTGCCGGTCTCCGACCTCTCCGCCGGACTCCTCCCGGGGCTCTGGCAGCTCCGCGCCGGGGACGGCGACCGGACGCTCGGTGCCCGCGTGCGCGCCTCGTACGGCGGGCGCAGCTGGGAGTGGGAGGGCTTCGTCGACCGGGCCCAGGCCGCACTCGACGAGCAGACGCGCACCGTCGACGTGATCCTGCGCGTCCCGAACCCCTTCACCGCCGCCCGCCCGGTCGACGGCGGCGACGCGACCGACGCGCCGCCCCTCCTCGTCGGCGAGTTCGTGGACGTCGCCATCGACGGGACGGTGGGCGAGTGGAGCGTCGTCCCGCGCACCGCGCTCCAGACCGGGAACGAGGTGTGGCTGGTCGAGAACGAGCGCGTCCGCATCGTCCCGGTGCGCGTGCTGCAGCGGGTCGAGGAGCGGGTCTACGTGGACGGGGACATCCCGCCCGGGAGCCGGGTGGTCGTGGCCGGGATCACGCTCGCGACGAACGGGATGGAGGTGACCCCGGTCGGGGAGGACGCCGGACCGCCCCCGATGCCGATGGAGACCGCCTCGGCGGATGAGGCGAACGCGTCCGGAGGGGACCGATGAACGTCCTGCGCGGACCGGATGGCGAGGTCGTCGTCCCCGACGACGACGCCCCGCCGCCGACGCTCGAGGACCTCGAGCACGGCGAACACGGGGAGCACCTCCCCTCGGGCCCGATCACCTACATGGCCCGCAACGGGGTCCCGGCCAACCTCCTGATGATCCTGATCGTCGCGGCCGGCCTCTTCTCCGCTGGCCAGCTCGTGCAGGAGGTCTTCCCCGAGTTCTCCCTCGACACGATCCAGATCACCGTCCCCTACCCCGGCGCGACGCCGGACGAGGTCGAGGAGTCGATCGTCCAGAAGATCGAGGAGCAGATCGAGGCGGTGGAGGGGATCAAGGAGATCACCTCGACGGCGGCCGAGGGGCTCGGGATCGTGACCGTCGAGCTCGAGCTCGGCGCGAGCGTCTCCGACGCCCTCGACGACATCAAGGCGGAGGTCGACCAGATCCAGACCTTCCCCGAGGCGGCGGACCGCCCCGCGGTGGCCGAGCTGACCAACCGCCAGTCGGTCATGCGCCTGGCGGTCTACGGCGACGCCTCCGAGCGAACCCTCAAGGAGATCGCGTACGGGATCGAGGATCGCCTCGCCCAGCTCCCCGAGGTGTCGTACGTCGCCGCCGCCGGGATCCGCCCCTACGAGATCTCGATCGAGATCCCGTCGACGACGCTGCGCGCCCTGGGGCTCACCCCGCGCGAGGTCGCCAACCGGGTCCGCGACGCCTCCCTCGACCTGTCGGCGGGGAGCATCGAGACGGCGGCCGAGGAGGTCCGCATCCGGACGATCGGCCAGAACTACGACCAGCAGGACTTCGAGGAGATCGTCCTCATCTCCCGCGCCGACGGGACGACGATCCGGCTGGGCGACATCGGCACCGTCGTCGACGGGTTCGAGGACTCCGACCTGATCACCCGCTACAACGGTCAGCCGTCGGCGCTGGTCGAGGTCTTCAGGACGTCGGACGAGAAGGTGCTGGAGATCGTCGAGGCGATCCAGGTCGCCCTCGAAGGTGACATTCGCCCGAGTCTGCCGGCCGGGGTCGAGATCGACATCTGGGAGAACAACGCGACCGTGCTCCGCGGCCGCATGAACCTCCTGATCAAGAACGCGATCATCGGGCTGAGCCTCGTCCTCCTGGCGCTGACCCTCTTCCTCGACCTGCGCCTCGCCTTCTGGACGGCGGTCGGGATCGCGATCTGCTTCATCGGCACCTTCGCCGTGATGCTGATCCTCGGGGTCTCCGTGAACGTCCTCTCCCTCTTCGCCTTCATCCTGGCGATCGGGATCGTGGTCGACGACGCGATCGTGGTGGGTGAGAACATCTTCGCCGAGCGAGAGGCGGGCCGGACCGACGTGCGTGCCTCCGTCTTCGGGGCGCACCGGATCAAGGCACCGGTCACCTTCGCCGTGCTCACGACCGTCACCGCCTTCGTCCCGCTCCTCCTCGTGCCGGGCGTCTTCGGGAAGATCATGGTCGCCATCCCGATCGTGGTGATGTCGGTCCTCTTCCTCTCGCTGATCGAGACGCTCTTCATCCTCCCGAACCACCTGTCGCACCTCCCGCCTCCGCACGAATCGGCGACGAACCCGGTGACCCGCTTCTTCGAAGGGGTGCAGAAGGGGGTGGATGCCCGGCTGCAGCGCTTCATCGAGGGGCCGCTCGACCGCGCGATCGCCTTCGCGATCCGCGCGCCCTCCGTCGTGATCTCCGCCGCGGTCGGGCTGATCGTGGTGGCGATCGCCCTCGTGCCGGCCGGGATCCTCAAGGTGGAGTTCTTCCCGGAGGTCGAGGGGGACGTGGTCACCGCCTCGCTGCAGATGGCGGAGGGCACGCCGGCCGCCATCACCTCGACCGCGGTGGATCGGATCCAGCGAGCGAGCGAGCGGGTGGCCGCCCGCTTCGAGGAGGATCGGCCGGAGGAGCTCCCGGATCTCCTGGAGGCGACCTACTCCACGGTCGGGGCGGGCGCACCCGGCGGCGGCCCCGATGCGAGTACCGGGGCGAGCACCCTCTCGGCGAACATCGGGGCGGTGCAGGTCCGGCTCCTGGAGGCGGAGGACCGGAGGATCTCGGCGAAGGCCTTCGAGGAGGCGTGGCGGGAGGAGGTCGGGAAGATCCCGGGCGCCGAGGCGCTGACCTTCGCCTCCTCGATCATCGGGGGTGGCGCCGCGATCAACCTCGAGATGTCGCACCCCGACACCGAGCGGCTCGCCGAGCTCGCCGACGTGGTGATGGAGGAGCTCCAGCGCTTCGACGGCGTCTTCGACGTCGACTCGGATCAGGACGCGGGGCTGCGGGAGATCCAGCTCACCCTCCTCCCCGCCGCACGTACCCTCGGCCTCGATCTGGACGACGTGGCCCGCCAGGTGCGCGGTGCCTTCTTCGGAGAGCAGGCGCTCCGGGTGCAGCGCGGTCGCGAGGACGTGCGCGTCTACGTGCGCCTCCCCGAGAACGAGCGCGACGCGATCGCGGACGTCGAGCAGTACCGGATCCAGACCGAGTTCGGCGGCGAGGTGCCGCTCGATCAGGTGGCGACCGTCGCCTTCGGCACCTCCCCGACCTCGATCAACCGAAAGGACTCCCGTCGCGTCCTGACCGTCACCGCCGACGTCGACCCCCAGATCGTCTCCGCGGCGCAGGTGTCGACGGCGCTCGAGGAGGAGATCCTCCCGGAGCTGATCGCGCGAGACCCGCGGCTGACCTGGGCCTTCGGCGGGGACCAGGCCGAGCAGGGGGAGACGAACGCCTCCCTGGCGAGCGGCTTCCTCCTGGCGATGATCGTCGTCTACGCGCTGCTCGCGATTCCCTTCGGCTCGTACCTGCAGCCGCTCGTCGTGATGGCGGCGATCCCCTTCGGCATCGTCGGGGCGCTCGCCGGCCACCTCATCCTCGGCCTCTCCGTCGGGCTGCTCAGCCTCTTCGGGATCATCGGGCTCTCCGGAGTGGTGGTGAACGACTCGCTCGTGATGATCGACTTCATCAACGAGCGGGTGCGGGCCGGAATGCCGTACCGCGAGGCGATCCTGGACGGGGCGAAGCGGCGCTTCCGACCGATCATGCTCACCTCGCTCACGACCTTCCTCGGGGTCGCGCCGCTCGTCTTCGAGCGGAGTCTGCAGGCGCAGTTCCTGATCCCGATGGCCGCCGCGCTCGCCTTCGGCATCGTCTTCGCGACCGGGATCCTGATGGTCGTCGTCCCCGCGCTGGCGACGGTGCAGTACGGGTTCACGGAGTGGCGCAAGGAGCGGAAGGCGACGCGGGGGCGCGGGCGGGGCGAGGCGACGAGGCTCGCGGGGGCCCCGGCGGGGGACTGAGGGGCGGAGCGCGGCGCCGTCCCACCGGGGTGCGGGCGGGCGCCCGAGTCCGGGCCGGTGTTCGGGCGGGCGGCCCCGAGCCTGCCTCAGCGCATCCGTTCGAAGCGCATGTCGTACACCCGCGACTGGTGGACCGACAGGCCGGTGACCTCGCCGTTCTCGCCGCGCAGGACCCGGACCAGTCCGAGCGAGCTCTGCCAGGCGTCGCGGTAGACCGGGCGGGCATCGATCCGCCTCCCCGGTCGTCGTACGAAGTAGAGGCTCCCCTCCTCCGAGCTCACCTCGAGGCCGAACTCCGCGTCGGCGGCCCAGTAGCTCCCGACGAGCTCCTCGATCATGCCCGGGGTCACCTCCTCGGGCGCAACGGGCTCGACGCGGGTGTACCGGTCGACCGCGACCTCCCCCTCGGCCTCGACCGAGCTCCCGCCCTCCGCCTCGCTGAAGGTCATCGTGCGGCCCGACGCGCCGATGGCGAAGGCATCCCCGCCGGCGGAAATCGGGTGGAGGGGCGCGCCGCCCCAGCGCAGCTCCCCGTTCCGGATGCGCACGCGGGTCGCGACGCCGGTCTGCTCCTCGACCCAGAGTCCCTCCCAGCGCGCGAGCGACGATTCCGGTACCGCGACGGCCGCCACGTCTGCGGCGGGCGCCTGCATGATCCCGCCCAGGTAGATGTCCGCGACCTCCGCCCCGAGCCCCCCCGGGTTCACATTCGCGACGTTGCAGAGGACGGCGACGTCGAGGCCGTGATCGGGGAAGCGTCCGAGGTAGGCGCGGTAGCCGGAGGTGGCGCCCGTGTGGGTGACGGAGGGCACGCCGCCCGATTCGCCCACGAAGAGTCCGCGCGCGTAACGGATGGTCCGACCGTCGTTCAGGACGCCCTGCTCCTGCATGAGGCGCGCGAAGTCGTCCCCGAAGAGCCGCGTGCGGAAGGCGGCGTGATTCCAGCGCAGGAGGTCGTGGACGGTGGTCAGGAGCCCCCCGTTGCCGTGCACGTTCTCGATCGGCTGGTTGATCTCGAAGGTCTCACCGTCCTGGCTGTACGCCGTCGCCCGCCCCGGAACGATCCTGCGGTAGTCGTCGCGCCACTGCGTGTCGAGCATCCCGACGGGCTCGAAGATCCGGATCCGGGAGAAGTCGGCGAAGGACATCCCGCTCACCCGCTCGACCAGGATCGCCATCAGGTTGTACCCGGAGTTCGAGTACGAGTACTCGTGCCCGGGCTCGAAGTTGAGCGCGGTCTGGCGCGCGATGATGTCGAGGACGTGGTCGTGGCTGTGGGTGCGATTCCCCCGCCCCCACCCCGACATTCCGGCGACCGAGCCCCAGTCGCGCAGCCCGCTCGTGTGGTTCATCAGGTGGGTGATGGTGATCGGCGTCCCGTAGTCGGGGACCTCGGGGATGTACTCCCGGATGTCGTCGTCCAGGGCGAGCGCCCCGTCCAGCGCGAGGAGGACGACCGCCGCGGCGGTGAACTGCTTGGAGACCGAGCCGTTCTCGAAGACGGTGCGGTCGGTGTTGGGGATCCCCCACTCGAGGTCCGCCATTCCCCACGCCTCCGCGAGAACGGTGAGCCCGTCGCGCGCCACGCCCACGGCACACCCCGGGGTGGTCGCCGTGTCCCACTCGGCGAAGACGGCGTCCACCTGCTCGCCGGCGTCCTCCGGCGCCTGCGCGGCGGCGGGGGCGGCGAAGGCGAAGGCGGCGAGGAGGCCCGTCGCGAGGATCGGAGGAAGGGGTCGAGTGGCGGGGAGTCGGGACGGCATGGCAGGCGGGGCTGAGGGAGCGGGCCGCCCCATCTGTACGAGGGGTCCCCCGGGAGCAGCAAGCCATCGACCCCTGCCGACGCGGACGCGGGCGCGAGCCGGGTCGCCTGCCGGAGCGGAGCCTCAAGCCCTGCCGGGAAGCTCCGACCCTTCGACCCATGGAGACGCAGCAGGAGACGACCGGACCACCGCCCGCCTCCGCCGGGGGACCGATCGAGGTCTGCGGGGGAGAGCCACTCGCGCCCGGGTGGCTTCGGGAGCCCGCGGAGCTTCTCGCGCGGTGGGCCGCTGCCGAGGAGGCCGCCTTTCGGGGCCCGACGCCCGCCCCTGCGGTGCCGTCGCACACGGGCCTCTTCGCCCCGGGGGCGTTCCTCGCCCTCCTGCTCGTGCGACGGCTCTGCCGGTGGTACCTCCGCGGCGTGACCCCGGCGCTCTCCCGCGTGGTGCGGGTCTGGGCCTTCACGGACCGTCTCGAGGCCCGCGAGCTGGTCAGGGCGCTCGTCCCCCGCCGTCGGTCGGCGACCGACTCGTCGCCCTCCCCGCCTCCCGTCCTGCCGAGCTCTCGCGACACCGGCTCGTCCTCCCCGAAACCGGTCCACGACCCGAGTCCCGGGGGAGCCGACCCCGGTGCCGACAGGCTCGACTATGGCTCCCCGAGGCTCGACCCCGACCGGATTCGCGAATGGGGTCGCCGGCACCTGGAGCGCACCGAACCGGGGGAGACGCGCGTCATCCCGCTCCGCCGCCCGGCGCCAGCCGAGGTGGCCGTGCCTCCGCACGTGGCGGAGATGATGGCGCGCCTGCGAGAGCGGAAGCGCCAGCAGACGGCCCACGCGAGCTACGTGCGCGCCGAGCGGAGCGTTGGGCGCCCGGCCACCCTCGCCGAGGCCTTCGCCGAGGCGCGACGCCGCCGCGAGGGAGCCACGCCTCGGGGCGACGGCGGAGCCGGAGGGCCGGCCGCTGCGGCCGACTCCGATCCGCCCTCCGGGACGGAGGGCGAGCGGACGAAGTCGTGGGTGATCGCCGACTGATCCTCGGGAGCGCCTACTCCGCGACCAGCGCGATCGCCGGATCCACGCGGGTCGCGCGCCGCGCCGGAAGCCAACCGGCCACCGCGCCCAGTCCGAGGATCGTCAGCGCAGCGCCGATCAGGACGACCGGATCGTTGGGGCGGACTTCGAAGAGGAGCACCTCGAGCCACCGGGCGCCGTACCACGCCCCCCCCGTGCCGAGGGCCACCCCGAATACGCTGAGTCGGATGGCGGAGCCGAGGATCATGGCCCGGACGGAGTCAGGCTGTGCCCCGAGTGCCATCCGGATCCCGATCTCGCGGCGACGGCGAGCCACGTTGCCGGCGAGGACGCCGTAGGCGCCCACGGCCGCGAGTGCCAGCGCGAGTCCGGCGAAGGTCGTCATGAGGAGCGCAGCGAACCGCTCCTGGGCCCGGACGCCGTCGAGCAGCGAGGCCATCGATCGGGGACGGTAGAGGACGAGTTGGGCGTCGATGCCGGCGAGGGCGCCCTCGATCCCCTCCCGAACCGTCCGCACCTGCACCCCCGGCTGGAGCCGGATCGTCTGGATGAGCGGCCAGTTGCGGTCCTCCGAGAACTGCGCGTGCGGGATGTAGGTCTTCACCGAGGTCGCGCCGCGCGGATCGTGCGCCGTGTTCTCCACGACGCCGACGATCCGGCGGACCTCGTTCCCGACCGCGACCAGCTGCCCGACCGGATCCACCCCGCCGAGGTCCGGATGCTCGGTCATCGCCTGGTTCACCCAGATCACCGGAGGGTCGTCCGGCGAGGGCTCCCGCCACTCCGCCCCCCGGACCGCCCGGATCCCCATGGACTCGAAGTAGTCCCCGGCGATGACGCGGACATCGGTGCCGATCCACCGCTCATCCTGGCCCTCCCACTCGCCGTTCCACCCCTCGCCGACCCACGCCAGCCCCCACGTGTTGAAGCGTCCGTTGCCCGGGAGCCACTGCACCGCGCCGGCCGCCGCCACGCCGGGGAGGGCGGCCACCTGTCGCTGGAACCGCTGGTGCACATCGTGGCGCTCGGCACCGGTCGGGTAGCGCGAGGTCGGAAGGTGCACCTCGACCGTCCACACGTCGCCGTCGTCGAAGCCGAGCGGGGCGCCCTGCAGCGCCAGGAAGCTCTTCAGGAGGAGTCCCGAACCGGCCACGAGGAGGACCGCGACCCCGACCTGGGTCACGACCAGTCCCCCGCGGATTCGAGCGAGCCGCCGGCTCTGCGTCCCGGTCCGACCGCCGCCGCGCAGCGTGGCCCCGGGCGAGGTCGCCGAGATGCGGAGTGCCGGGAGGAGTCCGAAGATCAGGAGCGCCCCGAGCGCGCTGGCCAGCCCGAAGAAGAAGACACGGGAGGAGAGTCTGGGTGTGGCGACGGCGGGAAGCGCGTCCGGGGCCAGGGCGAGCAGCGCCCGGATCCCCACCGATCCGAGAGCCACGCCCGCGACCGCGCCCATCGCGGCGAGGAGCACGCTCTCGGAGAAGAGGTGCAGCACGAGCCGGCCCCTCCCCGATCCCAGCGCCCCGCGGACCGTGACCTCGCGCTGCCGGGAGAGTGATCGGGCGAAGACCACGTTCGCGACGTTCACGCAGGCGGAGACGAGGATGAGCGCCACCGCCACCGCGAGGATCCAGAGGAGCTTCGTGCGGGTCGGGCCGACGATCTGGGCCTGCAGTGGATGGATTACCGTCTTCCAGCCGTCGTACCCCTCGTTGGCCTCGGCAAGACGGGCGCTCAGCGCGTCGAGTCGGGACTGCGCCGCCTCGCGCGACAGCCCCGGCCGCAGCCTCGCGATCGCGGTCAGGTAGAAGTTGCCCCAGCTGTTCGAACCCCCCTCGGTCAGGTTCTGCGGGAGCCAGACATCGGTCGCGCCCCCCATCGGATCCTCGAAGCCGGCGGGCATGACCCCGACGACCTCGTAGCGGATCCCATCGAGCTCGATCGTCTCGCCGAGCGCCCCCGACTGGCCGTCGAAGTGTCGCTGCCACAGCCCCTCGGAGAGGACGGCGACCGGGGCGCCGGCATATCCGGGCTCGGGGAGGAAGCTCTCCTCCCGCAGGAAGGCCCGCCCGAGCCGCGGCGCAATCCCGAGCGTCTCGAAGTAGCCGTGGCTCACCCGCTGCGTAATCAGCCGGACCGCGCCATCGTCGGTCGTCAGGTCGGCGCCGAGCTCCCGGTAGGTGTACAGCGTGCCCACCCCTTCGAAGACATCGCCCCACTCCATCTGGGCGGCGACGACGGGGGCGCGCAGGTAGCCGAACCCGCCCTGGCCCTCCCCGATCTCGACGTCCTCCAGACGGACGAGCCGCTCCGCCTCCGGGTAGGGAAGCGGCTCCAGGAGGACGGCGTCCAACACGGTGAAGACGGCGGTGTTCGCCCCGACGCCCAGACCGAGCGTCAGGACCACCAGCAGGGTGAACCCCGGCGCCCGCCGCAGCGACCGCACCGCCCGGGCCAGCTCACGAACCCCCTCTCCCATCGACATCCTCACCTCCCGTTGGATTCGGAGTCGTCGAGCGCCCGGCCCGACGACGCGAGCGCGCCGCAGCTGACGCGCCACCTCCTCAACCTCCCCCGCGGCCGCCAGGAGCGACTCCGCGTCGCGCCCAGCATCCAGACCGTCCTCGAAGTGGGCCCGGAGTTCCCGTGACACTTCCGCGCGCTCGCGCAGTCCGAGACCGGCGCCCTGGACGACGCCCCGAATCCACACCTCGATGGCTTCGGGAAGCGGGGGCGCACTCACCCGCCGGCGTCTCCGTTCCCCGCCGGTCGCACGCCGATCCGGCCCAGCGCCTCGACGAGGGTGTTCCACTGGTCCTGCTGCGACGCCAGCCACTCCCGACCCGTCTCGGTGACCTCGTAGTACTTCCGACGACGACCGGTGGGGGCCTCACGGCTGAACGACGTCAGCAGACCGCGGTTCTCCAGGTTGTAGAGGAGCGGGTAGACGGTCGACTGGCCCAGGGCCAGGAGCCCGCCCGAGCCACGCTCCAGCGCCTCGACGAGCTCGTAGCCGTACATCGGGGCTCGGTCCAGCAGGGTCAGGACGGCCAGCGGGGCAGCCCCGCGCGTCCATTCGCGCTCGAGCGTCATCACGGGTTCTCCGGCTGAGGTTCGTCGCACATACTATGTACAACATACTGTGCGCGAAAGAGGTCGCCGCGAACGGGCCCTCTCGGGCTTCAGTTGAACCAGGCGCCCTCGTCGATCCAGGCGCGGACGATCGCGATCTGCTCCGTCGTCATGGGATCGCGCTGCCACGGCATGCGGAGCCCGAAGCTCTGGCGATCCTCGAGCTTGATCACGAGGTAGCTGTTCTGAGCGTCCCCGGGGATGACGACGGTGTTCTGCGGCTCTCCCTGCGCAACGACGTCGACCATCGTCCGCCACGCGATCTCGGGCGAGGACATGTCGAGGTCGGCCTTGATCGCGGGTCGGCCGTGGCAGCCCGAGTTCGTGCAGCCGATCTGCTCGAAGAGCGGGAGGACGTCGTGGTTGAAGCTGACCGTAACCCCGGCGGCCGGCCCGGTGGGAAGCCCGGGCTCCTCCGGCGGGAGCGGCTCCGGCGTCGTTTCGGGCGCGGCCGGATCGGAGCCGCCGCAGCCCGCGAAGCCGGTGACGAGGAGCAGAAGCGCGGTTCGAGGGAGTCCAGCAGTCATGGCCCGACAGGCTGAAGAGGCGTTCAGTAATCTTCCGCCATTACCCGGACCCGATCGAGTAGTTCTCCCGGCCGGAGTGGTGCGCGGTGCGCGACGGTCGACCGACGACGCTCCCGGGCTCAGCCCTCGATCGAGGCGAGGATCCCGTTCAGCGTCTCACTCGGGCACATCGCGGCCCGTACGAGAGCTGGATCAGGTCGGTAGTAGCCGCCCAGCTCCACCGGTGCCCCCTGCGCGTCGAGCAGCTCCTGCAGGATCCGCTCACGCCCCGACTCCATCGCCTCCGCCACCGGACGAAAACGCTCGGCGGTCTCCGGATCGTCGGTCTGCTCGGCGAGCGCCGTCGCCCAGAAGCGCGCCAGGTGGAAGGTGCTCCCGCGGTTGTCGAGTTCGTTCACCTTGCGGGACGGGGAGCACCCCTCGGCCAGGTAGGAGCCGGTCGCCTGCTCGAGCGCCGCGCCCAGGATGGTCGCCTCGGGGAGGTCGAAGCTCTTGCCGAGGTGGAGGAGCGACTCGGCCAGCGCCATGTACTCGCCGAGCGAGTCCCAGCGCAGGTGTCCCTCCCGCTCGAACTGCTGGACGTGCTTCGGCGCCGACCCACCGGCCCCCGTCTCGAAGAGCCCTCCCCCGTTCAGGAGCGGAACGATCGAGAGCATCCGGGCGCTCGTGCCGATCTCGAGGATGGGGAAGAGGTCGGTCAGGTAGTCGCGGAGCACGTTCCCGGTCACCGAGATCGTGTCCTCGCCGCGGCGGATCCGCTCCAGGGTGAAGCGCATCGCCTCCACCGGTGCCAGGACGTGCAGTTCGAGCCCGTCCGTGTCGTGTTTCGGCAGCTCCTCCTCAACCTTGGCGATCAACTCCGCGTCGTGCGCCCGCTCCCGGTCGAGCCAGAAGACGGCGGGCATCCCGCTCGCCCGGGCCCGCGCCACCGCGAGCTTCACCCAGTCCCGAATCGCCACGTCGGTGGTGCGGCAGGCGCGCCAGACGTCGCCCGCCTCCACCGCGTGCTCCAGGAGGACCGCCCCGCCCTCGCGGACCACCCGCATGGTGCCGCCCGAGGCGACCTCGAAGGTCTTGTCGTGCGAGCCGTACTCCTCCGCCTTCTGCGCCATCAGCCCGACGTTGGGGACCGTGCCCATCGTCGCCGGATCGTACGCGCCGTGCCGCTGGCAGTCCTCGACCATCGCCTGGTAGATCCCCGCGTAGCTCGAGTCGGGGATGAGGGCGCGGGTGTCCTGCAGCTCGCCGTCGGCGTTCCACATGCGACCGCCGTCGCGGATCATCGGCGGCATCGAGGCGTCGATGATCACGTCGCTGGGAACGTGGAGGTTGGTGATGCCGCGGTCCGAGTCGACCATCGCGAGAGCCGGGCCGCGCTCCAGGACCGCACTCAGCTCCCGGGTGATGGCGTCACGCTCCTCCTCGGGGAGTTCGCCCAGCCGCGCGAACAGATCGCCCAGGCCGTCGTTCGGGTTCACCCCGATCCGCTCGAGGGTGGCGGAGTGCCGCTCGAAGACCTCTGCGAAGAAGACCCGGACCGCGTGCCCGAAGAGGATCGGGTCCGACACCTTCATCATCGTCGCCTTCAGGTGGAGCGAGAGGAGGAGCCCCGCCTCCCGCGCTCCCTCGATCTCGCGCCGGTAGAAGTCGACGAGCGCCCGCTTCGACAGGAAGCTCGCGTCGACGACCTCCCCCGCCCCGGCGTCGATCCCGTCGCGCAGGACGGTGATCTCGCCCCCTTCGTCGACTTGCTCGATCCGCAGCGTCGCGGGGGCGTCCAGCGTGACGGAGCGTTCATTCGACCGGAAGTCGTCCGCGCCCATCGTGGCGACCGAGGTGCGCGACCCTTCGGCCCACGGCTTCATTCGACCCGGGTTCGCGCGCGCGAAGGCCTTCACCGCAGCGGGGGCGCGCCGGTCCGAGTTGCCCTGACGGAGCACCGGATTCACCGCGCTCCCCTTGGCGCGATCGTACGCCGCGCGGACCTCGAGCTCCTCTGGAGACGACGGCTCCTCCGGGTAGTCGGGGAGGGGCCACCCCTGCCCCTGCAGCTCGGCGATGCACGCCTTCAGCTGCGGGACGGAGGCCGAGATGTTCGGCAGCTTCAGGATGTTCGCCTCGCGGGTCTCGACGCTCCGCCCGAGCTCGGCGAGGTCGTCGGAAACGCGCCGATCCTCGGGGAGGTGGGGGTTCATCGCGGCGAGGATGCGACCGGCGAGGGAGATGTCCCGGGTCTCCACCGGGACGCCGGCGACCGCGGCGAAGGCACGGACCACCGGGAGGAGGGCGTGCGTCGCCAGGAAGGGAGCTTCGTCGGTCCAGGTATATACGATCGGGGGGGTCGTGTCGGGCATCGTCGCGGGGTGCGATGGAGGTCGGCGGAAGCCGTACTTGTGGGATGCGGGGCAACATGCTCAGTCTCGGGGGGCCGCGACAGATGACCCGGCCGCTCCCGGGCTCTCGTCCGGAGCCGGAGCCCCACCCTTCCCCTCCCACGCCTCCCCGCGCCGACGCCCCCTCATGCGCATCCTCGTCCTCAACGCCGGCTCCTCTACCCTCAAGTTCCAGCTCATCGAAACCGACCTCGAGCGGATCGCCGAGGACCGCGACCGGCGCCTGGCGAGAGGCGCCATCGAACGCATCGGCGGAGAGGCCATCATCCGGGCGCGAGGGGAGGATGGCGGGAAGTGGTATCGGACCGCCGAGCTCCACTCGCTGCAGGAGGCGATCGACCACGTCCTCCGCTGGCTCGTGTCCGAGGAGGGGCCGCTCGGATCGATCTCGGAGATCGACGCGGTCGGACACCGCGTCGTGCACGGCGGCGAGGCCTTCAGCAGCTCGGTCCGCCTGACGCCCGAGGTGATCGACGAGCTCGAGGATCTCATCGACCTGGCCCCGCTCCACAATCCGCACAACCTGCGCGGGGTCGAGGCGATCGAGCGCGCGCTCGGCGCCGACATTCCGCAGGTGGCCGTCTTCGACACCGCCTTCCACCACGGGATGCCGCCGGAGGCCTACCTCTACGGCATCCCGTACTCGTACTACCGCCGCTACGGCATCCGGAAGTACGGCTTCCACGGGACGAGCCACCGCTACGTGGCGCTGCAGTGGCGGCGCCTGAACGGGCGGGAGAACGGCGGCACGCTCATCACCCTGCACCTCGGGAACGGCGCGAGCGCCTGTGCGATCCGCGACGGCCGCTCGATCGACACCTCGATGGGCTTCACCCCCCTCGACGGACTCCTGATGGGGACCCGTTCGGGAACCACCGATCCCGCGATCGTCGACTACATCCAGGGGAAGCAGGGCCTCTCCAACCGCGAGGTGCAGACCCTCCTCAACAAGCAGTCGGGCCTCCTCGGAGTCAGCGGTCTCACCCACGACATGCGCGAACTCCTGGAGGAGGTCGAGGAGTTCGACGACCGACGCGCCCGGCTCGCGATCGAGATGTTCTGTTACCGCGCCCGCCACTTCATCGGGGCCTACCTCGCAACGCTCGGCGGCGCGGAGGCGGTGGTCTTCACCGGGGGCATCGGCGAAAACGCGGCGGGCATCCGGGCCAAGATCTGCGGCGGGCTGGAGTTCGCGGGACTCGAGATCGACCCGGTCGCGAACGAGGCCGAGTCGGAGGTGGGTCGCCGGATCAGCGTGGAGGGCTCCCGGCTGGAGGCGTGGGTGATTCCGACCGACGAGGAACTGCTGATCGCGCGAGACACCTGCCGGCTCGTGATGGGGGCGCCGAACCCCTACTGAGGGGGCGGATCTACTCCCCGAAGACCCGCTCGTGCAACTCCGCGATCGCCCCTCGGCCGCCCTCGGCCTCGAGCACCACGTCGACAACCGCGCGCAGCGCCGGGACCGCGTTCGCGGGACACGCCGACCACCCCGCAATCCGGGCCGCCTCGACGTCCTTCGTCGAGTCGCCCACGAATCCCACCTCCGACAGGGGGACGCCGCGCTGCCGGGCGACCCGCTCCAGTACGGCGGCCTTGTCCTTCGCCCCGCGGTGGAAGGCGCTCCAGGGGAAGCGGTCCTGCAGCACCTCGGTCATCCGGCTCGCCTCGCCGGTGACGGCGATGAGGGGGACGCCGCGTCGGTGGAAGGAGAAGAGCGCGTCGATGTCGATGAAGGAGAGCGACTTCGATTCCCGGCCATCCTCGTCGATCAGAACCCGACCGTCGGTGAGGACACCGTCGAGATCGAGGAAGAGGAGGGCGGGACGTCGGAGTCGGGTCACACCCGCCTCAGCTTGTCGCGGGCCGGGCGCTCGACGTCGAGGAGCCGCTGCTCCCCGTCCCCCCGGATCTGCTCGACCCGGCGGATACGCTGTACCATGCACCGCATCTCCCCCGGCTCCACCGAGAGCTTCTGATCGGAGCCGAACCACCCGCGATCGAGGGTGAAGTGGCGCTCGACGACGGAGGCGCCGAGCGAGACCGCGACGAGGGAGGCCAGGTCGTCCGCCTCGTGCCCCGACCACCCGACCGGGAGCCGGTAGCGGTCGCGCAGCGATCGGACGCGCCGAACGTTGGCGTCCGCGTCGGCGGTCGGGTAGGCGCTCGTGCAGGCCAGGAGGATCGTCCACTCCGGGTCGACGACCTCGAGCGCGGCGTCGACCTCCTCCAGCGTGGACATTCCCGTCGAGATGATCAGGGGACGGCCGGTCTCCGCCGCACGGCGGACGAGCTCCAGATCGGTGAGCATCGGCGAGGAGATCTTGTGGAAGCCGGGCTCGAGCGCCTCGACCTCCTCGAGGGCGCCGACGTCCCAGGCGGAGGCTCCGAAGAAGAGCCCGAGCCGGTCGCACTCCTCGATGATCGGCCCGTACTCCTCGACGGAGAGCTCGAGCGCCCGCTTGAGGTCGCCGTTCGTGTCGCCGAAGGGCGACTCCCGGGGCCGCGCCAGCTCCGCCTCCGAGTACACGACGTCCACCGTCCGCTTCTGGAACTTCACGGCGTCGCACCCCGCCGTGTGGGCCGCGCGGACCATCTCGAGCGCCTTCTCGACCGAGCCGTTGTGGTTGATGCCGATTTCGGCGATGACGAAGGTGCGGGAGTTCACGGTGTCGGTGGTGCAGGGAAGACGGGCGCGGTCGCGCGGTGGGCAAGTCTCACCGAGGGGGCGGACCGGCGCAACCGGGCACGCGTGTGGGGTCGAGTATCGGCGCGGAGGGGTGGGCGGCTGAGTCCCGCCGGCCCGCGGGGTCAGACGCGGCGGAAGACGAGCGCCGCGTTCGAACCCCCGAAGGCGAAGGAGTTGGAGAGGGCGTACTCCGCCCCGTGCGCCGGCATCTCCTCGACCGGGAGGAGCGGCAGGGCGCAGTCGGGATCGACGGACTCCAGGTTGGCGGTCGGAGGGATCCGCTGCTGTCGCAGCGCTTCGATCGTCCACGCCGCCTCGATCGCCCCGGCGGCCCCGACCAGGTGGCCGTGCGCCCCCTTGGACGAGCTGACCGGGAGCGATCCGAGGTGATCTCCGAAGACCTCCCGGATCGCCTCGCACTCGACGACGTCACCCTGGATCGTGGCGGTGGCGTGCGCGTTCAGGTAGGCGATCGCGTCCGGAGGGAGTCCAGCGTCCTCCAGCGCCACCCGCATCGTGCGGATCTGTCCGTCCGCCAGCGGGGCGGTCAGGTCGTGCGCGTCGCTCGCCGCGCCGTACCCGACAATCTCGGCCAGGGGACGCCCCCCGCGAGCCTCGACGGCGGCCTCGGACTCGAGGAGGAAGACGGCCGCTCCCTCACCCATCACGAGCCCGGTGCGCCCCGAATCGAAGGGCCGGCTCGCTCGATCCGGCTCTCCTTCGGCATTGGCCAGCGCACCGAGCTGCTGCCAGGCCGTGACGGTCGCGCGGGTCAGCTGCGCCTCCGTGCCTCCCGCGAGGACGCGCTCGAGATACCCGTCCCGCACCGCGCGGAAGGACTCGCCGAGCGCCATCGCCGAGGAGACGCACGCGACCGCCCACGACTGGACGGGCCCCTTCGCACCCGTGTGCATCGACAGGTGCGCGGAGGCGGCGTTCGACATGATCAGCGGGACCGCAGCGGGCCGCAGGCGGGAGCCGGCCCGCCAGCCGCCGTACTCGCTCTGGAGGTACTCCGCGCCCCCCAGCGCCGACCCCAGGTAGACGCCGAGGCGCTCCAGCTCGGGCTCCTCCGGCTGCCACCCGGCGTGCTGCAGCGCATCGACTCCCGCCACCACCGCCATCCGTCCGGCCCGGGGCATCAGCCGGGCACGCATGCGGGGGATCACCGGCGATGGGTCGAACTCCGCCGGTGCGACGATGGCGTCCTCCTCCGGTCGCTCCCCCTCGCGCGGCAGGATGGAGCCCGCGGTCCGCCCGGTGCAGAGCGCGTCGAAGGCGGTCTCGACCTCGTTGCCGATCGGCGAGACGACGCCGATCCCGGTGACGTAGACCCGTTGACGGGCCCGGTCAGGCACCGCTCGTGCCGATCAGCTCGTCGACGATGCGAACCGCCTCGCCGAGCGTACCGAAGTTCGCCTGATCGTCGCTCAGGACGATCTCGAACTCCCGCTCGACCTCGCGCACCAGCTCGGCCGTGGAGAGGGAATCGAGCCCCATCTCGACCGGGGTGGCCTCGGGTCGGACATCGTCCGGGTGGACGCCGAACTCCTCGACGAGGAGCTGGGAAAGGAAGGGGAGGGCGGACATGGAGGACTCGGAGCGGAACGCTTCGTAAGGACGGAACTTACGGCCACCGCGGGGTGGGATTCCAGTGGTTGGGTCTCGTAGCGGGGTCTGCGGAGGAGGTGACCGCGACGCCTCAGATGAGGCCGTGGCGTCGCCCCACGCGGGTCCAGGCATCGAGCGCCCGGTCGAGGTGATCCCGGGTGTGCGTCGCCATGTAGCTGGTGCGGATCAGCGCCCGGCCCGGTTGCACGCCAGGCGAGACGAAGGGGTTCGTGTAGACCCCGTGCTCCTCGAGGAGCTCCTGCCACACGTGCAGGGTGCGGGCGTCGTCGCGGATGAAGACGGGGACGATCGCCGTCGAAGTCTCCCCGAGGTCGAAGCCGAGCGACCGCAGCCCCTCGACCACGTAGCGCCCGTTCTCCTGAAGCCGTTCGATCCGCCACGGCTCCTCCTGCATCACCTCGAGCGCCGCGAGGGCCGCCGCGACCGTCGATGGGGCGCCGCTCGCGGCGAAGATGAAGGAGGGCGCGTGGTGGCGCACGAAGTCGAGGACGTCGGCCCGGCCCACGAGGAAGCCGCCGGTACTCGCCAGCGACTTTGAGAAGGTGCCCCCGATCAGATCCACCCGTGACTCGACGCCGAAGTGGTGCGCCGTCCCCCGTCCACCGGGACCGAGCATCCCGAGGCCGTGAGCATCGTCGACCAGGACGCGCACGCCTCTCGCCTCCAGCGGCGGGAGGAGAGCCGGCAAGTCGCACACCTCGCCCTCCGCGCTGTACACCCCGTCCGCGATCAGGAGTGCGGCTTCGCTCTCCTGCAGGCGATCCAGCTGGCGTTGGAGCGAAGTCACGGAGTTCCGGCGATAGCGGACGAAGCGGGCACCGCCGGCGAGCGCGAGGCGGATCCCGTCGTAGATCGAGGCGTGCACGCTCCGGTCGATGAGCGCGACGTCGCCCTCGCCCAGGAGCGCCGCGCAGACCGCCAGGTTGACCTGATACCCGGTCGTGAAGACGAGCGCGGCCTCGTATCCGTAGAACTCCGCCAGCCGCTCCTCGAGCTCCTCGTGCAGCGCCATCGTGCCGTTCACGAAGCGCGACCCGGTCATGCTCGTGCCCAGGGTCCCGATCGCCTCCGTGGCCGCCGCACGCACCTTCGGGTGGGTCGTGAGACCGAGGTAGTTGTTGGACCCGAGCATCAGGACCCGCCGACCGTCCAGCACCGCCTCCGGCCCGTCGTTCAGCTCGAAGGAGCGGAAGTAGGGGTAGGTCCCGGCGCGCCGAGCCTCCCGCGCCGCCTCGAAGGCGCGCACCTTCTCCCAGAGGTCGCTCACGCCGCGCCCACCTCGCGCAGGGCTCGGTCGAGGGCGGCCTGGTAGACCGCACCGCGTACGTATACGTCGTGCCTCGGACTACGTACATACCGACGACCGCCCCGAAGGTCCGGCCGGTGCGTGCGTCGTCGCTCGTCGAAGGCCCCGACGTCCCCGCCGTCGCGGCGGCGCTCCAGCCACGCGCCCACCAGTTCGGCCTGCTTCCCGATGAGCGGGTACGCCGCCCCGTCCGTCTCGAAGACCCCCAGGAAGAAGAGGTCGGGGTACCGTCTCGAGAAGACGTTCAGGTAGAGATCTGGAAGCTCCTCCACAGGCTCGCGATCCTCCCCCCGGAGGAATGGGAAGCGCCACGCGTACCCCGTCGCCCAGACGATCAGGTCGAAGCTCTCCTGCACCCCGTCCGCGAAGCTGACCGCGGCGCCGTCGATCGAGGTCACGTCCCGCCGCGCCTCGATGTCGCCGTGCGAGAGGTGGTGGAGGAGCTGCGTGTTCATGATCGGGTGGGAGCGCAGGATGGGGTGATCGGGTCGCTGCAGGCCGTAGCGCTCGAGATCTCCGACCAGCAGCCGCCCGACCAGGAGGCCGAAGATCCGCTCCTCGAGCCAGGTCGGCATGGTCGGACCCGAGTGCGCGAAGACGTCCGCGGGCACCCCGAAGATGTGTTTGGGGATGAAGTGATAGCCACGGCGGAGACTGATCCGGGCGGAGCGCGCGTGGCGGGCCGCGTCGCAGGCGATGTCGACACCCGAGTTCCCGCCCCCGACGACCAGGACCCGCTTGCCCGAGAAGAGGTCGGGGGAGCGGTAGTCGAAGGAGTGCATCTCCTCCCCCTCGAAGCGGCCGGCCAGCTCCGGCATGCGCGGGTACCAGGTCATCCCCGTCGCGACCACCAGCGCCGAGGCCTCGATCTCCTCCCCCGAGTCGAGACGGACGCGCCAGCGCCCCTCCCCCACCCGCGTCGCCTCCTCCACGCGCACGCCGAAGGTGATGTGGTCCACGAGGTCGTGGTGGGTCGCGTACGACTCGATGTACGCCTGAATCCGGTCGTGCGAGGGGTAGTCGGGGTACGTCTCCGGCATCGGGAAGTCGGGGAGGCCCGACACCGACCGCGAGGAGATGAAGTGTGCCGACTCGTACATCGGCGTCCGCTCCCGGTCGATGTCCCAGATGCCGCCCGGCTTCCGCCCGGCATCGACGATCCGGCAGGGGAGTCCCCGCCGCCGAAGCGCCGCCCCGGCCATGAGGCCCGAGGGACCCGCGCCCACGACGAGGATCGGAGGGTGGGAGCTCTGCATGGCGGATCCTACCGACCCCCGCTCACGAGGAGAAGTCCGTCTCCAGACGCGTCGAACGAATGACCTCGAGGAGCCGGCGCACGCGCCGAGCGCTCGGCGTCGACGGGCGGAAGGCGACTCCGATCGTGCGGGTCGGGGTCGGGTCGTGAATCCGCCGCCACGCCACCCGCTCCGAGAGCGCTCGGGGGATCCGCGCCGCGAGCGACGGTACCACTGCGCACCCGACTCCGGCGGCCACCATCCCGAGGAGGGTCTCGACCCCGGTCGCGTGGGCCGGGACGACGCTCCCGACGCCTCCGCAGACCTGAAGCGTGTTGTCCCGAAGGCAGTGCCCGTGCTCCATCAGGATGACCTCGCCCGCGGGGACATCGTCGCGGGCGACGTGCGGTGCGGCGGCGAGGGGGTGCGCGGCCGGGAGGGCGAGCACGAGCTCCTCCTCGAAGAGCGGGGTCTGCTCCAGGCCGTGGTCGCCGACGGGGAGGGACAGGATCGCGGCGTCCAGGCGGTCCGCCTGCAGCGCACCGATCAGCTGCTCCGTCAGCGCCTCGGTCAGGAGGTAGCGGGCCTCGGGAAAGGCGTCGATCAGCGGCGGGAGGAGCGAGGGAAAGAGGTAGGGTCCGAGGGTGGGGATCGCCCCGAGGCGGACGTATCCCGTGACCGACTCGCCCTCGTCGGACTCGGGGGTCAGCGCAGCGGACTCGAGGAGGACGCGGTCCACCGTCTCCAGGATGAAGACGCCCTCCGGCGACAGCTCGACGCGGCGGGAGGTGCGCGAGAAGACGGTGCACCCGACGGCGGCCTCGAAGCGGCGCACCAGCGCCGAAAGCGACGACTGCGCCATCCCGCACGCCTCCGCCGCCCGACCGAAGTGGAGCGTCCGGGCCAGGACGGAGATCGCCCGGAGATCTCGAAGGGACAGTCGTTGGAGCGCGTCGGACAGCATGGGTCGATTGATCGATAGAGTCGAATACAGCGACCAATATCGGACCGTTGATCGTCCCTGTCGATTCCGGTAGCGTAGCGGCCCGGATCGAAGGGGTGCGCTCTGCCCACCGGTTCGGGACTCCGCGGCACCCCGACGAGGTCGCGGAGTAGCCAGAAGCCCGGGCCACCGACTCTCCGGACCCCCCGACCCCCGGGTCGAACTCGAACTCGAACTTCCCACGGACTGCAGATCATGGCTGAAGAGACCGGACCGAAGGCGGGCAAGTGCCCCGTCATCCACGGCGCCCCCGGACAGGGGTCGCTCGAAGGACGCACCAACCGGGACTGGTGGCCGAACCGCCTCAAGCTCGACATGCTCCACCAGAATCAGCCGGTGTCGAACCCGATGGCGGACGACTTCGACTACGCGGCGGAGTTCGCGAAGCTCGATCTGCAGGAGCTCCGGAAGGACCTCTTCGAGCTGATGACCGACTCGCAGGAGTGGTGGCCGGCCGACTACGGGCACTACGGCCCCTTCTTCATCCGCCTCGCCTGGCACTCGGCCGGGACCTACCGGCTGACGGACGGCCGCGGCGGCTCCTCCTCCGGGACGATCCGCTTCGCGCCCCTCAACTCGTGGCCGGACAACGGGAACCTGGACAAGGCGCGCCGGCTCCTCTGGCCGATCAAGAAGAAGTACGGGCGGAAGATCTCGTGGGCCGACCTCATCATCTTCGTCGGCGACTGCGCGATGGAGTCGATGGGCTTCGAGACCTTCGGCTTCGCCGGCGGCCGTGAGGACCGCTACGAGCCGGAGATCGACATCTACTGGGGCCGCGAAGACAACTTCCACGGGCCCGACTTCGTGCAGGAGCGCTTCAGCGAGGAGCGCGAGCTCGAGGTGCCGCTCGGGGCCTCCGAGATGGGGCTCATCTACGTGGACCCGCAGGGGCCGGACGGGAAGCCCGATCCGATGGCCGCCGCGCACGACATCCGCGTCACCTTCGGCCGGATGGCGATGAACGACGAGGAGACCGTCGCGCTGATCGCCGGGGGGCACACCTTCGGGAAGATGCACGGCGCCGGTCCGGGGTCGCACCAGGGCGCCGAGCCCGAGGCGGCCGCGATCCAGGAGCAGGGCTTCGGCTGGACGTCGGACTACAGGTCGGGGCACGGAGTCGACACGATCACCTCCGGCCTCGAGGGTGCCTGGACGCCCGATCCGACGAAGTGGGACAACGGGTACTACGACACCCTCTTCGGCCACGAGTGGGAGCTGACGAAGAGCCCCGCCGGCGCCTGGCAGTGGGCCCCGAAGGACGGCGCCTCCGCCGACGCCGTGCCGGACGCGCACGACCCGAACGTCCGACACGCTCCGGTCATGGCGACGACCGACATCGCCATGATGGAGGACCCGGAGTACCTGAAGATCTCGAAGCGCTTCCACGAGGACTTCGACTACTTCCGCGAGCAGTTCGCCAAGGCGTGGTTCAAGCTCACGCACCGCGATCTCGGACCGAAGTCGCGCTACCTGGGCGCGGAGATTCCCTCCGAGGATCTCCTCTGGCAGGATCCCATTCCCGCGGTCGATCACGAGCTGGTCGACGCCGACGACATCGCCGCCCTCAAGGCGAAGATCCTCGACTCCGGCCTCTCGATCGGGCACCTCGTCTCGACGGCGTGGGCGTCCGCCTCGACCTACCGCGACTCGGACCGTCGGGGCGGAGCGAACGGCGGTCGGATCCGCCTGGCGCCGCAGAAGGACTGGACGGTCAACCAGCCCGGTCGTCTGCAGAAGGTCTTCGAGGTCCTCGAGACCATTCAGAGCGAGTTCGAGGCGTCGCAGAACGGGAGCGGCAGGAAGATCTCGATGGCGGACCTGATCATCCTCGGCGGGTGCGCCGCGGTCGAGAAGGCGGCGAAGGACGCCGGCGTTCCGGTGGAGGTCCCCTTCACCCCGGGCCGGACCGACGCCACCGACGAGATGACCGACGCGGACTCCTTCCGCTGGCTCCAGCCGGTCGCCGACGGCTTCCGGAACTACGAGTCGGCCGTCCTTCCGCTCAAGACGGAGGAGCACCTCGTCGACAGGGCGCAGCTCCTCACGCTGAGCGGGCCGGAGATGACCGTCCTCGTCGGGGGGATGCGGGTGCTGAACGCGAACTTCGAGCAGTCGAAGCACGGCGTCCTCACCGATCGCCCGGAGCAGCTCACGAACGACTTCTTCGTGAACCTCCTCGACATGGGCACGAAGTGGGAGCCGACCGACGCCGAGGAGCGGACCTTCGAGGGGCGCGATCGCGCCACCGGCGACCTGAGGTACACCGCCACCCGCGCCGACCTGATCTTCGGCTCGAACTCGCAGCTGCGCGGGATCGCCGAGGTCTACGGTGCGGACGACGCGCACGAGCAGTTCGTGCACGACTTCGTGGCGGCGTGGGACAAGGTCATGATGCTCGACCGCTTCGACGTGACGTGATCGGCGGCTGACCGGACGGGCCCACGGGCCTGTTTCGAGGGCGGCGTCTCCCGGTGTGGTGGCGCCGCCCTCGTGTCGTTCCGCCCTCACTGCGCCGGGCAACGTCCGCCCGTACATTCGCCGTCCTCCCCTTCCCTGTAGACAGGACGGTTCGATGTCGCGCGCGCTCGCTCGCCTTCGGTGTACGCTCTCGTTCCCGGCGCCCCTCACGGCGCTCGCCGCCCTCGTGGCGATTCCCCTCGCCGCCCAGTCCAACTCCGACGCACCACCCCCGCTCCGGGCGCAGCCCGGCGGCGGTCCCATGCACGCGGCGGAGGCGACCGGCGGGGACCGATGGGCCGACCTCGAGCTGCCCGAGTCGCTCCTCGACGGCTACGAGTGGCGCAACGTCGGACCGGATCGCGGCGGGCGTTCGATCGCGGTGAGCGGGGTTCCCGGTCGACCCAACGAGGCGTACTTCGGCGCAACCGGCGGCGGGCTCTGGAAGACGACGAACGGGGGCGACGACTGGCACCCGGTCACCGACTTCCAGGTCACGTCGGCGTCGGTCGGCGCGGTCGCGGTCAGCACGACGAACCCGGACCTCGTCTTCATCGGCATGGGGGAGACGTGCATTCGCGGCAACATCATGCCGGGCGACGGGATCTACCGGTCGCGGGACGGGGGAGACAGCTGGGACCACATCGGCTTCGAGGAGGTCGATGCGATCTCGAAGATCCGCGTCCACCCCGACAACCCCGACATCGTCTACGCGGCGCTCTTCGGGAAGTACTCGGTCCCGAGCGAGGAGCGCGGCGTCTACAAGTCGACCGACGGCGGCGACAGCTGGGAGCGAATCCTCTTCCGCGACGAGCGAACCGGCGCGATCGACCTCGTCCTCGATCCGTCGAACCCCGACGTGATCTACGCCGCGCTCTGGGAGGCGTACCGAAAGGAGTACCAGATGTCGTCCGGCGGCCCCGGGTCGGGGATGTTCAAGTCGACCGACGGCGGGGAGACGTGGACCGAGCTCACGCGCGCCCCGGGGATGCCGGAGGATGGCGTCGTGGGGCGGATCGGCCTCGCGGTCTCCGGGGCGAACCCCGACCGCGTCTACGCCCTCTTCGAGCACGCGGACGGCGGGCTCTTCCGCTCGGATGACGGCGGGGAGAGCTGGGAGCTGGTCAATGACGACCGCGCCATCCGTCAGCGCGCCTTCTACTACACGCACGTCTTCGCCGACCACTTCGACGAGGACGTCGTCTACATGCAGAACACCTCCTTCTTCCGCTCGGAGGACGGCGGCGAGACCTACGAGCGCATCAACAACGGCACGCACGGCGACTTCCACGACCTGTGGATCAGCCCGGAGGATCCGTCGCACCTCGTCGTCGCGAACGACGGCGGCGGCGCGGTCAGCTACGAGACCGGCGCGCAGTGGACCGACCAGGAGTTCTCGACGGCGCAGTTCTACCACGTGGTGAACACGCACCACACCGTCTTCCACGTCTGCGGATCGCAGCAGGACAACTCGACGCTCTGCCTGCCGATGGACTGGAATCGGAACCGCTTCTTCGGAGGCGCGCGCGGGGCCGATCTGACGCGCGGGTCGATGAATGTGGCCTACCGAGCCGGCGGCGGTGAGCCCGGCTACATCGCCCCCGATCCGAAGGACGTGGACGTCTTCTACTCGGGGACGAACAACGGTCGCTACATCGACAAGTTCAACAAGCGTCTCGGGACCTCGCGCGAGGTGAACCCGTACCCGTGGTTCTACTCCGGCGAACCGGCGATCGACATGGTCGAGCGGTGGCAGTGGACCTTCCCGATCCTCTTCAGCCCCCTCGATCCGAACACGCTCTACGCATCCTCGAACCGACTCTGGCGGACGACGGACGGCGGCAACAGCTGGGATCAGCTCTCGCCGGATCTCACCCGCGCGGACCCGTCGACGCTCCAGCGCACGGGCGGCCCGATCACCGGCGACATGAACGGCCCCGAGGTCTACGCGACGATCTTTGCCGTGGGCCCGGGGAAGGTCGACATGGACGTCATCTGGACCGGCTCCGACGACGGGCTCATCCATGTGACGCGAGACGGCGGGTCGACGTGGACGAACGTCACCCCGGACGACATGCCGGAGTTCGGGCGGGTCACGCTGATCGACGCGTCCGCCTTCGACGCCGGGACCGCGTACGCCTCCGTCCGCCGCCCCCTCCTCGACGACCGCGCTCCGTACATCTGGAAGACGAACGACTACGGCGAGACGTGGACGAAGATCGTCGACGGGATCCCCATGGGCGCCTACGTCCACGCCGTGCGCGAGGACCCGACGCGGCGCGGGATGCTCTACGCGGCCACGCAGCGGGGCGTCTTCCTCTCGTACGACGACGGTGCGAGCTGGGAGAGGCTGAACAACGGCTTCCCGGACGTGCCGGCGGTGAGCCTCGTGGTCGAGGACGACGAGATTGCGATCGCGAGCCACGGCCGCGGCTTCTGGGTGCTCGACAACGTCGCGGCGCTCCGCCAGTGGCAGCCCGGGATGGAGGACCAGCCGCTGAAGCTCTTCGAGCCGGCAACCGCCCATCGGACCGCGAACGGTGCGATGCTCTCCTTCTGGCTCGCCTCGGAACCCGAGGAGGCCAAGCTCGAGATCCTCTCCGGTGACGGCGAGGTCCTCCGGACCTTCGAGACGGCGGTCGAGGGCGAGGAGCGCGACCGCTGGCAGGGACCGGCCCTCGAGGTCGAGGCGGGACTCAACCGGCTGAGCTGGGACCTGCGGACGCAGCCGGCCGCGAGCTTCCCCGGGATGATCCTCTGGGGCGTGCGCACCATGTCGCCGACCGTTCCGCCGGGGGAGTACACCGTGCGTCTGACCGCCGACGGCCTCACCGACGAGACCACGATCCGCGTCGAGCGGAATCCGTGGATCACCGACGTCAGCCAGGAGGACCTGCAGGCGCAGTACGACTTCGCGATCCAGATCCGCGAGAAGGTCAACGAGGCGAATGGTGCGGTCATCGCGATCCGGCGAATGAAGCACCAGCTCGAGCAGCGGCTCGAAGAGGACGATGATCCCGCGCTGCGCGAAGCCGCCGACCGCCTGGTGACCACGGCATCCGAGATCGAGGCGAACATCTACCAGGTCCGAAACCGTGCCGGGCAGGACCCGCTCAACTTCCCGATCAAGGTGAACAACCGCCTGGCGAACCTGCTGTCGATGGTCGAGCGGGGAGACGGCCGTCCGACGACCGGGATGTACGAGGTCTTCGACATCATGGTCGAGCGCCTCGCGGGCTTCACGACCGCGCTCGACGCGGTGTGGGCCAACGAGATGGCGGCGGTGAACGCGGAGCTAGAGCGGCGGGGGATGGAGCCGCTCGATCCGTGGGATGAGACGACGCCGGTGCCGGCGCCGAGGTGAGGTAGGAGGAGGGCCGCCTGGAGCGGCCCGAGGGGAAGGATGGGGCGGGATCGGTCGAGGTGGCCGATCCCGCCCTTCTTTCGCCCCCCTTGGGTGGCCACCCTCCATACGTTGGAGGGGGCGGGGGGGTGGGCTGCGGCGGGTCTAGCTCCCGCCGAAGAGCCCCACCGGAAGACCGTAGGCGAAGTCGGTCCTCAGGTCGGAGTCGCGAGTCAGTCGGTTCCGCTCCACCCCGAGGGAGAAGGTCACCCAACCTCCGAACGGCGGTCGGACCTCCGCGCCGGAGTTCAGAAGGAAGACGGGGCGCTGAGAGTCCTGAAACTCACCCTCGACCTCGACGAACGCCTTGGTGCGGTTCCCGCCCATGTAGAGCCGCGAGCCGAGAGCGGCCTTGGCCTCGAAGTCCCCGGACAACGAGTCGCGTACCGCGCCGACCTGAGTGCCGATCAGAAGCTGACCCCAGCTTCCCGCTCGCAGTCCACCGGTCGCCCAGAACGCATGCTCCTGGACGGCCAGCCCCGTTCCGGTCGAGTCCGCGGCTTCCGCGCGGCCCGCGTAGGCCACCTCCAGGATGCCGGCGTTCCAGTTCCTCTCTTCGTGTTCCCGGATCCTCTTCCGTACCAGCGCGTCGAAACCGGGAGACTCGAGATTCTCCAGGAAGCTCCGCAGCCTCGCACGGTCGTCGGCTTCCGGCAGGGATGCCACGAGGGTATCGATGACGCCATCCCGCACGCCCATGCTGTCATTCACGATGATGTTCGCCAATCGATCCGCCGCCCGCGCGATCGGGTGGACTGCATCGCGGAGGATACCGGCGGCGGTTCTGATCGAGTCTCGAACTGCCTCCAAACGGCGGAGGTCGAGGCTGTCGAGCAACTGGCCTGCGACCTCGCTTCCGCGCAGGTCACCACGATCGATCAGTGCAGTCCGGATCCCCCAACCCACACTGGAGGCGGGCGATGCATCGTCGGAGCGCCGAGTCGCCAGAGAGATGCGCGTTCGGTACAGCGCCGCACGTGCCTGGTAACGGTCGATCGTCAGGTTGCGCCCGCCGATCAACAAGGCCGGCGCGAACTCGGCTGCGAAGCTCCTGGGGATCGCCAGTCCGTCACCCGTCAGGTTCGAAACGGCGACCGCGAGTTCGTTGATGTCTCCGGGGCGCAGGATGTTGCTCGGCTCGGTCCCCAGGAGGTTGAAGGCCGGGGACTGTGGCACGGCGAACTCGAGTCGGAACCTCGAGGCGAGCGAGTCCGACCGTTCCTCCTCCTGAGCCGTGACGGGAAGCGCGATGAAGCCACAGATCGTCGCGCAGAGCCCGAGCGTGAAGAGCTTCATGCCGCCTCCTCACCCAGATCCACGTAGATCAGGAAGGCGAGGGCGTGACGGTTCATCGACCCCTCCGAGATCAACGAGCCCACCTCCTCGCCCCCCTGGTAGATCCGTACCGTGATGGCGAAGCGCCCGGTTCCGTCCGGGTTGGCGATCAGGCCCTGTGCCCGCACCGTCTGGCCGACGAGGTCGGCCGCAGGGCCCAGCTCGAAGCGGTCGTCGCCCGCGAAGAGGAAGTCCCCCTCCATGGGGTTCTTCAGCCCGTCCGGCAGGACCATCATCTGGTAGGATCCAGCGAGCGCGTAGCCGCTGGAGATCTCTACGTCGACGTCCCCACCCGACGGGTCGATACCGATGGTGCCCTGGATCATCCGACCCTCCAAGCTGGTGTGCGCGTTCGTTTCCACCCGGTTGGACGGACGCGCCTCCCGCTATTCCTCCCGCAGCACCCTCGCCGGGTCGACCCGGGTCGCTCGAAGTGCCGGCCCCAACGCCCCCAGCAGCGACGCTCCGACCAGGAGAATCGGGACTGCCGCGAAGGTCAGGGGGTCGCGTGCGTCGATGCCGTACAGGTTCTCGGCAATCGTGCCGGTGGCCCGGAAGGCGATCAGCGCCCCGATGACGACCCCGAGGGCGGCCACCGCGCCGGTCTGTCGAAGGACGCCTCTGCGCACGGCTCCGGGTTCCGCTCCGATCGCCAGCCGGATGCCGATCTCCCGGCGGCGTTGCTGGACGCCGTACGCCGCCCCCGCCTGCAGGCCGATGAGCGCGAGCATCAGAGCCATGGCGGCGAGGGAGGCGAGCATCCAACTCAGGAAGCGGTCGGTCGAGAGGTCGTCCGCGAGCGCATCGCGCCCGGTTCGAAGCTGCCCGATGGGCTGAGCGGGATCGACCCTCCCTACCGCCTCCCGGATCTCCGCGATCGGCACGGGAACGCCCGGTGCCACCCGAATCGCCAGCGAGGTAATCACCCTCTCGTCGCGTGAGGCGGCCAGGACCCGATCGAATCGACCGCTGCGATCATCGGGGCTCTCGAGCCGCAGATCGTCGGCAACCCCGACGATCCGCACGGGGTCTCCCTCCGCCCACAGAGGTCCGTAGGCCCCCACCGCCGACTCCGCCGAACCGAAGGCGAGATCCGCCCACGCTCGGTCGATGATGATTCCGTTGGAGCCGGCATCCCCGGGCTCGAACCACCGTCCGGCGACGAGTCGAACGCCCATCGCATTCGGTCCGTCGTCGTAGACCTCCAGGTAGGGGACGATGTCCGGCTCCAGACCCATCGACTCGCCGTTGGAGTCGAGAAGGTCGTAGCCGAAGGAGATGCCCGCGATCGTCGGCGCGACCGCGTCGACCCCCGGGATCGCCTCGAGTTCGCGGAGGATGCGACTCATCAGCACCCGCTGGCTCTCGGGGTCGGGGTAGCGAGCCGGAGTCGGGTCGATCATCAGGCTGGCGGTGTGATCGACGTCGTATCCGACATCGGTCGCGTTCAGGCCCACGTAGCTGCGCAACACCAGCGTGGCGCCGATGAGGAGCACGAAGCTGAGGGCCACCTGAGCGGAGAGCAGCCCGGAGCGGAGTCGGCGTGCACCCCGGCCGTCCGAGTGGCGCCGGTCGCCGGTCGCACCACCCACCAGCCGATCGCCGGAGAGGAAGAAGGCGGGGACGACGGAGAGGGCCGCGGTGAACACACCGATCGCCGCGAGTCCCATCGCCAACACCCTGGGGTCGAGTACGAACCGATTCGGCGCCATGAAGGCGACGGACCGCGGGAGGAGGCTGGGGACCAACCCCAGCATCCCCTGAGTCGCGAGGGTCGCGGCGACGATCGCCGCGAGCCCGAGGAGCGCGGCCTCGCGCCACCACCGGACGAGGAGCGTGCCGCGGGAGGCTCCGAGCGCCCGCATGACCTGCGTCTCCCTGCGCCGATCCGCCGCCCGGATCGAGGTCAGAAGCGAGGCATTGGCGATGGCGATCAGGACGAGGGCAGCCACGGCCAGCCCCACCAGGATGAGCGCGGATCGCACCCCCCGACTCCAGTACCGGCGTTCGATGCTGTTGAGCTTGATCCAGGCCAGCTTCGCGTTGTCGAGCCGTTCGACGAGCACCGGGCGCAGTTCGTCCGCCTGCGTCTGGACCGATTCGATCGTGCGTCCCTCCGGGATGCGGGCCACGAGTTCGCCGTACCGGCCCGTCCTGCCCAACGCCTCGAGCGCATCGGACATCGGGACGAAGAGGGGCGCGCCGAAGCGCATCGGGAAGCGGAAGTCCCGCGGCATCACGCCGATGACCGCAACCTCGATCTCGTCGATCGTGATCGGATCTCCGAGCGACCACCCCTCTCGCTCGAGACGGACCGCGTAGTCCCAGGTGGCGATCGCGACCGGAGCGCTCCGCGCGAACTCCTCCGCTGCGAAGGCCCGCCCTCGGACCGGCTCGACGCCGAGCGCCGCCTCGGCCCCGGCGGTGAGGCCACGGATGGAGACGCTCTCCGCCTGGCCGCGATCGGTGCGCGCAACGTCGAAGCTCGAGTGCAGGCCGGCGTGGGTGAACAGACCGGCCTCCGACCAGCTCCCGGCGGTCGCCGGTCCGAGGTAGCGGGTCCAGTACCGTTCCGGCTCGTCCGACGCATCCACCTCCACGATCCCGCCCGGGTCCGCATACGGCGCCGGTTCCAGCATGATGCCGTACACCACCGCCCACGTCGTCAGCGCCGTCGCCATCGCGAGCGCCAAGCTGCCGACGATGACCCCCGTCGGTCCCGGCGACCTCACCAGCCGGCGCGCAGCCCCGGTCCAGCCCCGCACCTCCCCCGCGAACCACTCCATCATCCCGTCCCCTCCCGTCGTCGTCCGTCCAATCTTCTTCAGTTCCTGCTTCCGCCCCGCCACACTCCCGAAGCGTCGCTCGGCCTCCGCTCGGGCAGCGTCCGGTGTCCACCCCTCCTCCACGAGCCGATCCGCGGTCTCGAGCAGGTGGTGCTGCAGTTCCCAGTCGATCCCGTCGTTCTCGGTCTGGGAGAAGAGGGGGAGCCGACGTTCGATGGGATCGTGGCTCCTCACCGGTCAGCCCCGGCCGCTGGTCGCGATCTGCTCGACGGCCGAGACGTAGCGCTTCCAGCGCGCACGCTCGCCGGCGAGCGCCTCCCGACCGGCGTCGGTCAGGCAGTAGTACCTGGCCCGGCGGCCCTTGCTGCTGATCCCCCAGGTCGAGGCCAGCAGTCCGCGCTTCTGCATGCGATGCAGCGCGGGGTAGAGCGCCCCCTCCTCGATCTGGAGATCACCCTCGGTCGACTCGCGAATCCAGTCGAGAATCCCGAAGCCGTGCAGCTCCTGCGCGGCTGCGAGCGTCTCCAGGATGAGGAGTTCGAGCGTGCCCTGAAGAACGTCCATGGAGTCGTCCGTTGCGAGTGTTGGCCTAAATGGATTAGGACAATGGTCGTAGCCTAAACGGATTAGGTCAACGGGCAGGGTCACCCGAGGGTACGAGGGCCGCGCTCATCCCGACGTTCGACCCGGCCGAATCTAGGGATTGACGTCCGGGTCACCGCCCGGAGGACTCCCCGCCCCCATCTGACCGTGCCTTCGGAAACCTCGAAAACCGGATCCACCCTCCTGGACCCATCGGTGCTCGCCGAGCGGGCGCGGGAGCGCGTGCTCGCCGGTCCCGCACTCGCCTCGGCGCTGGCGGGGCGAGACGACCTCGCGGGGATCGACCTCAGCGGCGCCCACCTCGACGGAGCCTCCCTCGCGGGCGTCCGTCTCTTCAAGGCGTGCCTGGACGGTGCATCGCTGCGGGGAGCCGACCTCTCCGGGGCCGAGCTCTCCGGAGCGAGTCTTCGGGGAGCGAATCTGCAGCACGCTCGACTCGTGGGCGCAGGACTCGGGATGGCCGATCTGACCGGGGCGAAGGCCTTCGAGACCGACTTCACCCACGCGGTCCTCACCGGGGCGACGCTCGCCGGCGCGACGCTGACCTGCGCCGTCTTTCGTGACTCCCGCATGCGGGAGTCGGATCTCCGAAACGCCGATCTCCACACCGCCGACCTGCGGGGCGCGGAGCTCAGCGGGTGCGACGTGTCGGGCGCCTCCTTCGACGAGGCGGACCTGCGGTCCGCAAAGCTCCAGCAGGTGAAGGGATACCGCTCCGCGGAGTGGTTCGGCGCGGATCTCCGGGACATCAACTTCACCGGTGCCTACCGGCTCCAACGGTACGTGGCCGACGAGAACTACATCCACGAGTTCCGGCACTCCGGGCGGCTCCAGCGGATCCTCTACTGGATCTGGTGGGCGACCAGCGACTGCGGCCGCAGCGTCGGCCGGTGGCTGATCATGATTTCCCTGATGGCGTCGGTGTTCGCCGCCGCGTACGCCTGGGTCGGTGTGGAGCTGGGTCGCCACGCCCCCAGCGCCCTCACCTACTACTACTTCAGCGTCGTCACGCTCACCACGCTGGGGTACGGCGACATCCTGCCCACCTCGTCGATGGGGCAAATCCTCGTCCTCGCCGAGGTGGGGCTGGGGTACATGATGCTCGGCGGCCTCATCTCCATCTTCGCGAACAAGATGGCTCGGAGGGCGGACTAGGTGTTCCGTTGGACGCGCAGGCGCGACCCCAGGGCCGAGCTGAAATCTCGCATCGGCAGCTACGAGCTCCCGAGCTTCCCGGCCGCCGCCGTGGGCACGCTGAGTCTGCTGCGCGAGGACGCGGAGCTGTCGGAGATCGCCGCGCGGCTCGTGGCGGACCCGGGGTTGAGCGTCCAGATCCTCCGGACCGTGAACTCGGCCGCCTTCGGTCTCCGGCAACCGGCGGACACCGTCGCCTTCGCGGTCTCGCTCCTGGGACGGTCCCGGGTGGAGGCGCTCGTCCTGGCCGCTGCAGTGGCCGACGCGCTCCCCGACGACGGGCCCATCGACCTTCGCAGGTTCTGGAAGACCTCGGCACAGCGCGCCTGTCTCGCCCGGGATCTCTCGGGCACCCTGAACCGTTCCGGCGCCGTGGAGGCCTTCACTGCAGGGCTCCTTCAGGACATGGCCGTCCCCGTGCTCGCCGCCGCCTTCCCGGACCGGTACGTGCCTCTCTACCGGAGCGCCGGCAACGCTGCCGAGGTGAGTCTCTGCGAAGTGGAGCGGGAGGAGTTCGGGTTCGACCACGCCGAGATCGGCGCCATGATGGCTGAATCCTGGGACCTTCCCGAGGCGCTCATCACGGGGATCGCCGACCATCACCGCGACGGCGGGCAGGCTCCGATCGCCGTGACGGCGGCCTCGAGGGTCCGGCACTCGGATCCCGCCGACGACCTGGCCACCTTCAGGGAGCACTGCGCGTCGGCGCTGGGGATCACGGGGAACGCGCTGAACGCCTTGATCGAGAAGGCGGAGGCGGAGGCATCGTCGCTGGCGGAATCCATGACCCCGAACCGCGCGCGCTGACCCGAC
>JANQLR010000065.1 GCA_028280525.1 Longimicrobiales bacterium
GGTTCGCTCGGGGGACTGGTGCTGTTGGGGGTCGTGGGCGGTGGAATGGCGGGATGGGCCCTCGCGATACGGCGACGGGCCGGTCTCTCCCTCTCGTCCGCCGACCTCCTCCCTCGCGCCCTCCTCCACGCCGCGATCTTCGCCCTCCTCTGGATCGCAGTCGTCGTCGCCAGCCGCCTCTTCGCCGACCCGCGCATCCAGTTCGACGACCGGATCTTCGCCCCGGTTCTCCTCCTCGGGACGCTCGCCATCGCCGTCGCGGTGGGCCGCCTCGTCGCCCACCGGTCGACACGGCTCCTTGGGGTTGCCGCGATGGCACTGCTGGCCGCCGGGCAGGTGGTGGCACTTCGCGACGCCGCCGGCTTCGTCCCCTTCTTCCAGGCGCAGGGACGGTTCTACACGGCGACGGTGTGGCCTCAGGACGCCGGACTGCGCTGGGTCGCTGCGGAGACGGAGGAAGACCACTTCCTCTACTCGAACGAGGCGCACCTTGTCGCCTTCCGCGTGGGCCGCTCGGCCCGGAGCCTTCCGATCTACGGCGAGGACTTCGACGCCTTCGCCGAGGCGTGGCGCGAGCGGCCGGGCCCGGTGCTCCTGGCGCGGCCGATCAAGGCGGCGGACCTCCCCGAGGGGCTCCTCACCTCGTTGATCGAGGTCGAGGTGCTGATGCGGACCCCGAACACGGTGGTCTACCTCCCGGTCGGCGATCCCCGGTTGTCGTCGACCCGACGTCCGTAGCGCCCGTCCCTCCGGCTCGCGACGCTCGCGACCCCCCGACGCACCGAATCATGGGTCGCCCACGCTCGCGACCGCGGTGGGGCTTCTCGCCTCAGAAGGGCTTCGTGTGCGCGATCGTCCCGGCCAGAATCGCGAAGATCGGCGCCAGCAGCGTCAGCCAACCCGCGAGCTGGGGAGCCCGCTTCCCCACGGTGACGAAGATTGCCAGCCCGCCCCAGAGGACCAGCTTCGCCCAGATCCATCCGGGCAGACCGAGGCCGTGCGTGATCTCGAGTCGGGCGAGCATCCCGAATCCACCGAGAAGGACGAGGAAGAGCCCCGTTCCGTGCAGCGCGACCAGACGCCGGCGCCACGGATCGGTCGCGCCCGGCGACGCCTCGATCAGTCCGATCCGGGCGAGAAGGGCGACGAGCGCCCCCACCGCGCCGAAGATCCCGATGTAGTGAATGACCTTGTAGACGGTGTACGAAATCATGCTTCCTGTCGCTTGACGCGTGGTTCGTTTCGCGGTCAAATACCCGGCTCGCGAGCCCCCGCAGGTCGAGAGGGCTCGGACGATACCCACATCGGGCGGGCAGGATCGCCGTGGCGAACTTCCAGCAGGAAATCGAGAAGCATCAGGCCGACACCATGGACCGCGAGGTGTTCGGCACCCGCCTCGGGTTCGTCCTCGCCGCCGTCGGGAGCGCCGTCGGGCTCGGCAACATGTGGCGCTTCAGCTACACGGCGGCCGAGGGGGGCGGGGCGGCCTTCGTCTTCCTCTACATCGTCCTGACCCTCCTGATCGGGATCCCGATCATGCTCGCCGAGATGGCGGCGGGGCGCGCCGGCCGACTCTCTCCGATCGGCGCGCTCAAGAAGGCGGGCGGCCCGGCGTGGGCACCGATGGGCTTCGTCTACGTCTCGGCCGGTCTCCTGATCCTCTCCTACTACTCGGTCATCGCCGGGTGGGTGGTCCGCTACTCCTTCCAGGCGATCACCGGGGGCTTCCCCGCGGACGCCGGGGCGTACTTCGGGGAGATCTCGGCCGGACCCACCGCAGCGCTCTTCCACCTCGGCTTCATGGTCGTGACGATCCTCATCGTCACGAAGGGGGTCGAGAAGGGGATCGAGCGCGCCTCGTCGATCATGATGCCGGCGCTCTTCGTCATCCTCGTCGGGCTCGCGATCTGGGCGTCGACGCTCGACGGCGCGGGCGAGGGCTACGCGTACTACCTGACCCCGAGCTGGAGTGACATCCTCGACGGACCGACCTTCGCCTCGGCTGCGGCGCAGGCCTTCTTCTCGCTCTCGCTCGGGATGGGGGCGATGCTGACCTTCGCCTCCTACCTGTCGAAGGACGAGAACCTGAACCGCGAGGCGGCTGTCATCTCGCTGGCGGACTTCGGGGTCGCCTTCATCGCCGGGCTCGTCGTCTTCCCGATCGTCTTCGCCCTCGGGCTTCAGAACGACGTCTCGGAGTCGACCGTGGGGGCGCTCTTCATCGCTCTCCCCGGCGCCTTCGCCTCGATGCCGGCCGGCCGGATCGTCGGCTCGCTCTTCTTCCTGGCCCTCCTCGTCGGTGCGGTGACCTCGGCGATCTCGCTCCTGGAGGTCGTGGTCGCCTCGGTGATCGACGAGTTCGGGTGGGAGCGGAAGAAGGCGGCGCTGGCGGCAGGCTCGCTGATCGCGGTCCTCGGGCTCGCCTCGGCGTGGGACACCGACATCCTCGGGCTCATCGACGCCATCGCCGGCGAACTCCTCCTGATGATCGGCGGGCTCGGGATGGCGATCCTGGTCGGATACGTCTGGAAGGATGCGCGCACGGAGCTGGAGCGCGGAGCGACGCCGCTCTTCCGGGCGCTCCTCCCGATCGTCTTCTTCTTCCTGCGCTTCGTCGCGCCGCCGATCGTGATCTTCGTGATCTACGACCGCTTGCTGAACGTCCTGAACGTGATTCAGACGAGCTTCTGACCAGCGCGGGGCGGCCCCGCTCCGACCCTCGGAACGGGCATCGCTCGGGGCGGGTTCGGGCGACGTGAATCGGGTGGACGTCGCCGTCGTCGGCGCCGGGATCGCGGGGCTGCGCGTGGCGGACCGGCTCGTCGCAGCGGGGCGCTCCATCGCCGTGCTCGAGGCGAGGGACCGGCTCGGGGGGCGCCTGCTCTCCCACGAGGGGATCGACCTGGGGGCGAGCTGGTTCTGGCCGAACGAGCCACGGGTGCGCGCCCTGATCGAGGAGCTCGGCGTCGACACCCATCCGCAGTTCCGCAGCGGGGACGCCGTCTACGAAGACCCTCGCGGAGTACGGCGACTGGAGGGAAACCCCATCGACGTGGAGTCCGGTCGCTTCTCCGGCGGTGCCGCCTCGCTCGCGACCGCCCTCGCGAATCGCCTCCCCGAAGGCACCGTGCGCACCACGTCTCCGGTAACGTCGGTTCGGGTGCGGGGCACGGGGTCGGACACCGAGCCGTGGTCGACGGCTTCGACCCCCGCGGGCATCGAGCTCGGCGGGCCGTCGATCGAGCTCCACGCCGACCGCGCCGTCCTCGCCCTCCCCCCGGCCCTCGCCGTCGAGAGGATCCACTTCGATCCCCCTCTGCCCGAGGATCTCGCCCGCCTCGCCGCCGCGACCCCGGTGTGGATGGGCGCGACGACGAAGGTCGTGGCCGTCTACGATCGCCCCTTCTGGCGAGAAGCGGGGCTCGCAGGCGCGGGGGTGAGTCACCGCGGGCCGCTCCGCGAGATCCACGACCTCTCGGGCCCCGGCGGGAGGGCCGCCGCCCTCTTCGGCTTCGCCGCCCCGCTCGACCAGTGGGCGCCGGGAGATCCGGAGGGGCAGGTCGCCCGTCAGCTCGTCACCCTCTTCGGACGTCAGGCGGCGTCTCCCGAGCAGCTCCACATCGTCGACTGGAGCCGGGAGCGGTGGACGGTCCCCTCCCGCCCCGCGTCACCCGATCGCTTCGACCTCTACGGCCACCCCGCCTGGCGGAGCCCGACGCACGGGCGGCTGCACTGGGCCTCGACCGAGACTTCGCCCGCCTTCGGAGGGCACATCGAGGGGGCACTCCTCGCCGCGGACCTCGCGGTCGAAGCCCTTCTCGGAAGCGGCCCCGGGACGTAACCTCCGGCCCCGTCGGGGGTCCCACCTCC
>JANQLR010000078.1 GCA_028280525.1 Longimicrobiales bacterium
CGGACGCCCGAAACCGGGTAGGTACGGGGTTTCGACGCCCTCCGAAGCCCGGCACACGCCTTGCGCCTTCCCGGGGCGTCGATCCACCTCACTCCCGGACACACCCATGCGCGTTCTTCTCATCGGTCACGACGACGCCCCGGCCCGGATGGCCTTCACCCTCCGCGGCTCCGACTACGCCCCGATCCACGCCTCGCTCGGCGATGCGCTTCCCGAGATCGACGCACCCGAGTTTGCGGACTCGCTCCGTGACCTCGCCTACGCGGTGGAAGCCGACTGGGTCGTGCCGACGTGTGGGGCCTCCGCACGAGCGCTGGGGCTCGCCATCGAGGCGGGCGCGGTCGACGGGGCCCGGGTCCCCTTCGCCGACCCCGAGCTGATCGCCCGCCTGGACGACCGCCGGGCCCTGCTGAAGGCGCTGCGGTGCGAGGTGCCGACCAGCCGCGTGGCGCTCCCCGGCGAGATCGGGTGGGACCGCGTCTTCCCGGCCGTCCTTCGTTCTCGCTTCGCCTCGGCCGATCACGGCACCTCCGTCGTGGTCCAGCCGGAGACCGTCGAGGCGTTCTTCGGCTCCGACGCGTGCATGCTCGAACCCTACCGCGGGGGCGACCTCGTGGTGGTCGAGCTGGTGATCGACGACGAGGGCGCGGTCGCGTCCAGCTGGATCTCCCGCCGAACGAGCACACCGGAGCCCAGCGAGGTGTGCGAGGTGCAGGTGCGGACCCACGCAACGCGGGCCTGCACCCTCCTGGGGATCCGGGGAGCGGCCACCGTCTTCATGCGGATCGATCGCGACTGCCGTCCGACGATCATGGACGTGCGTCCCCACTTCGTGCCCGGCGGCGCCGACGAGCCGAACGGAGGCCCGCTGAAGCACCTGCTCGACCTCGCCACCCGGATGCGCGGACCGTCCGAAGAGGTCGCGGGCGTCCGCCACGCCCGCCGGGTCGACAAGCCGTGGGGCCACGAGCTCATCTGGGCCGACTCGACCCGCTACGTCGGGAAGATCCTGCACATCGCGGCCGGGGAGGCGCTGTCGCTCCAGTACCACGAACGGAAGCAGGAGACGATCCACGTCCTCTCGGGGGTCCTGCGCTATCAGGTCGGTCCGAGCGAGACGTTGCTCGAGGACCTCATCCTCCGACCCGGCGACGGGTACTGCACCACCCCCGGCACCGTCCACCGCATGATCGCGGTCACCGAGTGCGCCATCCTCGAGGCGTCGACCCCCGATCTCGACGACGTCGTTCGACTCGAGGATCGCTACGGTCGAACCGGAACCTCCGCGGCGTGAGCCGTCGACGTCGAAGGGCGGCGAAGGCAGGGCGGGACGCCCTCGAGCTCGGGCCTGCCAGTCAGCCCTCCCCGGACCACTCCACGCCGTCGAGGTAGCGGACGAGCCGTTCGAAGACTGCGCGGCGCGTCGGGTCGTCTCCCTCCACGGAGGTCGACTCCAGCTCGGCGCCGAGGCGCGACAGCTCGGTGAACCCGTACCCGCTCCCGGTTCCCTTCAGGTTGTGGCCGAGAACTCGGGTCACCTCCCGGTCCGACACATCGGCCTCCCCCACCCGCCGTCGAACCCGCTCCAGATACCCCGGGACCAGATCCGCGATCTCCGGCGAGACGCGGACGGCGGCGGGTCGGGGCTCCTCACCGGCGGGCTCGTCCTCCGTCGACGGGGTCTGGCGAAGACCGAGCAGCTCCACGAGTCGCTCCCTGCGGAGCGGCTTCCGCACGACGCCCGCGAAGCCTCGGCTGCGGCAGAAGGCCTCCACGTCGGCCACGTCGTGCGCCGTCAGCGCCCAGAACTCGTCGACGCTCGACGGATCCAGCGCCCGAATCTCGCGAACCACCTCGTGGCCTCCCATGTCCGGGAGGTTGAGGTCCACGAGCGCCAGCCTCCAGCGTCCGCCGGCGCGAACCCGTTCGACCGCGTCCCCCCCGGTGGCGAGGTGCAGGGGTCGCAGCCCGGGGAGTGCCCAGATCACCCGCCCCGCGAGGAGTGCGGCCGCGGCATCGTCCTCCACCAGGAGCACCTCCTCTTCGGGCACCTCCTGCTCCCGCACGACCCGCAGCAGCTCGTCGCGCGAGACCGGCTTGGTGAGATAGCCGTCCATCCCCGCCTCCAGGCACCGCTCCCGGAATCCCTCCACCGCGTGTGCCGTGACGGCGACGACGGGGGTTCGGCGACGTCCCTCCGCCTCCTCGAACTCCCGGATGAGCTGAGTCAGCTGGATCCCGTCGACGTGGGGCATCTCCAGGTCGGAGAGGACCAGATCGTACCGACCCGCCTTCCACATCTCGAAGCCCTCCGCGCCGTCGTTCGCGAGGTCGACGACGTGCCCCGCGATCGACAACAGCCGCTCGATGAAGACCTGGTTGGGGCGATTGTCCTCCACGACCAGGATCGACCTTCCCGGGTCGCTCGACTCCCGAGCGCCGGCGCCCGCGGGCCCGGCGGTGGCCTGTCCGGCCGCTCGGGCGAGCGGGAGGGCGAGCTTGCGCCGCGTGAGCGGCTTCGTGAGATACGCCGTCGGGAGGCTGCGTCCGTGAACCCATCGAGATCGCGGCCCCGGGGGAACGAGCGCACACAGCTGAATTCGTGCCCGACCGGGGTGTGCGAGGATCGCGGCGGCGACGGCGTCGAGCGCGGGCAGCCCCGCCGCGTGGTCGACGCACACCACGGCCGGTCCCGCCGCGTGCCCCTCGATCGCACCGAGCAGGTCGGGAAGCGATTCGTGGACCTCCAGCTCGTTGCCCATGTGCGCCAGCAGCGCGCGGAGCGAGGGCGAGTCCGGGGGCTTCGGGCCCTCGGGGCTCTCTCGATTCGCGAGACTCGCAGGGCGTTCGGAACCCGAGGGGCTCTCGGGGCTCTCGAGGAGGAAGGTGCGGACCTCGTCGTAGCTGCGATCCGAGAGCCGTCGCTTCGGGAACGGCCGGGGGCCGCGAAGGAGAGGCAGTCGCACGGTGAAGGTCGCGCCCTCCCCGAGCTCGCTCCGCACCTGGATCTCCCCGCCGAGGGCCTCCACGACCGACCGGGCGATCCCGAGTCCCAGCCCGGTCCCTCCGAACTTCCGGGTCGTCGAGGCGTCCGCCTGGAAGAAGTTCTCGAAGACGCGGGCCTGCGCCTCCTCGCTCAGCCCGATCCCCGTATCCTCGACCTCGATGCGGATCCAGTCCGCGCCTGCGGGTGGATCACCCCCCTCCTGCCGGCGCACGGAGACCCGAACCCATCCCCGAGAGGTGAACTTCACCGCGTTGGAGACCAGGTTCAGGAGCACCTGCCGGATCCGGTCGGGGTCCCCCACCCGCGGAGCCGGGGAGCCCGGCCCGAGCTCCAGGGAGAGGTGGACCCCCTTTCCGAAGGCCCGCGGGCCGAGCGCCTCGACCACGCTCTCGGCCACGTCCGCGACCGCGAACGGCCTCTCCGACATCCGGAGTTCTCCCGCCTCGATCTTCGACACGTCGAGGATGTCGTCGATCAGGGAGAGGAGCGCCTGCCCGTTGGTGAAGACGGTCTCCAGCAGCCCGCGCTGCTCGACCGTCGCCGCCCCCTCCAGCGCGAGCTCGGTGAGCCCGAGGATCGCATTCATCGGGGTCCGGATCTCGTGCGACACCGTCGCCAGGAAGTCGGTCTTCGCCCGGGAGGCGGCCTCGGCCTCCTCCTTGGCGGCGACCAGCTGCGCCTCCGCCTCCTCCAGATCCGTGACGTCCCGGATGAACCCGATGAAGCTCGGGGGCTCGGACTCGGGCACCCGGATCACGACGAGCTCGGTCGTGAACTCGGAGCCGTCGCGGCGGGTCGCCGGGAGCCGCAGGCGCCGCCCCAGGATCTGCGAGGTGGGCGGCTCGGGGAAACGGGCCAGCTCGTGCCCCTCACGCACCCGGTCCGGGAGGAGGACCTCCGACATCGGCCGTTCCAGTACCTCGTCCCGTGCATATCCGAACATCCGCTCGGCGGCCGGATTGAACTCCGTCAGCCGTCCCCGCTCGTCGATCGCGACGATCGCATCGAGCGACGCGGCCAGCACGGCGGCCTGCCAGTCGGGGCTCGGCGATCTCGGCGAGGGGGGTGAGGATGACATGGACGGGAGAGGGCGGTAGCGGAAGACGCTCGCCTACCCTGCCGCTCCGCCCCGCCACAGGCAACTGCCCCGGGCAGCGCCGGAACGCCGCCCGTCCCGCCCCTCACGTCAGAAGAGCAGCCCCAGCCCCACGCCGAAGACAACCGCGTCTCGGCCGCTCCCCTCGACCACGTCGTAGAAGAGCTGGGGAGCCAGCACCCAGCGACCCCGGTCGCCGAAGTGCCGCACGAAGGTGCCGCCCACCCGACCGAGGATCAGATCCTCGTGCTCCCACTCGTGGATCTCGCCGCCGTTGCCGTCGGAGTGGACGTGATCCTCGTCGATGCCCTCCCAGCCGCCCCCGACGAAGAGGTGAAGGTCGGGGAGCGCCGGGACCGGGGCCCAGAAGAGCCCCGCGCCCGCGATGTACTCGCGCTCCAGCTCGCCGTGCGCGTAGTCGAGGAAGACCGCGGCTCCCCAGTGGGTGCCGAGCGCCCGCAGGTAGTCGACGCCGACCGTGAGCGCGTTGTCACCTCCCTTCCGCGTGTCCCCGATGAAGAACATGACCTCGTTGGAGAAGCCCCCGTGGCCGCTGTCGGCGTGGTGGCCGACGGGGTCGGAGTGGTCGGTCTGCGCCGCGATCGCGCCGGCGGAGAACAGGACCGGGGGGGCGAGGGCGAGGATCCGGGTCGCCACGGAGAGAGGGAAGTGCACGGGGTACGGCTCACGGCTGGAGGAGGAGGTTGGACCGATCCCAACCTGACGGGCGCCTTCGGGACCGGCTGTGGGGAGCCTCCCGGCGCAGCGGTCCGGACTCCCCCCTCAGACGGTCTTCCGCGCCACCACCTGCACCACCGCGCTCTCCCCTCGGTGGTACTCGCCCTCCTGGACGTCGCGGTCGAGCTCCCGCCCCACCTCGATCTCCAGCCCGGCGAACTCCTCCCGGAGCGCCGCGAGCGACATCAGGTGCTCGCGCATCGCGGCGGGCGGCCCACCCCGCCCCGGCATCTCGAGCTGCCGCTCGGTGTAGGCCTCGAGCAGCACCACGCCACCCGGTGCCAGCGCGTCGACGATTCGGGCGTGCACGTCGCGGCGCAGCTCCGGCGGGAGGTGCGCCCAGATCGCCACCACCCCGTCCCATCGCGCCCGTCCGAGGTCGAACTCGGCGAGGTCCGCGGCCACCGTTGCGATCTCGACCCCGGCCTTCGCGGCGAGGGCACGCGCCTTGCCGAGCCCGACCGGCGAAAGGTCCATCGCCGTGACCCGATACCCGAGCCCGGCCAGGAAGACGGCGTTTCGCCCCTCCCCCTCCGCGAGGCAGAGCACCCGCCCGCCACTCCGGATTCGGGCGGCCTCGGCCCGGAGGAAGTCGTTCGGCTCGGTGCCGTAGGCGTAGCCCTCGGCGGCGTAGCGCTCATCCCACATGCGGTAGGGTCCGTGCACGGGTGGATCGGGTGAGGGGTCTCGGGGCCCGCTACGCCCCGGCGGCGACCGGCTGACGCTCGTCGGCCAGCTCGCCCGCTCGCCACGCCTCGAGATACCGCTGGATCGCGTCCTCCATCTGCTCGAGCGTCTCCACCTGGAAGAGCTCGATGCGGAGCTGCTTCCCGTTCGGGAGCCCCTTGGTGTACCACCCGAGATGCTTTCGGAACTCGAGGACCGCCTTGGTCGTGTTCGGCTCGAAGTCGATCGCGTTCCGGGCGTGCTTGAGGCAGATGTGGAAGCGCTCCTCGATCGTCGGACCCTCGGGGACCGGATCGCCGTCGAGCGCGGCGCGCGACTGGCGGAAGATCCACGGGTCCCCGTGGCTCCCACGGGCGATCATGATCCCGTCGCACCCGGTCTCGTCGCGCATGCGAACGGCGTCGTGGCCGCTCTTAACGTCGCCGTTGCCGATCACCGGGATGTCGAGCGCCTCCTTCACGGCGCGGATCTCCTCCCAGCGCGCGAAGCCCTTGTACATGTCCGCACGGGTGCGGGCGTGCAGGGTGAGCATGCGCGCGCCGGCATCCTGACAGCGGAGCCCGATCCCGACCGGATCTCGCGTCTTCTCGTCGAAGCCGCTGCGGATCTTCACGGTGACGGGCGCGGGCGTCGCGTCGACGCAGGCGCGGATGATGTCCTGGACGAGGTCGAGGTCGCGCAGGCATCCGCTCCCCCCGTTCCGCTTCACGACCTTCTTCACGGGGCAGCCGAAGTTGATGTCGACGAAGTCGGGGCCGAAGGTCTCGGTGACGAAGGCCGCCGCTTCTCCCATGCGCGCCGGATCGGAGCCGAAGATCTGCACCCCAATGGGGCGCTCCTCCTCGTCGAATCGCAGGTAGTCGAGCGTTCGCTGATTGCCGTGGAGGATCCCGTCGGCGCTCACGAATTCGGTCACGACCACGTCCGCCCCGAACTCGCGGCACAGGCGGCGGAAGGGCGACTCGCTCACCCCGGCCTGCGGGGCCAGGAAGAGCGGCGTGGTCGCCGATGTGAGCTGGGTCAGGAGGTCGTTGGCCATGTCGGAAAACTAGGATACCTTGGGTACTTCTCCCATCCCCTCCGACCCTGCCCGGGAGCCGGAACGACATGAAGCTGCGGGACTTCTTCACCACCGACGCCGTCGCCCTCGACCTGCAGGCGGACGACAAGGACGGCATCCTCCGGGAGCTCGTCGCCCTCCTCGACCTGGACGAGAAGTCCGAGTCCACGCTCTTCAAGACGCTCAAGCGTAGGGAGAACCTCGGGAGCACCGGGATCGGCAAGGGGATCGCGATTCCGCACTGCCGTTCCCTGGTCGCGAGCCGGCTTCGGCTCGCCTACGGGCGGAAGCCGGGGGGTACGGACTTCAACGCGATCGACGGGCAGCCGGTCTACAACTTCTTCCTGATCGTCGCCCCACCCCTCGAGGTGTCGAACCAGTACCTGCCGGTGCTCGGGAAGATCGCCCAGTTCGCAAAGGACCCGGAGGTCCCGAACCGGCTCCTGGAGCTCACCTCGCCGCAGGCCTTCCTGGAACTGCTGGAGGAGCGGTCGGGCTGACCGCGCTCACTCCTCGACCCAGTCGCCGTCCTCTTCTTCCTTGGCGACGAACATCTTCATGTGCTTGCTCACCCCGTTCACGGTGAGCTGCACGAAGTAGGCACCCGAGGCGGCCGTCGCTCCGCTGAAGACCCGTCCGTCCCAGAAGGCCTCGTAGCGTCCGGGCGCGGTGTACTCGAGTTGGGCCAGCGCGACCCCGCTCCCCGCGGAGTGCCGAAGCGCGACCGGCACGGCCACCGGCTGCTGCAGGAGGTTGAAGATGCGCATGGACACGACGGCAGGACGCCCCTCGACGAACAGATCATCCCCCAGGATGAAGGGGATGGTGGTCTCGGGGTTGAACGGATTGGGGTAGTTCTGTTCCAGCGAGAATCCGCTCGTCTGCCGACCAGACGACCCACCGCCCACGTCCTGGGCGAACGTGGGTACCGAGGTGAAGCCGATCATGGAGAGGAGGACGAACGAGACGCCGAGAAAGCGCCTCATCGAGGCCTCCGCACAACGTGTGCCGTGCCGTAGAAGAAAGTCGTGATGCGGCTCCTGGGTATACTTCCGGAAGGACCGGTTTGCGCCAAGGTAGGCGGCGCGGGCGCCCAGGGTCAAGCGGGCGGCATCACGGAGCGCCCGAGCTCAGCCGGGTATCCGGGCCACTAGCCTTCCGGACGGACGATTCGGTAGCGGACCACGTAGGGGACCCCGATCGAGTCCTGGACGCCGGCCAGGATGTGCGTCGCCGTGGCGTACGGCGCCGGGTAGGGATGCGCGACGCGTTCCGGGAAGTGAAGCGTCGCGACGTGCCGGCCCGACGCGGACTCCAGCACCTCGGCTCGGGTGCCGAGGGGCGCGCCGACCACCTCGGACATGACGTAGATGAAGCGCTCTGCGTCGTCGAAGATCCGCCGAACCACCTGCTTCGTCTCCGGCACCGCATCCCAGTGCACGACGGGCAGCCTCATCGACTCCGCGGCCGTGCGTACGGAGTCGAGATCCGCCTGCTCGACGGGAACCGCATCTCCCGGGAGCACATGACGGGAGACCGAGTCGCCCTGAATCGAATACCGAGTCAGCACATTCGATGTCGGCTCCGAGATCCACACGTCCCCGAGTCTGGCCTGATGAAGGATGGACCCTCGAGCGAAGGGGACCATGCCGGTGCGGGACAGCTCTCGGGTTCCGACGAAGTGGCCCACCGTGTCAACGGCGCCGTCGGAGAGGTCGACTCGAATCGAATGGTAGTCACCTGTGGATGCCGCCTCGCCAAGGTCGTCCGGACCCGCACCCGCACCTGCATCCGGTCGGATCGAGTATCCCCAGTCGATGAACTCTCCGACGGGCGTGAAGCCCCCTCGCCACGGATAGATCACCCCCGTTGCGTGGCGGGGGACGGATCTCTCGAACTCGAAGTTCCGGGAGAAGATCGAGAAACGCCGGTTCCTCGTGTCCCAGACGACCAACTCCCCCTCCGGCGTGAGATTCATGCCGGCGGCTCCGGCGAACTCCCCGGGTCCCCGGCCCATCCCTCCGATCGTCCGGATGAACCGGCCGTCGGTGTCGAAGAGACGGATCTCCTGAGTCGGATAGTCCAGGACGTAGACCCTGCCGGCTCGATCCTGCATCACGGCGGAAACCCGCCCGAACTGTGCGGCCTCATCCCCATCCAGTGAACCGATTCGCAGCTCCTCGACGAGCCCCCACTCCTCCGGCGTCGACGCCTGCTCGGCGTTCGACGAACCGGGATCGTCTCCGAAGCAGGCGAGGCAGACACCGAGCAGCGCCGGGAGCGACAGCCGTGCGAGCGACCGCATCAACGCCCCCTTCCTCCGGTTGGCGGCGCGTCGCCCTCCGTTCGGACGAGCAGAACGCGACCGCGGAGCTCCTTGAAGTCGATGAGCTGCCAGACGTCCGCAATCTTTGCGCGCTCCCCGGACGGTGGAATGCCCCTTCTGCACTGGCGGCGTACCAGCGGTTCCCAGATCCCCCGAAGTGGCCTGCCGTATCCCATCGTCGGCCAGAACACGGACCACTCCGCCGGGATCCACCCAAGCCCTTCGGCGTGCCCGAGCGTGATCCATCCGCCAACGCGATCTCGCAGGCGAGTCTCGTAGAGACACCCCTTCAAGCGGGGGGCGGTTTCGAAGAGATCGGACTCGTTCGGGATCGGGCGGTGCCGGAAGTCGATCCGGGGCCTCGGCGAGGTCGGGGTGGGGAGCCAGAAGGTGACCTCGACATCGAAGTCGATCCCCGATCCGCTCCTGAGTGCGAAGTGCAGACCCCGCCGATCCCCCTCCCGCCGCACGCGGAGGCAGTGGGAGGCCGCGAACGCCTCGTCGAGCACCACGTGCGGGAGCGGCAGATGGTAGTCGTAGAGGTGAGTGCGCGCCGTGTCGGGGACGAGAGGCTGGACGAACCCCTCCGCCAGAAGCCGCTCCACCGACCGGGTCAGGATCGGCTGCGCGCCCTCGACCCAGCTGGAATCCGTCTGGGCGTAGGGTGCGTACTCCTCGCGGAGGTCGGCGTACGACGAGAGATCCTGGATCTTCCATCTGTGATACCCGACCCGGCTCGTCTCGACGAGGAAGTCCGCCGACCGACCGGACCCGGCGAGTCCGAGCTGGCGCAGCGCGCCCCACACGGCCGGGATCTCCTCGTGGTTCGGGTGTCGAGGGCACTCGCTGGAGCCCAGCGCGGTCAGACCCGGAAGGGCGACCGGGTCCGGCGCCAGCTCGAAGTCCAGGGTCTCGAACTGGGACGCCGGGACCTCCACCCGCACGGTCCGCTGCTCCAACCCGAGGTATCGCGCCTCGATCCGCCACGACCCGGCCGAGGGAAGCTGGAGTCGATACCGTCCATCTCCCGATGACACGATCGCGCCGCGGAGCGTCCCGGTGGAGTCGTACGCCATGATCGAGGCGTAGGGGACGGGCACACCGTTCGACGACACTACGCCGGTGACGCCCTGGCCCGCGACGGATCGGGGGAGGAGGAGCAGCGCGAGGACGGTAAGGCCGATTCCGCCGACTCTCGCGGGACGCCGCAGTCTCATGGTGGATGGTCGAGGGGAGCGCATAAGCGACGGTATGCCCTCCGGGGGTTTCCGGAAAGCACGCGGGGTTTCCGGAAGGCACGCGGGGTTCGGGCACCCGCGTCGGCTACCGACCTGCGACCGCGCGACTCCAGAACGCGAATCCCCGCACCAGGCGGTTTCCGCCTCACCTCAACCGAGCGGCACCGACCTCCGATCCCCCTCTCGAACCGTGACCCCCTCGCGGTCCATCCAGCCGAGGAACGGCATCAGGTGCTTCCGCGTGACGCCGAGCACCTCGCGGAAGTCGCCGGGCCCGAGATCCCCCGCTCCACCGAGCGCGATCCGCACCGACTGAACACCGGCCTGAACCGCCTCGGCGGCCACCATGAACCCGTCCTCGACCCGCACGATCCTCCCCTCCGCCTCGAGGGCCCGCAGGATCGGCAGGAAGGCGGGATCACTCCGCATGGCTTCGTCGAGCTCGTCCAGGAGCGGGGGCGCGAGCCCGCCCGCGTCCAGGTGGCCGAGGAAGGAGTCGCGCAGCCGGGTCTGAGCCGGGGTGAGGACGGGGACGAAGCCGGGCCGTCGGATCCCGCCCTCCGCCTCCTCCAGCGCACCGGCGGCGACGCGGTCGGCGAGGACGGTGTCGGCGAGTCCGTGTGCGGCACCGGGGCCGACGAGGGCGCGGAGGCGCTCCCGACCGACGACCGGGTGGTAGCCCTCCTCCTGGTGGATCCGGTCGACCTCCGCCTCGATGCGCTCGGCGATGCGGGCGACGACGGTCGGGGCGATCCAGCGGCCCTCGCCGGTGCGGAGGGCGTAGGGTTCGGTCCCGTCGCCCCATGGGCGCACACCCGCCTCGGCGGCGCCCCCGTCACGGGTCGCGACCCGGCCCGCGATCTCCCGGACCGCGGCCTCGACCTCCGCCGGTGTCCGTCCCGTCTCGATCGCCAGCTCTACCGCCGTCGCGCCCTGCTCCCCGGCCCCGTCGAGCGCGGCGGTGACCCACTCGGCCGGGGACGCCGCCCACAGAAGCCGACCCAGCCGCGCCGCCTCCCCTTCGTCGATCGTCCGCCGCTTCGGCGGGTGCGGCTCGACGATCCGGCCGCCCCCAATCGTCGTCACCGGCGAGTACGAACGCACGACGAAGTGGTCCCCTCCCCGGGCTCCGATCGGGGTCTCCAGGCGAAGCTGCGCCCAGCCGCTCTCTCCCGGGTCGAGCGCCTCCCGACCGTCGAGGAGGAGGCAGCGCGCCATGACCTCCGCGGTGCCGTGGTGGAGACGGAGGCGCTGCCCGTCCTGGATCCGCCAGGCGGTGTCCTCGACGACGTGGAGACGAACGGTGGCCATCGCCGTCGCGGGCCACTCCCGCTCGCGCACCAGGAGCTGGCCGCGACGAACGCGTTCGGTGTCGATCCGGTCCCCGGTCAGCGCGACCGCGACCCGACTCCCCGCGCCCGCCGACTCGGCCTCGGCCCCGTGCGACTGGACCCCGCGCACCCGCGCCTCCAGCCCCTCCGGGAGGAGGCGTACCCGATCACCGACGGCGACCCGCCCGGAGGCGAGCGTCCCCGTCACCACGGTACCGGTCCCCCGGATCGTGAAGATCCGGTCCAGGGGGAGGGCAACCAGATCGTCCTCGGGGAGTGCGCGGGCCTCGGCGGCGATCTCGACGAGGCGAGTACGCAGCTCGGGGACGCCGGCGCCGGTAGAGGCGGACACGGGGTGGATCTCCGCTCCCGCGAAGCGCCCGGCCTCGAGGACCTCGGAGATCTCCTCCGTGACCAGCTCGAGCCACTCCTCCTCAACCAGGTCGGTCTTGGTGACGGCAACGACGAGCCGGTCGACGCGCAGCTGGTCGAGGATCGCCAGGTGCTCGCGCGTCTGCGGCATCACCCCCTCATCGGCGGCAACGACGAGGAGGACGACGTCCATCCCCGTCGCCCCCGCGACCATCGTCCCCACGAACCCCTAGTGCCCGGGCACGTCGCCGACGCCGAGGTGGACGTCGCCTTCGACCAGGTCGGCGAAGCCGAGCTCGATCGTGATGCCGCGCGCCTTCTCCTCCGCGAGGCGATCGGTGTCGACGCCGGTCAGGGCGCCGATGAGCGTCGTCTTGCCGTGGCCGATGTGGCCGGCGGTGCCGAGGATGCGGTGCTTCACGACTCGGCTCCGGGGTCGGGAGCGGGAGGGGGGTCGGGCTCGGGCGGGAGCAGCCGCCAGAGCACGGGGAAGGCGTCGAGCGGCCGGCCTCCGGCCAGGTGGTGCACGATGAAGTCGGCGAGGAGGCGCAGGTGCCCGCGGAGTCGGCGAAGGTCCTCGGGGATCTCGCCCTCCAGGAGCGCGCCGAGCTGCCGTCGCCCTCCGGGGCCGATACGGGGCCCGGCCCGGCCCGCGCCGCAGTCGGAGCACAGCACCCCGCCCGAATCGAGGTCGAAGCGCCCCATCTCGTCCGGTCCGAGCGGGCGACCGCAGCGGACGCAGGGGTCGAGCATCGGGAGGAAGCCGAAGCTCTCGACCACCCGCCACCCCTCGACGAGGAGGACGGGGACGATGTCGTCGGCCCCGGACTGCTCGAGCCGGTCGAGGGAGGCCGAGAGGACCGGGTAGAGGGCGTCACCGGGCCCCTCGTCGTGGTGGCGCAGCACGATCTCGGCGAGGACGCCCGCGGCGGCGAGGCGAAGGGGGTGCGCCCCGAGACCGCGCCGCGGGATGCGGACCTCGGCGGAGGTGAGGGTCTGGAGGTCGCGGTTCGGACGAAGGTGCAGCGTCAGGTCCGACTCGGCGAAGAGGTCGATCCCGCCCCCGCCCTTCCCACTCCGGGTACGCACGCCGCGCGCCATCACCCCGACGATCCCGAGATCCTCGGTCAGGAAGCGCAGGACTCGGGACGACTCGGAGTAGGGGTGCGAGCGGAGGAGGATCCCCCGGGTGGAGACCGCGCTCACGGCAGCTCCCGCAGCCGCTCCATCAGCTGCGCCCGCTCCCCGCGAATCCGCTCGGTGCGCACGGCGTCGGCCCCCTCCAGCTCCTCGTCCAGGCGTGCGATCGCGAAGAGGATGCGCTCACGGGGAGAGGTGGGGGGCGGCGCAGCGGGGTCGGCGGTGGAGGCCGCGGTGGACGACGGCGCGGCAGGCGCCGGGGCGGATGCCTCGGCCGGCAGGTGGGTTCGCGTTCCTCCCGCCCCGGCCCCGACCGGCCCCCCGTCCTGTCCCCGCCGCACCACCCAGACCCCGAGCCCGGCCAGGAGGAGCGCCAGGAGCACCCCGAGTTCCCGCACCGGGAGCTGTCCCGGACCCTCGCCCTCGCGGAACTCGAGCGCCGCGTCGGTCAGCGCGACCCCGAGGTAGCGGCGGTAGGTGATCCCCTCGGGCGTCTCGATCGGCTCCGCGGGGGTGAGGCCGGCGATCTGGAGCGGCGGCGCGGACTCGGGAACCAGCACCTCGACCTCGGAGGTGCTCCCCGGGAGCTCCAGGTCGAAGTCGAGCGACTCCACCTCGTACCCCATGACGAACTGCCGGGAACCGGGGGAGATCGGCATCGCCACGGCGGCTCGCCCGGGGCCGAAGGTCGTCGCCTCGGGGGGGAAGTCGCCGCCCACCACCCGCGGATCACGCGCCTCGAGGGGGAGCGTCGTCGCCCAGGTTGCGCCCTCCGGCTCGGGGACGAGGGTGTTCACCCCGTCGAGGCGGGGCTGCACGAGGTCGGTGATCCCCCATCCTCGCTCCGAGGCCTCGACCAGGAGATAGCGCACCTCGACCTCGAGCGGCGCCCCCGCGGCGGGGGCGCGCAGCGTGTCGAAGGCCTGGATCGTGTAGGTGGAGTCGAGCGAGGGGGCGCCGGTGATGGCGGCACCGAAGTAGAGGAGGCCCTGGTGCCGGTTCGAGGCGAAGTAGATCTCGCCCGTCTCGGGGTCGGGCAGCCGCGGGAGGGTCAGGGAGAAGCGGCCGTCCGCGCCGGTGCGCACGGAGTCGACGGGCCCGGCGTCGACGGCGCCGACCCGGTGCAGGACGACCAGCCCGCCGGGCATGGGCTCCTCCCCCCGCAGGAGGACGCCCTCGAGCGGGATCGGCCCCCCGAGTCGAAGGCTGTCCTGCAGGAAGGAGGTAGGCCGGCCGGTCGGGGAGCGCCGGACGACGGGGTCGGCGTGGGTGGGGTTGGTCTCCTGGCCCACCACCGTGCCCGGGAGGACTCCCGTCGCGACGCAGGCGGCGAGGAGCGCGATCCGCCCTACCCCCCCGGTCACGGGTGGAAGCGCCCGAAGTCTTCCGGGTTGAGCGATCGGAGGTAGCGCTGGAGCTCCTCGGCGCTGAGGGCGCGTCCGGGAGGGCCGAGCGCTCCGCCGGCGTCCCCACCCTCCTCGCCCGGCTCCCCGCCCGACGGCTCGGGGTGCGGGAGCGAGGCGGGGGTCACCGAGCTGGCCTCATCGGCGTCGGCGATCTCGAGGCGGATGCGATCGAGGAGTTCGTCGTCGGCGAGGACGGGGGCGCCGGCGCGAATCGCCAGCGCGATCGCGTCGGAGGGCCGCGCGTCGATCGTGATCGTCTCGCCGTCGATCCCGACCACCAGCTCGGCGTAGTAGGTGTTGTGGCGCATGTGCGTGATCGCCACGCGCTCGAGCCGGCCGCCGAGTTCGCCGACGGCGGAGAGGAGGAGGTCGTGCGTGAGCGGGCGGGACAGGTGCTCCTGCGCCATGTGCAGCGCGATCGCACTCGCCTCGGAGTGCCCGATCCAGATGGGGAGGAGTCGCTCCCCGCCCTTCTCGCGCAGGAGGACGACGGGGTGCTTGGCCGGGTCCTTCCCCAGGCTCTGAACCTCCACCTCGATCAGCATCGGGACTCCTGTCGCCGGCCGCTCAGCTCCCGAGCGCCGTCCTGAGATCGTCGACGCGGTCGGTGCGCTCCCAGGGGAAGAGCGTCACCTCGCGGCCGAAGCGCTCGACCGTCTCCACCTCGCGTCCGAAGTGTCCGTACGCCGCAGTCGGCCCGAAGATCGGCGCGCGCAGCCCGAGCGCCTCGATGATCCCCTTCGAGGAGAAGTCGAAGACCTGCCGGAGCGCCTCCCCGATCCGGGCGTCGTCGACCTGTCCGGTCCCGAAGGTCTCGACGTGCACCGAAACCGGCTGGACCACGCCGATGGCGTAGGCGAGCTGGATCTCGCAGCGCGCGGCGGCGCCGGAGGCGACGACGTTCTTGGCGGCCCAGCGCGCGGCGTACGCCGCGGAGCGGTCGACCTTCGTCGCGTCCTTCCCGGAGAAGGCGCCGCCGCCGTGGCGACCGGCTCCCCCGTAGGTGTCGACGATGATCTTGCGTCCGGTGAGCCCGGCGTCACCGTGGGGGCCCCCGACGACGAACTTGCCCGTCGGGTTGATGTGGAAGGTGCAGTTCTCCGGGTCGAAGAGCGCCTCCGGGAGGACGGGCGCGATGACCTCCCGCTTCACGAAGTCGTGGATCTCCTCCTGCGTGACCTCGTCGTCGTGCTGCGTGGAGATGACGACGGTGTCGACCCGGATGGGGCGGTCCCCGTCGTACTCGATCGTGACCTGCGACTTGCTGTCCGGGCGGAGCCAGCCGACGACGCCCTCCTTGCGGACCTTCGCCAGGCGCCGCGTGAGGTGGTGGCTGAGAATCGCCGCGGTCGGCATCAGCTCCTCGGTCTCCGAGGTCGCGTAGCCGAACATCATCCCCTGATCCCCCGCCCCGCCGGTGTCGACCCCCATCGCGATGTCCGGCGACTGGCGGTCGATCGAGGACAGAACGGCGCAGGTGTGGGCGTCGATGCCGTAGCGCGCGTCGGTGTACCCGATTTCGGCGAGCGTCGCCCGAACGATGTCGGGGATCTCGACGTACGTCTCCGTCGTGATCTCCCCCCCGACGAGCGCCATCCCCGTGGTCACGAAGGTCTCGCACGCCACCCGCGAGGTCGGATCATCCGCGAGCATGTGGTCGAGGACGGCGTCCGAGATCTGGTCGGCGACCTTGTCGGGGTGACCTTCGCTGACGGACTCGGAGGTGAAGAGGTAACGGGACATGCGGGACCACGTGGAGAGGAGCCCGGCGGGGTCGCCGGGACGTGAGATTCACGGAGGACCCGGAAGCTAGACCGGGGGCGAGAGGGGTACAACCACCGGAATCAACCGGTCTCCGTCGGGGTGCTCCGAATCCGCTTGGGCATCCCCCAGCGCCCCTCGAAGGCGGCGAGGTCGACCTCTTCGCCGATCCCCTCGGAGAGGCACTCCATCACCTCGCGCGCGCTCGGCGCGGCGAGCGCCCGGCGGGCCGCGGCGCGAGCGTCCTCGACCCGGATCTCGCGGAGGAACTTCTTGAGCTCGGGGAGGGCCGGCCACGCGACGGACAGCGTCGAGATGTCGAGGCCGACCAGGAGGAAGGCACCGAGGACGGTTGCGGCCATCTCCCCGCAGACGGAGAGCT
>JANQLR010000089.1 GCA_028280525.1 Longimicrobiales bacterium
TGGACGAGGGCACGGGAGCCGCGGCCGCGCCCGGGAGGAGTCCAGGGGCGCGGGCGTCCCTCGCACCCCCGCGGGCCAGGAGGCGCTCGGCGCCCACCGCGCCGAGGGTGGCCGAGAGGATCACCAGGAGCGCGCTCGGACCGAAGTTCCAGACCGCAGCGCCCACGACCGGGATCAGCGTCGCGACCACCGTCCACATGATGCGGGGGGTCGAGTCGGGTCCCTTCAGGTGAGGGGAGGCAGCCAGGTGGAGGGCGGCGCCCTCCCGAAGCTGCGTGTTCATGCCGATACCCCCGTGACCGGAGCCGCGCTCGCCTCGGCCTTCGCCGCCACCTCCGCGGCGCGCTCCCGATCCGACGCCCGCCGCAGCGCCGACTTGGCCAGGGAGAACATCTGCGAGAGCGGGATGTTCGACGGGCAGACGTACGAGCACGAACCGCACACCATGCAGTCGCCGAGGTTCATCTCGACCATGTCGTCGAAACGGCCCGCCTGGGCGAGCTTGCCGAGCGTGGTCGGGTTGAGGAAGACGGGGCAGGCATCCAGGCAGTGCCCGCAGGAGATGCAGGGGTAGACCGGGCGCGGAGCGGACTCGGCGGCGGTCAGGACGACGATCCCGCTCGTCCCCTTGAGGACGGGCGCGTCGAGGTCCGGCTGCGGGCTCCCCATCATCGGCCCCCCGAAGAGGACCTCGGCCGCGTCGGGGGTCAGGCCGCCGCAAAACGCGAAGACGTCCCGCGCCTTCGTCCCGACGGGGACGATGAGGTTGGCGGGGCGAGCGATTCCGGGGCCGGAGACGGTCACGATCCGCTCAACGAGCGGCGTCCCGGTCTCGAAGACCTCGGCGATCGCGGCAATCGACCCGACGTTCTGCACGACCGTTCCGGCGTGGGCCGGGAGCTTCCCCGAGGGGACCTCGCGTCCGGTCGCCGCGTGGATCAGCATCTTCTCGGCACCCTGCGGATACTTCACCCGGAGCGGGAGCACCTCGATGTCGAGGTCGTCCGGGATGGTGGCGCGCAGGCGCTCCACCGCGTCCGGCTTGTTCATCTCGACGCCGATCACCGTCCGATCGACGCCCAGGCACTGCATCATGATCCGGATCCCGAAGTGCACCCGCTCGGGGTACTCCACCATGACCCGATGGTCCGAGGTCAGGTACGGTTCGCACTCCGCCCCGTTCACCAGGAGGAGCTCGATCGTCGTGCCCTCCGGCGCCTTCAGCTTCACGTGCGTCGGGAAGGCCGCCCCACCGAGCCCGACGACGCCGGCGTGCTGCACCGCGTCACGGACGCCATCCGCGTCGAGATCCTCCCAGCGCGGCACGAGCCGCGGCCGCGGCACCTGTGCGGAGTGCGGGTCGACGGCGACGCGGATCGCCTCCATCCACCGGCCGTTCGGGTGCGGCCAGAGGTCGATCGCCGACACCGTCCCGGTCGCCGAGGCGTGCACCGGCGAGGAGACGTACCCGACCGCCTCGGCGATCAGGTCCCCCCGCTCGACCCGGTCTCCCGGGCGCACGAGGGCGCGCGCCGGTGCTCCGGCGTGTTGCGACAGCGGGAGGACGACCGAATCCGGGAAGGGCATCCGCCGGATCGGGAGGGCGGCCGTGGCCTCCTTCCGATCCGGCGGGTGGACCCCGTGACGGAATCCCCGCTGGAAGAGCGAACTCACCGCACCGAGCATCGAAATCCGATCAGTTGAAGGGCTCGGCGCGCGCGATCCACTTCTCCAGATCCTTCTCGTTGGGGTCGAGCGGGTCGCCGGGGTGAATGATCCCCGCCGGGCACCGCTCGGCCGCCTGCACGATCTGCGCGAAGGTCCCCGCCGTCGGGTCCTGGATGATCGCCTGCTTGTTCGCGTCGTAGACGAAGAGCTGGCCGTTGATCTGGATGCACTCGTTGCACGAGGTGCAGAGCGGTGTGTCGATCCACGGCTCCATCTTCAGGTCGTCGTCCTCCTCCTCGACTACAGGTGCGGCGGGTTCGGGTGCAGTCCCCGACGCGGGCGGTGCCGACTCCACCGTCGATGGCCCGGCGGGCGGTGCCATGGGCGCAGCGGCCTCCGGAGCGGCGGGATGGGCCACACCAACTGCCTCGGGCGGGGTCAGCGTCGCGGTCGCACCGCCGCCGTTCCCTCCCCCGTTTCCGGCCGAGACACCCGCCCCGGGCGATCCGAGGCCCGCGCCATCGCCCGGCCCCCCGACTCCGATGCCCGCAAAGGCCCCGGCCTCGTCGAGGATCTCACCGATCGTCCGGTCACGCCCGGCGGAGAGGAGCCCCTCGGCCATCCGGCGGGCGACCCAGCTCGGGGTCCTCCGCTGGAGGTCGGCGAGCTTCGCCTCGTACTCGGCCTTGAGTCGTGCGGCCTCCTCCTGCACGGCGCGCTCCACCGTCACCCGCATCTCCTCGCGGGCGGAGTCGGGCAGATCGAGCCCGGCCAGCTCACGCAGCTGATGCCAGTAGAGGAGTCGCTCCTCGGCCAGACGAACCATCTCGATCGAGGCGATCCGCTTCGAGCGCTTCCGATCGCCGTCGACCGTCCAGATGAAGGCCCGCTTCCCGTCGCGCTCGTGCGCCGGGAGCTTCAGGAACTCGTGGAAGAGGACGAGCCCGGCGTCATCCCCGGCCGGGACGGGCCGGAAGTGCTTCCGGAAGCGCGTCTCGGTGAAGGCCCAGTCCGCGATCGTGAGCGGCAGGTCCTCGGTGACCTCCTGCCCCTCCTCGTCGAGGTAGTTCAGCGGGTAGGTCGGCCAGGTGTCGTCGATCGCGGGGTTCCCGGCGAGCGTCAGGCAGTCGGCCAGGTCCGGTCCCCCGTCCGGGTCGTAGGTGAAGAAGGGGAAGGCCCGCGACTCGAGCGCGAGCTTCGCCGCCTCGGGTGCCCACTCGTCGGCGAGACCGTGCTCGACCGGGCAGGGCGTGTAGATGTTGAAGATCGCCGGGCGCCGGGAGTTCAGCCCCTTGATCACCCCCTCCATGAGGTGGGAGGCGAGCGCCTGCGACGACTGGTGCACGAAGACGCCGCGGTGCGCGATCGCGATGTAGCCGAGCTCCTTCCGCACCTCCTCCTTTCCGTGGTGCGCCGCGCCCCACGCCGACATGTCGGCGATCTGCCCGGTGAAGCCCGAGGTGCACGCCTGTCCACCGGTGTTCGAGTAGACCTGCGTGTCGAGCACGAGGACGCGGATCGGCTTCCCGCTCGCCATCAGGCGCGAGAGGTTCTGGAAGCCGATGTCGAGCATCGCCCCGTCGCCCCCGATCGTCAGGACGGGCGGGCAGAGCTTGAACTCGGCGTCGTCGAAGTCCTCCCAGTCGAGGTCGATCAGCTCGGCCTCGTCCCGCTCGGCGTCGTAGCTGCCGTCCGCGAGCTTCCGCGCCCGCCGCAGCGAGCGGAAGGCGTCCGCCATCTTCCGCATCTGCCCCTCGAAGATGCCGATCGCGATCGAGGGAGCGTCCTGGAAGAGGTGGTTCACCCAGGGGAAGGGGTACGGGTTGTACGGGTAGGTGCTTCCCCAGACCGAGGAGCAGCCGGTCGAGTTGGTGATCCCCAGCGGCGCCCGGCCGCGGCCACTCGGGCCGTCGGTGTAGCGCCAGCGAAGGTCCTCCAGCTCCGTCCGCGTGCGGTTCATCAGCTCGATGAGGTCGCGCGTCTCCGTGGGGAGATCGACCTCGAGTCGACCCTCCGGCAGCTCGGTCACGTCGGTGTGCTTCGTCACCTCGGAGCGGGCGCGGGCGTCGAGCTGGACCATGAGGTCGTCGAGCTCGGCCAGCAGCTTGGTGACCCGCGGCTGCATCGCCGCCTCGATCGTGCTCACGACCAGGTGGACGGCGGTCTTCTCGCCACACCCCATGCAGGCGCCGTCGCCCCCGGCCATCGACCGGTAGTTCTCCTTCTTGAGGAGGAGCGAGGAGAGGACGCCAATCCCCTCGTCGATGTCGCGAACGTTGATGTAGCGGTCGTCGGTGTCCGGGAGCTCCTCCCAGAAGTCCCAGTTCCGCCGGAGCCTGTCGACGATCTCCTCGTCCTGGCGGACGGTGATCAGCGCCTCCTCCGGGCACACCTCGACGCAGATGTTGCAGCCCTTGCACGCCTCCGGGTTGATCGTGATCGCCAGGAGGCCGCCACTCCCCTTCTCCTTCCGCTCGGGGAGGTCGTAGAAGGGGGCGGTCTTCGCGACGGGGAAGTCGGCGAGGGTGGAGTAGACGGCGGCCCACTCGAAGTCGAGCTGCGCCCGTCGCTCCGCATCCCAGCCGAGCTTGTCCGCGACGACGGCGTACGACGCCGACAGCGTCGTGGCCAGGTCGTGGAAGGGCTGCCCGTCGAGCTGCTTCCGAGCTTCGCGCGCCAGGTGCCGGGAGATCTGGCGGACACGCCCGCCCCCACCCGGCGCACCCTCGATCGCCTTCTCGAGCAGGTCCTCGATCGGGACGACGAGCCCCGGGATCGCCGCATCCGGGCACTGCACCCAGCACTGCGAACACCCGGTGCACTTGTCTGCGACGAAGTCGGGGACCTCGAAGCGGATGTCCGTCATGTCGCGGACGGCGCTCGTGGCCGCCGGGATCGCGGCGATGGCGGTGAAGGGATCGGCGAGCCCCTCCTCACCGACCGCACACACCGAACAGGCCTGCTCGAAGAAGCGGGCCGGGTCGGCGAGCCCGTGCTCCGCCTTCACATTCATCAGCGTCGGAATCTTCGTGGCCGGCGCCTCGGTCGCGTGGTCCGTTCCGCCCTGCTCGAGCGCCGGGACCGGCACCACCTCGTCGAAGCCGCGACGAATGACCCGCAGGTTATCGGCGACGACCTTGTCGCCCTTCTTCCCGAACTTCTTCCGGATCTGCGCCTCGAGCCCCTCGAAGAGCCGCTCCTCCGTCATCCCCTCCTTCTCGAGCAGGGGGGAGCAGCGGAAGAAGGCGCCCATGAAGGCGGCGCCCTGCATCCGGTAGCGGAGCTCGGCGTCCGACGCCTCGCTGCTGGCGATCTCGAAGCCGTCGAGGGCGTAGACCTCGATCTCCCGCTCGCGGACATCGCGCTGAATGTGCTCCGGGAAGCTCCGCCACACCTCGGCGGGGGAGCGGTCGCTCTGGATCACGAAGACGCCGCCGCGCGCCAGCCCCGCGAGCGGGTTCGAGTGCCGGAAGACGTTCCCGTCCGGCGACAGAACGACGTTGACGTACTTCAGCTCGGCGTTGGGGCGGACCTCTTCGTGGCTGAAGACGGCGTAGAAGGTGGTCGGCTGCCCCTTCTTCTCGGAGCCGTACTTCGGGTTCGCCTTCACGTGCAGCCCGAACATCTGGAAGGCGGTCTCGGAGATGTTCTTCCCGGTCGTGATCGCGCCCCAACCGCCCACCGAGTGGATGCGGAGCGAGGTCGCGTCCTTCGGCAGCAGGTTGACCTCGCCGGCGCTCTTCAGCGCGCGCTCGCCGATCCCCGGGTACGCCTCCTTCAGCTGATCCTGCCAGATCTGGACCTTGGGGAGCCGGGTGTTCTCCCGGATGAACTCGATCCCGATGTAGACGTGGCGACGGCGCTTCGCCGGGTCGCGCATGTTCTCGACCGCGGCGATCAGGTCGCCGGGCTGGAGGTCGCGCGAGCCGAAGCCGAAGCCGGCGGCGAAGAAGTCGGGCATCGCGTCGGGCGAGATCGGCGGCACACCGGCGTGCGGCATCTCCATCGCGCGGAGCTCGGACCACATCTCCTCGGTGAGCGGCACCTGCAGCCGCTTCATCGCGCCGTTCGCGGAGCGTCCGTTCTCGACCGCGTGGCTCATCGCGGTGCGGATCTCGCGCAGAAGCGGCGGGTCGGCGGCGAGCGGCTGGTCGACGCGCTCGAGCACCATGACGCCCTTCTTGCCGGCGAGCGCGTCCACGACGAGGTCGGCCGGGAAGGGCCGGAACATCGTCAGGTTGAGGACGCCCACCTTGATTCCCTGCTCGCGCAGGTGGTCGGCGACGGCCTCCGCGTTCGGGATGACCGTCCCCTGCCCCGCGAGCACCCACTCGGCGTCTTCGAGGCGGTACCCCATGACCGGCGCGTAGCGGCGCCCGGTGAGGGCGGCGTACTCGTCGAAGGCCTGGTCGGCGAGTTCACGGACGTGGTCGAAGTAGAAGGGCCGCTGCGCCGCGACGCCCTGGGCGTACGAGTCCTGGTTCTGCACCGTCCCGAGCATCGCCGGACGGTCGACGTCGAAGAGCTCCGGGATCCGGCGACGGCGCTCCCCGAAGACGAGGCGCTGCGCCGGGGTCGGCGAGTCGATCAGGTCGGAGGGGTCGCCGAGGTACTCCCGGATCAGCTCCGGCTCGGGGAGGAGGACATCCTCCAGGACGTGCGACGTGAGGAAGCCGTCCTGCGCGCTGATCCCCGGGGTGAGCGAGAGCTCCGCGATCCGATGGGCGATCAGGGTGAGGTCGGCGGCCTCCTGCACGTTCTTCGCGAAGAGCTGGAAGAAGCCGACGTCGTCCACGGCGTGGTAGTCGTCGTGCCCGGCGTGGACGTTGAGCGCGTGTTTCGTCATCGCGCGGGCCGCCACGTTCAGCACGTAGGTGAGGCGCTTCCCCGCAGCCGCGTAGAGCGACTCGTGCATGTAGGCGATGCCCTGGCCGCTCGAGAAGTTCGTCGAGCGCAGGCCGGTCATGCTCATCCCGGCGGTGACACCGGCCGCGGCGTGCTCGCCCTCCGGCTCGAAGAAGACGAGGCGGCGCCCGAAGACGTTCCGCTTCCCGGCGGCGACGGCGAGGGCCCATCCCTCGCCCATCTGCGTCGACGGGGTGATCGGGTACGCGCCGGCCGCCTCGGAGGCGAGCGTCTCGGCGTGGACCACGGCCCCACTGCCGTCGGTGGCCGTGGCGATTCCGGGGAAGCGGACCTGCGGGGTGTCGTTCTTCCTGCTCATGCCTGGGCACTCCCTGCGTAGACGTCGTCGTAGGCGTCGGCGAGTCGGGGAAACTGCTGGCCCTCGATCCAGACGATGGCGCCCGTCGGGCACCGCTCGATCGCGGCCGGGTTTTCGAGTTCGATGCGGTCGTAGTCGATCACGGCGAGTCCCTGTCGGATCGAGATGAGTCCGTCCGCGGCGTCCTGCACGCAGCGCTTGCACGCGGTGCAGGCGACGGAGCAGACGGCCTCCGCCGCGTCCCCGTCCAGGAGGTTGCGGCACTGGACGAAGAGGTGGTCGTCGACCGGGTAGAGGGCGAAGAGGTCGAGCGGACAGACCTCCACGCAGTCGTTGCACGCGGTGCACTTCTCCACGTCGACGATCGGCAGGTCGGTCGGGCCCATGCGGATCGCGTCGAAGTCGCAGGCGACGGCGCAGTCGCCGAAGCCGACGCACCCCCACGCGCACCCCTTCCCGCCCCCGCTCACCGCCACGGCGGCGGCACAGCTCTCCAGCCCGATGTAGCTCGCCTTCCGCGGGGCGACGTCGCTCCCGCCCGCGCAGAGGAGGCGGGCGACCTGTCGGTCGATCGCGCCGGCATCGACGCCGAGGAGGTCGGAGACGTCCTCGCGCTCCCCCTCGGACATCACGGTGCACTTCGCGGGCGGCGTGCGTCCGTCGATGACCGCCTCGGCGAAGGCCCGGCAACCTGCGAAGCCGCAGGCGCCGCAGTTCGCGCCGGGGAGGATGTCGGAGAGGGCGTCGACCCGCGGGTCCTCCTCGACGCGGAAGCGGGCGTTCGCGAGCGCGATCAGCGCGCCGAACGTCATGCCCACCCCACCGAGGATCGCAACCGATCCCCCGATCGTCTGAATCGCCTCCGTCACGCGCGCCTCGTCAGCCCTCTGCGGGCGGCTGGAGGTCGGTGTTCGCCAGGAGCCATCCGGCGAGGCGGTCGGCCGCCTCGGAGGGGGGGGGGGCGCCGGGGGAGGCCGGCGGGGTGAGGGCGCCCGCGCCCGGCGTGGCCGAGTCGGCGCCCGGCGCGGCCGGGCTCGACGCGGCGGCGGCGAACGACGGCGCGGAGGCTCCGTTCGAGGAGGCCGCAGCGGGCGCCTCCATGGCCCTGCGGGCCCGGAGCGCCTGCAGGTGCATCAGCTCCCCGCGCTCCCGATCCCGGTCGTCCGACAGCTCGTCGAGCATGCGGGCGAGTTCGTCCTCGTCGACCTCCAGCTCGCCATCGGGCCGGTGGTCGAAGAGCAGTGCGCCCCCGGGCTCCTCGAAGAGGGCGACCACCGCGGACGCATCGCCCTCCAGGACGTCGGCGAGGACCGCCGCGCCGTCCGTCGCGGAGAGTTGCACCACGCGGAGCCCCGGGCTCGCCAGCCGTGCCAGCGGAGCCCCGCTCGCGGCGCCCGCAACCCGAAGCACAATCTTCTGACCGCCCTCCAGGAACTCGCCGAGCCCCATCGCGCGGAGGTCTCCGGCGTGGACCCGGACCTCGACCGGCGGCGCGGCGGCGTGCTCCCTGCCGCTCCACCGGTGGAAGGGGTGCGCCCCGGTCGACGCGGTCTCCCGACCGAGTCCCCGCAGCGTCGCGAAGAGCCGGCCGATCTCCGAGAGCGCGTCGCGAACCTCGTCTCTGAGATCCCCGCCCTGCGGCACCACCACCACCGTCCCGGCACCCTCGGCCTCGACGATCCGGTTCAGGCGCGCCTCCGCCTCCCGCCAGAGTGGCGGGGCGTCCGTCGACGGCCCTTCGTGCGGCTCGACGAGCGCGGCGATTGCGGCCACGTCGACCCACCCGTCGGCGAAGTGGCCGAGTTCGCGCCCGAGCGCTCCCACCGGGTCGGCGGCCCACCCCTCCTGCTGGTCCTTCCGCGCCCGGATCACCTCGGCCGCCTCGGCCAGGAGGGAGCGGAAGGCGGAGCGGGACGCCTCGAGCGTCGCCCCGACCGAATCGAGATCAGACGGCATGGCGATCCAGCTCCTGTTCGAGAAGCGCCATCTTCTCCGTGACCGTGTGCCGCGGAAGCTCCCGCGTCTCCTCGTATCGCGGCAGCGACGGGTCGTGGTAGAAGAGCCCGAGCCGGATCCGGTCCGACGGGCGGGCGAGCTCGCGAGCCCGGTCCAGGTCGAGCGGGTCGTGGGTCACCCGGTGCTCGATCATCCGATCGAGGGCGGGCGCCTGGATGCCGCGCTCGTCGTGCACCAGGAGCTCGACCCGAGACGGATCCTTCACCACGTCGCCGAAGAGGTCGGCGGTGAAGTGCGGGCAGCGCTGGAGGATCCGCACCCAGGAGAAGCCCTCGTGCGCGTGCGCCGCCTGCAGCGTCGCCATCAGGTGCGCGGGGAGCCACTCGGCAGTCTGCGCCACGAAGGAGGCGTTCGTCACTCCCAACGTCGCCTCGAGCGGGTTCAGCGCGGGCAGCCACGAGCCGTACGGCTGCGTGTTCGAGGCGTACCCCTGCGGCGTGGTCGGCGAGGTCTGCTTCTTGGTCAGCCCGTAGATGTTGTTGTCGAGCATGAGCGCGGTCATGTCGACGTTGTAGCGGACGGCGTGGATCCAGTGGCCGGCTCCGATCGAGACGCAGTCGCCGTCGCCCATCACCACCCAGACATCGAGCTCGGGCCGGGAGAGCTTCACCCCGGTCGAGAGCGGCAGCGCGCGCCCGTGGATCCCGTGGAAGCCGTAGGTGCGCAGGTAGTGCGGGAAGCGGGACGAGCAGCCGATCCCCGAGACGAAGACGGTGCGCTCCGGCTTCGCGTCCGCCGCGGCCAGCACGCGCTGAACCGAGGTGAGCACGGAGTGGTCGCCGCACCCGGAGCACCAGCGGGCGACCGGCCCCGCGTAGTCGTCCATCTCGAAGGTGCGGTCGTCCTCCTCGAGGAGGTGCATCAGCGAGCAGCTCATTGGAGTCGCTCCCGAATCGCAGTGTGGATGGCGCCCGGACGCAGCGGCTCCCCGCGCACCCGGGTCCAGCAGTCGACGTCGACCAGCGTCGCCGAGCGCAGCAGCATCGACAGCTGTCCGCGCCTCCGGTTCTCCGGAGTGACGAAGGGGGCGTCGGGGGCGTCGGAGTAGTTGATCTCCACCGTCATCACCCGGTCGAACCGGCTGAAGAGCTCGCCGAGGTCCGGCGGGAGCGGGGAGAGGAAGGTCAGGTGCGTGCTCGACACCTTCATTCCGTCCGCACGCGCGCGATCGACCGCCTCCTCGATTGCGCCCCGGGTGCTCCCCCACCCGACGACGAGGAGGTCGCCCTCGGGGTCGCCGTGCACCGGCGGGGGCCGGAGGGTGCTCCCGAAGGCCGCGAGCTTCCGGGACCGCGCGGCCGAGGCGCGCTCGTTGATCGCCGAGTCGTACGCGACCTTCGAGCGCTCGTCGTGGGCGAGTCCGGTCACCGTGTGCATCCCCTCGGGACGGCCCGGGATGAACCGATCCGAGAGCCCGGTCTCCGCGTCCCAGTCGTAGGGGCGCCCGTTCTCCGGCACCGGCGACTGATCGGGCGGCAGGCCGAACCATGCGGCCTGCGGGTCGGGGCGCGGGAAGGGCGCCACCCCCGTCGCGAGGTTCGCGTCGGAGAGCACGATCACCACCGCGCGGAAGAGCTCCGCCAGGCGCCGCGCGGTGATCATGGCGTGGAAGCACTCCTCGATCGTCGCCGGGGCGAGCACGATCTTCGGCGCGTCGCCCGGCTGCCCGTAGAGGGCCGCGAGGAGGTCGGACTGCTCGACCTTCGTCGGGAGCCCCGTGCTCGGTCCGCCGCGCTGCACGTCCACGAGGACGAGCGGCGTCTCCGTCATGACGGCGAGTCCGAGGAACTCCGTCTTGAGGGCGAGGCCGGGGCCCGAAGTGATGGTGAAGGCGCAGCGGCCCGCGTACGAGCCCCCGATCGCGACGCCCGCCGCGGCGATCTCGTCCTCGGCCTGATGCAGGACGCCGCCGAAGCGCTGGAAGATCTCCCCCAGGCTGTGCGACACCGAGGTCGCCGGGGTGATCGGGTACATCGCCGCGAGCTCCATCCCGCTCGCGATCGCCCCGAGCGCGATCGCCTCATTCCCATTCATGACGACCATCTCCTGGTCGGACTCCATGACGGGGACCTCGATCTGCTCGTCGAGGTTCTCGGCCGCCCACCGCCACCCGAGGTCGAGGAGGCGGTGGTTCCGCTCGACGACGGCGTCACTCTTCTTCCGGAAGGCGTCGGCGATCTGCTCGCGGGCGCGCTCCAGGTCGCGGTCGAAGATCCAGCAGAGCATCCCGAGCACGAACATGTTCTTTCCGCGCCGGGCGTTCTCCACGACGGTGAGGCACTCCTCCTCCATCGGGACCTCGATGATCCGGTACCCGGCGGCGCTCAGCTCCTCGAGGGCCTCGTTCCACTGCGCCCGGATCGAATCGTCCGGGTGCGTCGCCCACATCTTCTCCAGGAGGATGGTGGCGCCCTCGCGCAGCGAGTTCAGGCGGTGGCGCCCGAGGAGGACCTGCTCGTTGAAGGCGACGACCAGATCGGTCTCGTCGCCCCAGTTGGTGACCGGTCGGTCGCCGAGGCGGATCCGGATCCCCGACGCGCCCGCGAGCGACCGTGGAGGGGGCTCCACCTCGGCCGGGATGATCTCCACCGTCCAGACGCCGTTCCCCATCTTCGCGGAGACGGCTCCGAAGATCTGGCCGCACTTCTGTGCGCCCTCTCCGGAATCGGAGACGATCTCGACCGAATGGTCCGGTCGGCGAAGCCGAGTCGGTGGTTTCGAGCGGATAGGACCGTCCACCGGCTCCTCTGCGGAGACGGCAGATACGGCTTCAGATTCGGTCCCGGCGTCCTCCGACACCGGGCCGACGGAGTCCAGCTTGACGGCCATGGCCGTTCCCTCCAGCGCAAGGAAACGAGCCCCCCCGAACGATCCTGCGGGGGCGTGGTCCTAACGTTGCCGTCGGTGCGGGGGGGTGGGCCGTCGGGAAGAGCGGGGAGGTGGGCGTGGGGAATCTCCCGACCCCGAGCGTCCGCATTTTGACGACAGGGTAGCCGCTTGGGTCGAAGCCGACGGGGTCCCGGAGCGGCAGGGGCCGGGTAGAGCATCGGTGACCGAGTCCGGAGGAGGGTTGCGCAACCGGGGAAGAGTGCGCGTCACATGGAGGTGCAGCATTCCCGACGTGCGCCGCAAGACGATCCGCCCCATCGTGCGTTCGTCCCCCCGACTGGAGCCCCAGATGGCCGTGCCACACCACCCCGACGTCGACCGCTACCTCGACGGCCTCCCGGACGACCGCCGCGAGACCGCCCGAGCGGTCGTCACCGCCATCCGGGAGTCGATCCCCGACGGCTTCCAGGAGGCGATGACGTGGGGGTGGCCGACGTGGGAGGTACCGCTCGAGCGCTACCCGGACACCTACAACGGCAAGCCGCTGATGTACGCGTCCTTCGCCGTGCAGAAGCGCCACTACGCCGTGTACCTGACGACGCCGTATCTGTCCAGCGAGGTGCTCACCCGTCTCCGGGAGGGCTTCGCGGAGGCCGAGAAGAAGCTGGACATGGGCAAGTCGTGCGTGCGCTTCACGAGGCTGGAGAAGCTCCCCATCGCCGTGATCCGGGAGACGATCGGAGCGGTCGGAGTGGACGAGTTCATCCGGATGTCCGAGGAGGCGCGGGCCGGGGCCGGCGGCCGCTAGCGGAGATCCCGGGGCCCGCGGCCCGTCGTGCCGACATGGTGCGCCTTCGCCGGGCTCACCCCGCGGCGTTAACCTGCCGGCAGGTCCGGCCGAACCTTCCCTACGGTGCGAGGTGGATTCACCCGCCCACCGCGTCTATGGGAAGCACGACCGAAGGCCCCCTCCGAGGAGTAGGCACCTTCCGTGGACATCCAATTGATCGAGCCCGAACAGCACGACGCGCCGAAGGGTGCGAGGACGCCGGAGGTCCCCCGGGGTCGGTACCTCGGTGACGGTCACGACATCCGTCTCTCGGACCTGCTCCCGGTCGACGCGGACTTCGCCCTCGAGGTGTACAGGCGCCTGGACCGGATCTATCAGCGCTGGAGGGTCTCCCCCCGTCGACCGGACTGGTCGGCGGTCTTCCCGCTGGCGCAGCAGCTCCACGAAGACGACTTCATGGTGGCGGCCATCACGTGGGGGGATGCCACGGCCCAGGCGGAGCCGACGAACACCCGGCTCCTGGCCGTGCTGCACGACCTGCGGGGCGGCGGGTTCACCGCGGCGCTGTGCGAGGCGCAGATTCTCCAACTCGCTCGGGGGTCGGAGGACAGCCACCGCGAACTCCAGAGTATCGTGTACCTCGCCCGCGACCATGCGAAGATCATGCGAAACGCGATCGTCGACCTCGACCCCGATGCGCGGGCCGCGGATCTGGCCGAGAACCCCCACGACCTCCGCTCCTTCGTGACGCGCTGGGACGGCGCACGACACGTACTCGGCGAGCACCGCGTCGCGGTCTCGGCACGGGCGGACCAGAACACCGGGCTCGCGTCGTGCTGCCTCGAGACCTCCGCGATCGACCGCGTCCTCTACAACCTGGTGAACAACGCGACCCGCTTCGCGGCGGACTCGAAGGTGGAGATCGAGTTCCTGCACGTGACCCCGCGGGTCGTCCGCATCCTGATCTCGAACTCCCTCTCCGGCGATCAGGCAGAGTGGCTGGAGGAGACGCTGTCGAAGGACCCTCACGCCCTGCACCGGGCCGGGGTCACGCGGGGCGGGGCGGGATTCGGACTCGCGAACGCCGCACACTTCGTCTCCAGCGCCTTCGGCGTCGATCCCACGACCGCCGTCGAGTACGGGTACCTCGGCAGCGAGGTTCGGGGTCGGCGCTACACGGCGTGGGTCCACTGGCCGGTCTTCGAGGGCGAATAGTCGACGACGCTCGGTCGTCGGTCCTCGACGACCGCCGGCGGGCGGCTCCCCTCCCACCCGTCCGCCCCGTGGGTATCTTGATGGGCTGCCGATCCCGGCACGCCCATCCCCCCAGCCCGACTCCGACGCATGGCCGAGCAGAAGTTCATCTACCACATGCACCGGCTCTCGAAGATCGTCCCGCCGAAGCGGAAGATCCTCGAGGACATCTCCCTCTCCTTCTTCCCCGGCGCGAAGATCGGGGTGGTCGGCCCGAACGGCGCGGGGAAGTCGACCCTGCTGAAGATCATGGCAGGAATCGACGACGACTTCCTGGGCGAAGCGTGGGCGATGAAGGGGACGAAGATCGGCTACCTCCCACAGGAGCCCGAACTCGACCCGTCGCTCGACGTGAAGGGGAACGTGGAGCTGGGGGTGAAGGCGACGAAGGACCTCCTCACCCGCTTCAACGAGGTCTCGATGAAGTTCGGTGAGATCTCCACCGACGAGGAGATGAACGCGCTGCTCGAGGAGCAGGCGAAGCTCCAGGACCGCATCGACGCCGCGAACGCGTGGGACCTGGACCGGAAGCTCGAGATCGCGATGGACGCGCTGCGTCTCCCCCCGGGCGACGCCGACGTCACGAAGCTGTCGGGTGGGGAGAAGCGCCGCGTCGCCCTCTGCCGGATCCTCCTCGAGGAGCCCGACATGCTCCTCCTGGACGAGCCGACCAACCACCTCGACGCCGAGTCGGTCCTCTGGCTCGAACAGCACCTCGCGGCCTTCCCCGGCACGATCGTGGCGATCACCCACGACCGCTACTTCCTCGACAACGTCGCGCAGTGGATCCTCGAGCTCGACCGCGGCAAGGGGATCCCGTGGAAGGGGAACTACACCTCCTGGCTCGAGCAGAAGCAGGAGCGCATGCGGGTCGAGGAGAGGGAGAAGTCCAACCGCGCCAAGACGCTCCAGCGGGAGCTCGACTGGATCCGAATGGCGCCCCGGGCCCGGCAGTCGAAGGGGAAGGCGCGGGTCAACGGCTACGAGGCGCTCCTCGCCGCCGACGAGCGGGAGGAGATCAAGACCGCCGAGATCCTCATCCCGAAGGGACCGCGCCTCGGCGACGTCGTCATCCGGGCGGAGGGGATCTCGAAGGGGTACGACGACAAGCTCCTGGTCGACGACCTGAGCTTCGACGTGCCGCCGGGGGCGATCGTCGGGATCATCGGGGCGAACGGGGCCGGGAAGACGACGCTCTTCCGCATGATCACCGGGCAGGAGGCACCCGACTCCGGGACGCTCACCGTCGGCGATACCGTCCGGCTCGCCTACGTGGATCAGAGCCGCGCGGAGCTCGACGGAAACAAGACCGTCTTCGAGGAGGTCGCGGCCGGCGCCGACGTGGTGGACTTCGGCCGGACCGAAATTCCGAGCCGTGCCTACCTCTCCTGGTTCGCCTTCAAGGGCGCCGACCAGCAGAAGAAGGTCGGGGTGCTATCGGGAGGTGAGCGGAACCGCCTGCACATGGCGAAGCTCCTCAAGGAGGGCGGCAACGTCATGCTCCTCGACGAGCCGACCAACGACCTCGACGTCGACACGCTGCGGGCGCTCGAGGACGCCATCCTCCGCTACGCCGGGTGCGTCCTGGTCGTCTCCCACGACCGCTGGTTCCTCGACCGTGTCGCGACGCACATCCTCGCCTTCGAGGGCAACTCGGAGGTGGTATTCTTCCCGGGCAACTTCCAGGAGTACGAGGAGGACAAGAAGAGGCGGCTCGGGGAGGATGCGGCGCAGCCGCACCGGATCAAGTACAAGAAGCTGGTGCGGTAGGGGCGGAGGGGGAGGCCTCCCGCCCCCCACCCCCTCCAAGCAGCAAAGGTGGGGGGCGACGCCATGTCCGCCCGAGCCCGCCACCCACCCAACGCAAAACGGGCCGCCCGGGGAATCCCCCGAGCGGCCCGTCGCGATTCGCCGGTGTCGCTTCGTCAGCGCGCGTAGAACTCCACGATCGCGCGGTCGTCGACGATGAACGGCACGTCGGTGCGAAGCGGCTGCGTCGTCACCCGACACAGGAACCCGTCATCGCTCCGGCTGAGGTACGACGGAAGGGTGACCATCGGCCCGCGCTCCGTCGACGTCTCCACGTCGTTGTTGCCCCGGAGCTTCTCCGAGAGCTCGATGACGTCGCCGACCTTGCAGGGGTACCCCGGGCGGTCGACACGCTTGCCGTTGACGTAGACGTGGCCGTGGCTCACGAGCTGCCGCGCGGCCGGACCCGTCGGCGCCATGCCGGAGCGGAAGACCACGTTCGACAGCCGGAGCTCGAGCGCCGCGAACAGGTTCTCACCCGTCACACCCTCGATGCGGCTCGCGTTCGCGAAATAGCGACGCAGCTGGGACTCGGAGAGGCCGTAGTTCAGACGGACCTTCTGCTTCTCCTCGAGCCGGCGGCGGTACTCGCTCTTCTTGCGGCGCTGGTTCTGCCCGTGCTGCCCCGGGGGGTACGGGCGCTTGTCGGCACGCTTCCGGGTCAGCCCCGGAATGTCGGTGCCGAGACGGCGGATCTTCTTGAGACGAGGTTCGGACATCGGTCAAACGCGAATCGCGGATCTGTTCGAGAGGGTGCATTCCACCCTCGGCGAGCCTTACAAGGTAATCCCGCCGCCGGGATTTGGTAAGCGGGTGCGGGGACGCGCCCTCTCAGTCGCCCTCGCGCCCGGCGGCAACGGGCGTTGCGGGGGCCGACCCGCCGTCTTCCGGGATCGCCGTGGCCGACGGCCCGACGGCACGCCCCCCACGCATCACCCGAAGGACCAGGGCAGTCGGCCCGATGGCGAGGGCACAGGCGACGCCGACCTCGATCATCGACCGCCACGGATCCGCCAGGCGGGAGACGATGGCGATCGCGGCCAGAATCGCCCCGGCACCGAGCCAGCCCTTTCGCAGCGTCGAGGCGGGGGCCGCGTAGAGGAAGAGCGCGGCCAGCGGCGCGAGCAGGAGCTCGAGCGCAGGCGATGTCTCGTCGAGCGCCCGAATCCTCCGATCGACGCTCGGCACCCACCGCCGCGCGAGCGCCATGACCCCTTCGCCCCATGCGAAGAGCCCCACGATGACGACGAAGCCGATCCACTCCCCCGCCGACAACCCGGTGGAGAAGAGCCCCCGCGCGCCGTCGCTGGCGAGACCGATCATCGGCTGCACGAGGAGCGCGAGGACGGCAGCGAAGGCCCATGCACGGGCAACGACGACGCGTAGCGGGGCGCGAGACATCGACGTCGTCTCAGGCCGTGGAGAGATCGGGGCCGACGCGGACGACGCGGTCCCGTCCGCCAGCACCGGCCCCGGGGTCATCGGCCGGTGACGGGTTCGTGGGGTCGATCGCGTGGATGGCATGCGGTGTCGTCATGGGTCGGTCCTGAACCCCTCGCGCGCGCGAACGTGCCGGGGGCGACGAAGTACGAAAGGTCCGCCGAACCTTCGCCGGCCGGAATGCGGACTTCCCCCTACGGGCCGTCCGTAGATGTACCCATCCGGCCACCCTCGCCACCCCGAGAATGACGAACGGGCCGCCCGGGGGATCCCCCGAGCGGCCCGCTGGCCTGCGAGTCGGCGAGCGTCCTCAGACCTTCTGGACGTTCTCCGCCGAGGGGCCCTTGGCGCCCTGCACGACCTCGAACTCCACCTGATCCCCCTCCGAGAGAGAGCGGAAGCCGCTGCCGGAGATCGCGCTGTAGTGCACGAAGCAGTCCTTGCTCCCGTCCTCCGGCGTAATGAAGCCGAAGCCTTTCTCGTCGTTGAACCACTTCACGGTGCCCTTCATCTCATCCATCTCCTGATGGTATCGCTTGGATCGGAGTACGGATGGAACCGAGGCTGCCGACAAGCTGTGTTCCGCGGGGAAACCTCCCGCTCCCGTGCGATCCGTCGTGGTCGCACAGGAAAAGGGTAGCACCCCGGCGATTCGGGGCCCACCCCAGTGCTCCATAGTGTATTCAGACCCTTGTCGGGTCGCCAGAAAAAAAAGTGCGCCGGAAGGGCCTTCGCAGGGTCGCCCCCGACGCCGGCCGGTCCCGGGAGCGACATCGCGCCCCCCAGCCGGGTGTTCAGCCTGCCGGGACTTCGATCGGAATCCGGAGCGCCGTGGTTCCCCAGTGGATGTCGAGGGCGCCCTCGCGGTAGTTCGCGTTGGAGAAGTAGACGGCCAGAGCCTCCATGTGATCCGCGTCGCTCCGCGGCTCGATCTCCACCTCCAGCCGCCAGCCGTCGGTCGGCACGACGTTGTGCGCCACCCGCGACTCGCCGTGGAGCAGGAGTCGCCACGGGCCGGCGGCCCGGGGCTCGAGCCAGAGAGAGTAGTCACCCGCCGCCACGACCTCTCCCGCGAGCCGCACCTCCCGCGAGACCGAGAAGCGAAGGGCCAGATTCGCGCTCGGCGTCCAGACCTCGTTCCACGGCACGAGCACGCCGAACAGCTCTCGCCCGCGGGCGACCGGGCGATCGTACGCGATCTCGAAACGGGCCTCGGCGATCGCCTGTGAGACCGTGGCGGACTGGGACGCCTGGATCGCCTGGGCGCCGACGGGTACGGCCGCGACCGAAAGGAGGAGCGCCACCAGCGGGGCGATCCGGAGTGAACGGGGCGAGGGGGCGAACTGGGACATGGGCGGCGGAGGCCAGAGGGGAGAGGGCGGAAGGAGCGCGGGGCTCCCCTCGCCAATCCTCGAGTGGCCGCCCGGGATCCCGGAACGGGCGGCTGGCAGCCCGGCGGATCGCTGGTGTATCTTGGAGATCCCCCCGAATTCCGCCGAAGGGACGTATGGATTCCCACCGTCGGCCCCCGCCGCGGGAGGCCCTCAGCAACGAACGGGCGAGAGAACTCGCCCTCGCCGAGGTCCTCCGGCTGGAAGAGGCCAAGAAGGTCACCCAGAGCTGGGACCCGCCCCGTCAGACGACGGGGCGCCGGGCGGCGCTCGCTGCGCTCGCCTTCATCGGTGCCGTGTGGGTGTGGGCCTTCCCTCCGGCGGTCCTCTCGCTGGAGGAGGCGCCGGCGCTGGTCGGGAGTGACGCCCGGGTGCGTGCGGCGCTGCAGGTGGCGATCGGACTTCAGGTCGACCGGATCGAGGAGTACCGGTCCGAGACGGGCCGGCTCCCCGACGCCCTGAGCGAGGTCGGGGCGGTCGTGGACTTCGACGGGATCACCTACACTCGGATCGATGCGCGGACCTTCCGGGTCTCCGCCCGATCGGGGGGACAGGTGGCCACCTTCACCTCGTCGGACTCCCTCGCTGTCGTGATCCGGAGCGCGCTCACGACGCTCCGCGAGTCGAATGAGTGACGGCGTCTACTGGAACTACCTCCCGAAGTCGCCCCGCCGGCGGCTGACGGTCGTCGAGTACCTCCTCCTCGCCTCCCTCCTCGCCATCGCCGTTCGCGTCGCTCTCCCGTTCGGGCAGCGAGCGTTGCACGACCGCGCCTTCGCCGAGATGGCCCGCTCGATCACCGAAGTCGAGCGGGCGGCCCGCGCGGCCGCCGCCTCGGGGGACTTCGAGGCGGTCGAGGACGCGGAGGCGGGGACGATTCCGACCGGAATGGACAACTATCTCCCCGAAGGCTTCGAGTTCGAGCGCGGGACGTGGCGGCTGGACTGGGACCACTTCGCCGCTCACGACCGGCTGCAGGAGGGGATGGTCGGGGAACTCCACGGCGTGATCACGGTCGAGATCGACGACCCCGCGCTGCGCGACCACTTCGTGCGGGAGGCCGGGCGGCGGGTCTGGCTCGAAGAGGGTGCGCGCGTCTCCATCTGGGTCCCGGACCTGACCGGAACCCGCGACGCGGCGGGCCTGTAGTCGTTCTCTACCGCATGCCCCGCGACGATGGGCCTCAAGGGGCGTGCTCCACCGTCCGACTCTGTATGAATGTCCCTTCAACTACCCCAGGGCGCCGGACCGCTCGAGATGGATAGTCGAGGCCCGGTGCGCGAGGAGGTCTTCCGGGACCTTCTGGAGCACGGGCCCGATCTCCTCTGCCTCGCGAACGCGGACGGGTACTTCCTCTGGCTGTCGGATGCCTGGGAGGAGACGCTGGGGTGGAGTCGCGCGGAGCTGAGCGGCCGGCCCTTCATCGACTTCGTCCACCCGGACGACGTCCCCCGTACCGCCGAGAAGGCGGCGGCGATGTCCGCGATCGGCGAGGACGCCGTGCGGTTCGAGAACCGCTATCGCACCCGGGACGGGAGCTACCGTTGGCTCCAGTGGAATGCGAAGGTCGGGCCCGAGGGCGTGATCTTCGCACAGGCTCGGGACATCCATGAGCAGAAGACGGCCGAGCTGGAGCGGGCCGAACAGCTCCGCACCCTCGAGATGGCGGAGCGGCTCGCCGGCGTGACGCGCTGGCGGGTCGACCTCACGAGCGGCCGCCTGGAGTGGTCGCCGGGCGTGTACGTGATCTACGGTCGGGACCCGGAGAGCTACACGCCCGAGCTGGACTCCGCGATCGAGGGATACCACCCGGACGACCGCGCGATGGTCGCCTCGCTCGTGGAACGTGCCATCGCGGAGCGGGAGGGGTTCGCCTTCACCGCGCGAATCATCCAGCCGAATGGAGAGGTGCGCGAGGTCCACTCCCAGGGGGTCCCGGAGGTGGGGAGGAACGGGGAGGTCACCGCACTCTTCGGGATCTTCCGCGACATCACGGAGGCGCAGCGCCTTCAGGAGACCCTCCGCCGGTCCGAGCGACTCGTTTCGCTCGGGACGATGGCGGCCGGCGTCGCCCACGAGATCAACAACCCTTTGAGCTACCTGCTCGGGAATCTCCAGATCGTCGCGGAGGAGCTGGACGACGTCGCGGCGGTCCTCCCCACCGGACGCTTTGCCGAGGTCCGCGAGATGATCGACGACGCCGTCTCCGGAGCGCATCGCATCGAGAAGATCGTGACCGGCGTTCGCAGCTTCTCCCGGGTCGGCGACTCGCACCCGGTGCGCGTCCAGGTGGACACCGCCGTCGAGGCCGCCTTGGCGATCGCGGATCACCAGGTCCGGCTGAAGGCGGGGCTCGATGTGCGGGTCGACCCGGATGCGGCGGTTCGGATCGACGAGACCCAGTTCGTCCAGGTGCTGGTGAACCTCCTGGTGAACGCCGCGCAGGCACTCCCCGAGGGGCACGCCCGAGAGCATCGGATCACGCTCGACGGGCAGGTCGCCGGGGACGAGGTCCGCCTGCGCGTCTCGGACACCGGCCCGGGGATTCCTCGCGACATCCGGGAGCGGATCTTCGACCCCTTCTTCACGACCAAGCCGGTCGGCAAGGGGACCGGGCTGGGTCTGTCAATCTGCCACTCGATCATCACGCACGCCGGGGGGCGGCTCGAGCTGGAGGAGGTCTCCAGCGGCGCATCCTTCCTGGTGACCCTCCCCTTCGCGGCGACCACGAAGGGGCGCGCGGGGCAGTCGGAGGCCGAAGCTCTGGAAGCCACCGCGCCGGACGACCGGCCTCGACTCCTCGTGGTCGACGACGAACCCCACCTCCTCTCGATGCTCGAGCGGGGGCTCCGGAGACAGTTCCGGGTCGAGGTGGTTCTCTCCGGCCGCGCGGCCATCCGGAGCATCCTCGACGGCGAGGCCTTCGACCTGATCCTCTGCGACGTCATGATGCCCGACATCTCCGGGTTCGAGGTCCTGGCCGAGATCGAGCGCAAGAGGCCGGAGCTCCTTCCGCGCGTCCTCTTCGCCACCGGGGGCACGCTCGACCCCGGGGCCCGCGGGCGGCTCGAATCGCGCGGGATCCCGATCCTGCGGAAGCCGTTCGACATGCCCCGGCTGCGGCGTCTCCTCGCCAGCCGACTCGGAGACGCGCTGAGCCCGTCCGACGCCGGACCCTAGTCGACCACGGACCCTAGTCGACCACGGGCCCTAGTCGACCACGGGCTCAGTACCCCAGCGAGACCGCCACCGCCACGGCGACGCCGCCGCACAGGATCAGGAAGAGCTGGAGCGGAAGGACCCAGCGAGCCCATCGGGTCCACGGCAGACCGACGATCCCCAGCGCACCGATCAGCACGGGATTCGTGGGGATGATCATGTTCGTGAGCCCGTCCCCGAGCTGGTAGGCGAGGACCGCGGTCTGACGGGTGACGCCGACGAGGTCGGCGAGCTGGGACATCAGCGGCATCGTCAGCGCGGCCTGACCGCTCCCCGAGGGCACGAAGAAGTTGAGCGCGCTCTGCACCAGGAGCATCGCCTCGGCCGACCCGAGCGCCCCGATCCCGTCCATCGCGCCGGCGACGCCGTGCAGGAGGGTGTCGATGACGAGCCCGTCCTCGAGGACGATCAGGATCCCCCGCGCGAGACCGATGATGACCGCGGTGGCGGCGAGGTCGCGCGCGCCCTTCATGAAGGCGCCGGAGATCGCGCCGGGGGAGAGGCGGCCGACCACGCCCGCCACGATGCCGAGCCCCACGAAGAGCGCCGAGATCTCCTCGATGTACCAGCCACGGGTGAGGACGCCCCAGACCAGCAGAGCCAGCGAGCCCGCGAAGATGAGGAGGACGGGGCCGGTGCGCTCGGGGGCGTCTGCCACCACAGCCGAGGCCGGGGTCGCCCCGCCGCCGACCTCGGACTCGGCCGACGTGGACGCCGCGCCGCGCGGGTCGGACCCCGCCGCCGGGGATGGGGGAGCGCCGGGGGCCCGGGTCGCATCCCCCCACTCCACGCCGTGCAGAACGCACGCCTCCGGGTTCGCGCGGACCCGGGCGGCGTAGCGCAGGACGAAGGCGATCCCCACCGTCGTGAAGATCGCCCACATCGCGATCCGGAATCCGAGCCCCGAGAAGAGCGGCACCTCCGCGATTCCCTGCGCGATCCCGATCGTGAAGGGGTTGAGGAAGGCCGCGGCGAAACCGACCTGCGAGCCCACGATCACCACCCCCGCCCCCACCATCGCGTCGTACCCGAGCCTGCGGGCAAAGGGGACGAAGACGAGCATGAAGGGGATGATCTCCTCCGCCATCCCGAAGATCCCCCCCGCCAGCCCGAAGAGGATCATGAAGAGCGGCAGGATCGCCGCCTCCACGGCCGGTGATCGCTCCGAGAGGGCCAGGACTCTGCGGATCCCCTCGTCGATCGCGCCGGTCTCCGTAAGGACGGCGAAGGCGCCGCCGATGAGGAGGACGAAGGCGATCACGTCGACCGCGGCGACGATGCCGCGGATCGGGGAGCGAAGCACGTCGAGCGGGCCCTGCGGGCTCGACTCCTCGGCGTAGGCGAAGGTGCCGGGAACGACGACCTCGCGCTCCCCTGCCCCCGGCACGTCGATCCGCTCCTTCTGGTAGCTCCCCGCCGGGAGGATCCAGGTCAGGACGGCCGCGAGACAGACGATCCCGAAGACGATGACGGCGGTATCGAGACCGCCGCCCCGCCGGCTCCCGCTCAGCCCGCCGCCTCCGCCTCGGTGATGATCCGCTCGAGGCGGCTCAGCTCCTCCTGGATCGACTCGAGCTCCGCCCGCAGTCGATCGTGCTGCTCGTACGCGTCCCGGCCCGGGCGCTGATCGGCGCGGGTGAACATCGAGTACAGGTAGCCGAGCTGGGAGATCAGCATCGGACGCTGGTAGCTCCCGCCCTGCTTCGTGTTGAGCCGGGCGTCCAGGGCGTCGAGCCCCTCCTTCGTCGTCCCCTGCGCACGGGAGCGGGCGCTCTGTACCCGCGTGTTCACCTCGGCCGCCTCACGGATCGTCGCACCGACCTCGACGGCGAGGGCGAGCTGGGCGGCGAGGTCGCCCTGGGTGATGCCGTCGGCGGCGACGCGCGGGTCCATCTCGACCTCGACCTCGTACCGCTGCGACGCGCTCCCGGCGCTCATCAGGACCTCGTACGTCCCCGGCAGGACGAGGAAGCCGCCTCGCCCGGAGGGACTCGGCATCGTCATGTCCCACACGAAGCGGTGCGCGCCGGCGCCCCCGCTCGGAGCTCGTGCGCCGGAGCCCGCCGTCCACGACCGGAGTTCGTTCCCGACCCGGTCGACCACGGCGAGGGTGACCTCCTCGGAGAAGCCCTCCGGGATCCAGTAGTCGATGACGACGCCGGGGGTCGACATCCGCGGACGCACGGCCGGCTGCGGACCGAAGCCGAACCCGCCGCCGCGCCGGCGAACCGCATCGTTCGGCTCGAAGAGGTGCGGCTCGTCCATCGCAAAGGTGGTGCGAGCGACCGACCGGATCCGGGAGAGGTCGTCCATCACCCAGAAGCCGCGTCCCATCGTCGAGAGCACGAGGTCGCCCTGATGCACCTTGATGTCGGTGATGGGCGTGGCCGGCAGGTTCTGCTGCAGCTCCGCCCAGTTCGCCCCGTCGTCGAAGGAAACGAACATCCCGAACTCGGTGCCGGCGTAGAGGAGTCCCTCCACCTCGGTGTCCTCGCGGATCACCCGGGTCGGGTGGTCGGCGGGGATCCCGTTGGCGCCGTCGGTGAGGCGCGTCCACGTCGCCCCGTAGTCGTCGGTCCGGTAGAGGTAGGGCGCGTAGTCGCCGAGGAGGTAGCGGTAGACGGCGACGTACGCGGTCGCGGCGTCGTGCGGCGACGGGTCGATCGTCTGGACGCGGCCCTCCGGCGGCAGGTCGGGCGGAGTGATGTCCGTCCAGCTCGCGCCGCCGTCGCGCGTGATGTGGATCGGTCCGTCGTTCGCGCCCACCCAGTTCACCCCGGGGCGGCCGGGCGACTCCTCGACCGCGTAGAGCGTCGAGTAGTGCTCCTCACCGGTCGCGTCGCGGGTGATCGGACCGCCGGAGACCATCTGCCGCTCTTCGCGGAAGGCGGTCAGGTCGCCGGAGATGCGCTCCCAGTCGATCCCGCCATTCGTCGTCCGGTGGACGAACTGCGACCCGTGGTACACGACGCCCGCGTCGTGTGGCGACACCTCGATCGGGACGACGCGCTGGAAGCGATAGGTGAGGTTGGCCGGGTTGGTGCCGTACATGTTCGCGGCCCCGACGTAGTACTGCTGCTCCTGACCCGTACGGGCCGAGTAGCGGCCGAAGCGGCCCTTGCAGTTGGCGTAGACGATCTCGTGGTCGTCCCAGCGCGGCACCACCGGACCGGTCTCGCACCCGCCGACCGCCTCCCAGTAGCCCTCGGGCCCCACGAGGGTGGAGAGGTGGGTGCGATCGGAGGGGAGGCGGATCGTCGAGTTGTCCTGCTGACCGGAGTAGATCCAGTAGGGCTCGCGGTTGTCGACGTCGGCCGAGTAGAGCTCCGCCGTCGGCTGGTTCAACTGCGTCGACCAGGTCCGGCCGGCATCGCGCGTCACGTTCGCGCCGCCGTCGTTCGACTGGACCATGATCCGCGGGTCGTCCGGGTTGATCCAGAGATCGTGGTTGTCCCCGTGCGGCGTGCCGCGGCGCTCCCAGCTCTCCCCGCCGTCGTTCGAGTACCAGAACTGGGTCGCGCTCACCCAGAGCTCGTCGGGGTCGACCGGGGAGACGTCGACGTTCGTGTAGTAGAAGGGGCGGTCCATCAGCGGCTTGTGGTTCGAGACCATCCGCCACGTCCGTCCCGCATCGTCGGAGCGGTAGAGACCCTCCTGCGGCTCCCTCGTCTCGACCAGCGCGTAGACCCGATCCGGGTCCGCCGGCGTGACCGCGAAGTCGATCTTTCCGATCAGGTTCGACTCCAGGCCGAGGCGAACGTACTCCCACGAGTCACCCCCGTCCTCCGAGCGCCAGATCCCGTCCTCCTCGGCGTCCTCCTCCATCCCGGAGATGATCGTCCACGGCTTCCGCTCCGCCCGCCACATCGCCGCGTAGATCACGTCGGGGTTGGTCGGGTGGAACTCGAGGTCGACGGCACCGACCGAGTCGGAAACGAAGTGGATGTGGTCCCAGCTCGCACCGCCGTCCCGGCTCCGGTAGATCCCGCGCGCCTCGCTCTTGCCGAAGGGGTCCCCGATGGCCGCCGCGTAGACCACCTCGGCGTCCTCCGGGTGAATGAGGACGGCCCCGATCTGCCCGACGTCCCGGAGCCCGATGTGCCGCCACGTCGACCCCGCGTCGTCCGAGCGGTACATCCCCTTCCCGACGATCACATTCGAGCGCAGGCCGTCGGATCCGGTCCCCACGTAGACGACGTTCGGGTCGGTGTCGGCGATGCGGATCGAGCCGATCGAACCGGTCTCGAAGTAGCCGTCCGAGATCGGCGCCCAGCGCTCTCCCCAGTCCTCCGTCTTCCAGACCCCGCCCCCCGTCGCACCCATGTAGAAGGTCGACGGGTGCGCCCGGTGCCCCGCGACGGTCGTGACGCGACCGCCGCGGGTCGGGCCGACCATCCGGTACTCCATCCCCTGCAGGAGGAGCGGGGCCATCTCCGGCGAGGCGGCGTCCTGGGCCGTCGCGACCGCGGGGGTCGCGAGGAGGCCGCCCGCGGCGAGGGCCAGGGCGGCGAGGGTGGTGCGGTGTGCCGAGGGCGCGGAACGAAGGGCGGCGGGGGTGCGGCGCATGCCGGGACTCCTTGGGGATCGGTCGGGTCGGGGGAGTGCAGTTTGAGGCGACCCGCATGCGCGAGCAAACGCACCCCCCCGCCCCCGATTCCTCAGTCGTCCCGCAACACCTGGATGGGGTCGACCCGCGACGCCCGAATCGCCGGCACGGCGGCCGCCGTCGCCGCCGTCAGCACGAGGAGTACGACCGTCCCGCCCAGCGACACGGCGTCGAGCGGCGCGACCCCGTATACGACGGAGGTGACCAGCCGTGACGCGCCGATCGTGAGGAGGACGCCCACGGCGATGCCGGTCGCGACCGGGACCATTCCGCGTACGACCACCAGCCGGCGAATGCGTCCGGCCTCGGCCCCGAGTGCGATCCGCACCCCCACCTCCCGCAACCGCGAGGTGACCGCGTAGCTGACCACCCCGTACAGACCGACGACCGCCAGCGTCAGCGCCAGGAGGGCGAAGCCGGCGAGAAGGACGGCGAGGAAGCGGTCGGGCCCCAGCGCCGAGTCGACGAGCTCGGTCATCGGTCGTACCGCCGTCACGGCGAGCCCCGCATCCATCTCGGAGACGGCCGAGCGGATCCCCGGGACGAGCGACGTGGGGTCGATGCCCTCCTCGACCTCCAGGGTGAAGTTGATGACCCGACCGGGGAACTGGCCGTTCGCGACGTACCCCGCTTCCCGCCAGTCGTCGCGGATGTCGAAGTTCCGCACATCCGCCGCGATGCCGACGATCTCGAACCAGAGGGGGTCTGCGGGATCCCCGAGGTTGATCCGCTGGCCGATCGGATTCTCTCCGGGGAAGTCGATCCGGGCCATCGTCTCGTTGATGACGATCACCGGGGGCGTTCCCCGCACGTCGGTGGGCTCGATCCCGCGTCCGGCCACGAGTCGCAGATCCATCGCCACCATGTACTGCGACGCGACCCGGCGGAACCAGATCGCCTTCCCCTCCCCCGGCTCCGGGAGAGGGCGGCCCTCGATCGTGTAGCCGACGTCCCCGTTGGCGTTGTTCAGCGGCAGGTTCGAGATCCCGCCCGCGGTGCGGACGCCGGGGAGGGCACCGAGACGCTCCGCGATGCGGTCCTGGAAGGCGGCGCGCTCCTCGGGGTCGCCGTACGCCTCGCCGGGAAAGGAGAGCTGGAAGGTGAGGACGTCGCTCGGATCGAAGCCCAGGTCGACGGCGCGGAGGGCGGAGAAGGACCGCCCGATCAGGCCGGCCATGGCGATCAGCGTCACGGCGAGCCCGACCTGCCCGGCCACGAGGACTCCCCGGAGTCGGATCCCGCGACGGTCGGCGCCGGGGTCCCTCCCCGAGCCCACGAGCGCGTCGCGGAGATCGCGTCGACCCGCGCGGGAGGCGGGAAGGAGACCCGTGAGCAGGGTGGTGAGCAGGGTGACGACGACGGCGAACCCGAGAACGCGCCCGTCGAGCGCCACCGACTCGATGCGAGGCGTCCCTGCCGGAGCAAGCGCTACCAGGATGCGCGTCCCGAGCCATCCGAGGGCGACCCCGGCCAGCCCTCCCGAAAGGACGAGCAACCCCGTCTCGACGAAGAGCTGGCGGACGATCCGACGGCGGCCGGCACCGAGCGCCGCCCGGACCGCGAGCTCGCTCTGCCGGAGCGTGTTCCGCGCGAGGAGGAGGTTCGCGACGTTCACCGAGGCGAGGAGGAGGACGACCAGCACCGCCCCGAAGAGGAGGTCCAGCGCCTTCCGGGCCCCCCGCACCACGTCGTCCCGCATCTCCCATGCGACCGGGGTCTTCCCGACGTACGCCTCCGGGTAGATCTCGCGAAGCCCGGCGATGAAGCCGCGGAGCTCCTCGTTCGCCTGCTCGATCGTCGTCCCGGGCGTCATCCGCCCGACGGCCCGCCAGCTCGCGTTCCCCCGACCGTTGCCGTTGGGCGCGATCCCCGGCGTCATCCACACCTCCGCCCGGCGCGACGGACCGAAGGGGGCGAGGAAGCCGCGCGGCAGCACCCCGATGATCTCCTGCGGCTCACCGTTGAGGATCAGCGACTGCCCGAGGATCTCCGGATCGCCGCCGAGCGTCGTCTGCCAGAACTCCCAGCTCACGACGACGGTCGGCGGGCCATCGGGGACGTCCTCTTCGGGGGTGAAGAAGCGACCCTGCGCGGGGGTGAGCCGAAGAACGCGAGAGAGCGTCCCCTCCGTCGCGACCATGGCGACGAGCTGGCGGGCGTCGCCGCGCCCGGTGAGGGTCACGGTCGGATCGGTCCAGATCCCGACCTCTTCGAAGGCCGCCACCTGCGTTCGCAGATCGTGCAGCTCCGGGTAGCCGAACCACTCCCGCTCCGGGCCGCCGCGCTCCGTCCAGTCGGACCAGATCACCGCGAGGCGGTCCGGCGCCGGGTACGGGGGCGGACGGAGCAGGATGCCGTCCACCAGCGAGAAGATCGACGTCGTGGCGCCGATCCCCAGGGCGAGCGTCAGGAGCGCGATCATCCCCGCGCCCGGGCGCTTCCGCCACTGCCGAGCCGCCACCTTCAGATCCGCACCGAGCCCACCGGTCCACCTCGTCCACCCCATCTTCCACCTCCACATTCGGTCCTCCCGGGCCATCGCGGCCCGGGTCCCATGCACATCACCGAAGCGCCGCAGCGCCTCCCTTCGAGCCGCCGGCTCCGACCAGCCGGCCTCCTGCAGTTCGCGAACCCGCTCCTCCAGATGGAAGCGGATCTCCGCATCCAGATCCTCGGGCGACTCCTCCTCGGTCAGCCGGGGATCGGGTCGGAAGTCCTCACTCACCCGCGCCGCCTCCCTGGAGCGCGGCGGAGACGGCGGAGGCGTAGCGCGCCCAATCCGAAGCCCCCTGCGATCGGCGCTCCCGTCCCGCCGCGGTCAGCCGATAGAACCGAGCGCGCCGGTTGTTCTCCGAGACGCCCCACTCCGCCGAGATCAGCCCCTGGCGGCGCATCCGGTGCAGCGCCGGATAGAGGGTCCCCTCCTCGAGGAGGAGTGCGCCACCCGTCACCCGCCCGATCCACTGCGCGATGGCGTAGCCGTGCAGCGGCTCGCCGGCGTCGAGCGCGGCGAGGACGAGTAGATCGACGGTGCCCTTGAGGAGGGCGAGGTTGGTCTCGGTCATGCGTCCGCTCCATAGAAGTACAAGGGGAAGGTCGCGACACTTCCATAGAAGTACAAGGGGAAGATTCACGAAGACTCCGCCGCCTGTCGGCGAATCCTCCGGAGCCCGGCGCTCGACGGCCCCCCAAAGGAACCTGGGGCGCCCTGTCGGGGATTCCGATGACGCTGGCTTCTCGCCCCCACACTGGGGCCGAGCCACCGCCTCTCCAGACACCCGACCGATGCTCGACTGGAACGAAGTCCTTCGCATGTCCCGCGACGGCGCACCCCCTCCCCCTCGACGCGTCGAGAAGACGGAGGCGGAGTGGCGCGAACAGCTCACCCCCGAGCAGTTCCACGTCACCCGGAAGGCGGGCACGGAGCGCCCCTTCTCCTCCGAGATGTGTTCGCTCTTCGAGCCGGGGCGGTACGCCTGCGTCTGCTGCGACGAGCCGCTCTTCGACGCGATGGAGAAGTTCGAGTCGGGCACGGGGTGGCCCTCCTTCACCGCCCCGCTCGAGGAGAACGTCGTCGCCTATCACATGGACCGCAGCCTCGGGATGACCCGGGTCGAGACGGTGTGCAGCGTCTGCGACGCCCACCTCGGCCACATCTTCCCCGACGGTCCGGCGCCGACCGGGCTGCGCTACTGCATCAACGCGGTCGCGCTGAAGAAGATCCGGGTGTAGGCCGGCCTCGTCGGGAGGGCGCGCGCGATTCCCTCGAGCCGCGCCCACGAGCCACCCCCCACCCGGCTCCTCCCCCCTCAATCCATCGCCCAGTCGCAGTGTTCTTGACTATGTAGTATCCCATGTACACTATGTAGCAACGCATCTCGATCTCCCTCACACCCACGGAACGGCGACGCGGTGTTCATCGGAAGAGTCGGACGAGGCGGGTCGGGGATGGCCATCCTGGCGCTGTCCGCGACGATGCACGGGACGCTCCGGGCTCAGACCCCCGTAGCCGGCAGCTGGAGCGGACGGGCGACGGCCGGAGTCGAGGAGACCGCGGTCTCCCTGCACCTCGAGCTGGGGGGTGGAGCGGCCAGCGCCGCGATCGACCTCCCCGATCTGGGAGTCCGGGGCTGGCCGGCCCGGTCCGCGGAGCTCCGGTCCGACAGCGTGATCGTGCGGATCGCCTCCGACGCCGGCGAGGGCGTGATGGCGCTCGCCCTCCGGGGTGACCGCCTGGTCGGCATCTGGAGGGAGCCGGGGCGCGACGAGCCCGCAACGCTCTCCCTGACGCGCGTCCGCCCCGCGGAGGTCATCGAGACCGCCCCCGGGACCGAGCTCTCCTTCGAGAGCGCCGACGGCACGACGCTGGCAGGGACACTCCTGCTCCCGGAGGGACCCGGTCCCTTCCCCGCCGTCGTCTTCGTCCACGGATCGGGACCTCAGCCCCGAGAGGCCTCCCGATTCGTCGCCGAGGAGTACGTCCGCAGAGGGATCGCGGCCCTCATCTACGACAAGCGCGGAGTGGGCGGATCGGAGGGCGACTGGAGAACCGTCGGGCTCGAATCGCTCGCCGAGGATGCGGCCGCGGCCATGAACGCGGTCGCGCGGCACGCACGGGTCGAGCCCGCGAAGGTCGGGCTCCAGGGGCAGAGCCAGGGCGGCTGGATCGGCCCGCTGGCGGCGACCTACCGGCCGGAGACCGCGTTCATGGTCCTCGTGTCCGGGCCGTGGACGACCCCGGCGATCGAGGGCCACTGGTCTCACCTCTGGGAGGCCCGCCGGGCGGGGGTCGACGACGAGGGGCTGGAGCGCATCGTGCGCCACCTCGAGCTCCGTGACGAGGCGGTCCGATCGGGTGCCTGGCCGGCATACCTCCGGGATGTGGAGGAGGCTCGGGACCACGGCTGGTTCCGACTCGCGGGGCTGGACCCCGAACCCGACCCGGACGCGTGGTACTGGGGCGCGTACCGGATGATGCTGGACTTCGATCCGGTGCCGCTCTTCGAGGAGCTGGCGGTCCCGGTCCTCGGCGTGTTCGGGGCGCTGGACGAGAGCATCCCGGCGCTCGAGAGCGCCGACCGTCTGCGCGACGTGGCCTCCCGCCTCTCGAAGCCCTACGAGGCCGTCGTGTACCCGACCGCAGATCACGCGCTTCGGATCGCGGAGGTCGACGGGCGCCGGGCCCGCTGGCCGGGCTATCCCCCGGGATACCTGTCGACGTTGTCGGACTGGATCCTGGCGCAGACCGGACGTCGCTGAAGCGCGTCCCATCGAACGAACGCCACCGCCCATCACCCGAGGCCCCCACCGAGGACATCCATGGCTCCCCTCAGCTACTCCGCAACGCTCGTGCTTCAGGCCCTCTCGCTGGGGCACCGGTACGGCTTCGAGGTCATGCGGGTGACCGGAATGCCCAGCGGGACGGTCTATCCCCTCTTCCGGCGGCTCGACCGCGCGGGCCTGGTCCGGTCGGCCTGGGAGGACGAATCGGAGGCGCATGCCGACCGACGACCGGCCCGGCGGTACTACGAACTCACGCCGGAGGGAGCCGAGGCACTGGCCACGGCGCGGGACCGGATCCGTGAGCAGGGGCGGC
>JANQLR010000099.1 GCA_028280525.1 Longimicrobiales bacterium
ACCGCCCCCTCGCCCTCGGCGCCCCCGCTCCCCTGCGCGAACTCCCGGTTCGCCCCGAGCGGGTGATCCACTTCTTCCCGCCCCACCTCGAGAAGATTCGCGCGAAGATCCCGAAGATCGCGGGCGCCGTCGACATCCTGTGCGGCAACCTCGAGGACGCGATCCCGGTGGCAGACAAGGAAGGGGCCCGGAACGGCTTCATCGAGGTCGCCCGCGAGGCCGAGATCGGCGACACGCAGCTCTGGGTGCGGGTGAACGGCCTCGATTCGCCCTGGTTCCTCGACGACGTCATGCGGATCGTGGCCGAGGTGGGCGACCGGATCGACGCGATCATGATCCCCAAGGTCGAGGGGTCGTGGGACATCGCCTTCGTCGATCAGTTCCTCGCCCAGCTCGAGGCGCGGCACCAGATCCGGAAGCCGATCCTGATTCACGCCCTCCTCGAGACGGCGCGCGGCGTCATGAACGTCGAGTCGATCGCGGGCTCCTCGCCGCGCATGCAGGGTCTCAGCCTCGGGCCGGCAGACCTGGCCGCCTCGCGCGGGATGAAGACGACGCGGATCGGCGGGGGCCACCCCGGCTACGGCGTCCTGGCCGACCCGGTCGAGGGGCAGAACCACCGCACCTTCGCGCAGCAGGACCTCTGGCACTACACCGTGGCGCGCATGGTCGACGCCTGCCGCGCCTACGGAATCGGCGCCTTCTACGGGCCCTTCGGCGACATCTCCGACGACGACGCCTGCGAGTCGCAGTTCCGGAACGCCTTCCTCATGGGGTGCACCGGTGCGTGGTCGCTCGCGCCGAGCCAGATCGCGATCGCGAAGCGCGTCTTCAGCCCCGCCCCGGACGAGGTCGCCTTCGCGAAGCGCATCCTCGACTCGGTCCCGGACGGCTCGGGCGTCGCGATGGTCGACGGGAAGATGCAGGACGACGCGAGCTGGAAGCAGGCCAAGGTGATGGTCGACCTCGCGAAGATGCTCGCCGAGCGGGACGCGGAGCTCGCCGAGCAGTACGGCTTCTGACCCCGGGGAGCGCGCCATGACTCGGAAGGTCGATCCCGGGAACTACTTCGAGGACTTCGCCGTCGGCCAGGAGCTCCGGCACGCGACGCCGCGGACCGTCACCGAGGGGGACGTCGCCCTCTATCAGGGGCTCTTCGGCTCGCGATTCGCGCTGCAGTCCGCCGCGACGATGGCGAGAGGCGCCGGCTTCGAGCGGGCGCCGGTCGACGACCTGCTCGTCTTCCACCTCGTCTTCGGCCGCACCGTGCCGGACGTCTCGCTGAACGCCATCGCCAATCTCGGCTACGCGCAGGGCCGCTTCGGCGCGACCGTCTACCCGGGGGACACGCTGCAGGCGGCGTCGACGGTGACCGGACTGCGCGAGACGAGCAACGGGAAGACCGGGATCGTCTACGTCCGCACGACCGGGACGAACCAGCGCGGCGAGACCGTCCTCGCCTACGACCGCTGGGTCCTCGTCCCCAAGCGCGATGCGGGCGCCGCGCCCCCCGAGCCCCTCGTCCCCGAGCTCGCCGACGCCGTCCCCGCCGGGGAGCTGCGCGCGAGCTGGACCCCCGGGGACGGCTACGACCTCGTCCACGCCGGGAGCCCGCACCTCTGGGAGGACTACGCGCCCGGGGAGCGGATCGACCACGTGGACGGGATCACGATCGAGGAGTCGGAGCACATGACGGCGTGCCGGCTCTTCCAGAACACCGCCCGCGTCCACTTCAACCAGCACGTGGAGAAGGACCGCCGCTTCGGCCGCCGCATCATCTACGGCGGCTACCTGATCAGCCTCGCGCGCGCGCTCTCCTTCAACGGTCTGCAGAACGCACAGACGGTCTCGGCCATCAACGGCGGGCGGCACACGAACCCCACCTTCGCCGGCGACACCATCTACGCCTGGAGCGAGGTGCTCGAGCGGATCCCTCTCCCCGGGAACGACCGCCTCGGCGCCCTCCGGCTACGGACGGTCGCGACCAAGGACCGCGCCGCGGCCGACTACCCCTACAAGGGAGAGGACGGGACGTACGACCCCTCGGTCGTGCTCGACTTCGACTACACCGTGCTGATGCCGCGACGGGGGACGGTCGGCGGGTAGGGGCGCGACGTCGGGTCACCGCTTCTCGATCGGAAGGATCTGGACCGTCTCGACGCTCAGGCTGTCCCGCTTCACCCCCACCACGACGTCCCGACCGAACTCCAACGCCTGGAAGCCGGCGGGGAGGACGACCTCTCCGAGCCACTCGTGCCCGTCGCTGAAGACGTCCCACCGGCGCGGTTGCAGCGCCCCGGCGACCCCGGTGAAGGCCTCGAGCCAGACGAAGCCGTCCGGGTCCACCTCGAGCGACTGGTACGCCGGAAGGACCAGCGGGTCGGGGATCGCATCCACGATCTCGTTCCAGAGGTCGATCAGAGCTGGGCTCGGATCCTCGCCGATGAGGGCGTCGCGTTCCGAGCGAAGTCGTTCCGGAGTCAACTCGAGGCTCCGCTCCCCGCGCACGATGGTGCGCACAGCGCCGTCCAGATCCACGATCCGGTACTCGAAGGACGACGCATCGCCCACCATCAATCGACGGCCGTCGGTACCCAGGTACCCGTCCTTGGCAAAGGGCGACACCTCGAGCCGCAGCTCTTCGGGGCCCCTCGGGAGGTAGAGCAGCTCGACCCCCGGCAGCGTGGCGACGGTGTCGAGGAGCTGCGCCTCCGCACCGAGGAGGAGAATCGGGGACGCCTCGCGTTGATACCCCGGCTCCATGGAGACCGGATCCTCCATGTGGACCACCAGTCCGGCCTCGGTCGAGAGGATCCCTCTCCGGTAGCGTCTCTCCGACACGCCGACCGTGGAGGCGAACTCGAGCGACGGCGTGTAGCTCGTCACTCGCCGGGCGAGGAGGTCGTTCGCGACGAGCGAGTCACCGTGACTCGTCAGGCCGATCTCGATCCCGCTGTACTCGCCGGGGCCCTCCCCCCGCCTGCCGAGCGTGGAGACGTGCGCGCCGGCGCGGTCGAAGAGCCGGAGTTCCGCGCCGACGGAGACCGCGATCAGCGAGTCCTGCAGGAAGGTGGCGTCCCAGACCTGGAAGAACTCGTGCGCCGGGCCGCTGCCGGTCTCGCCCAGGTCGATCCCGAAGCTCCCGACAGTCCAACCGTCGCCCGCCTGCCAGCGCGGGGCCCGGTTCAGGTGGAGCGAGACCCCCGCGCTGTCCTCCACGGTCCGCAGCAGATCACCCTCCGGCACCGGGTCGTCCGACCCGGAGCATCCGGCGGCGAGCATCGCAGCGACCGCGATGAGGGGGGTCGCGCGGGTATGCATCTCACCCAGGGGCCCCCTAGACCGGCTCCGGAACCCCCTCGCGAGAGACCGGAGGCGCGCCCGGGCACCGAGCATCCGCACCCGGCCAGTCGTCTCCCCGGTACCGCCCGGTCATCGCGCCGAAGAGGGCCACGCCCATGAACAGAAGCGTCTGCGCCGGTCCCCACAGCAGGTTGACCGTCTGCGTGTCCGCGTGCCGGAGCTGCACGCGCGCCAGATACGTGAGGGGCGGGCTGTTCCGCTCGCCGGCGTTCACCACCTGGCTGTAGGCCTGCAGGTAGCGGTCGAGGTCGCCCGCCGGGGAGGCCTCGCCTTCATACGCCGCGTCATGGTTCTGCTCGTTCCAGAAGCGATACGGCGTCCCGGGAGGAATCTCCAGCGTCTCGCCCGCCGGGATGCGGAGGTTTCGCCCGCCGACGAGAGCGTGGAGGACCCCTGAACGGACGTGCAGCCGGAGGGTCTGCCCGTGGTGCGCGTGGACGGACATCGAGGGCCGCCCAGCCGGCAGAAGTCCTTGGATCTCAAGCGAATCGCCCGCGCCTGCGGGGCGCCGACGGAGCTCGATCCGCTCCCCGGTGTGACGACTCTCGAGTACCAGCGTGCCGGGGGCGATCGTGTCCATGAATGGCCTCCGAAAGGGGTGTACGATCCGGGGTGTAAGTTTGACTTGACTCTCATGACTGTCAAGCACATTATACAACCACGACTGGTAGGGCCCGGTTGGGCGCACCTCGGTTCGTGGATCGTAGGGCGGGGAAAACCATTCACTCCAAGAGGCACGACATGCCACATCTGGACGATCCTGATCGCGTCTGGCCGACAGGGCTGACCGTCGGGGAATCGGAGGAGCTCCACAAGCACGTGATCGACGGCGCACGGGTCTACTTCGTGATCGCCCTCATCGCGCACTTCCTCGCCGCCTTCTTCACCCCTTGGCTGGGATAAGGAGGATACCATGAATCAAGGTAGAATCTGGACGGTTGTGAAACCGACGGTGGGCATGCCGCTCTTCCTCGGCACGGTCCTCCTGATCTCGATCCTCATTCACTTCCTGGTGATCCTGACGACGGATATCTTCCCGTTCTGATCAGGGGATCGAAGTAGCTTGACAACTGGGCGCGTGAGGTCCGGCCTCGTGCCGGGCCTCCACACGCCTCGCACAGTGTCACGAATCAGGAGAACGGACCATGCTGATGGGCGTCAGGATGTACGCAACCGAGCAGAACGCCCGTAATGCAGCCGCCAAGCTGATCGAAGAAGAGCTGGTCAGTGAAGAGCGGATCTCCATCTTCACCCCGGGTTCCGGTGGTGCGGAGGAGGTGGTGCAGGCAGCGGTCCAGGAGAAACGGCTCCCCGTGAGTCACGCTCGACTGGCAGTGCAGGCCCTCGAGAAGGGTCAGTTCGTGGTCTCGATCCCCCTCCCCATGGAGGGAGCGTGGGCCATGGAGATCATGGACAGCTTTGGGAGCCTCGATGTCGGGCCGGAACCGGTCCAGCGTCGTCGGGATCCCTCGCCGTTCTCGGACATCTTCGCGATCCCCACGCTTACATCGGGGAAAAGCACGACTCCGCTCATGACGAAGAACCGGGTCATCTTCCGGAACTTCCTGGGTCTGCCGCTTCTCAAGAAGTCGGTGTCGAAGGAGTCGAGCTTCGGGATGCCGCTGCTGAGGAAAGGGCATTCGAACACCGCTCTTTCGAAGAACGGAACACCCCTCTCCTCGATGCTGGGTCTGAAGACCCTCACGGGTCCGAAGAGGTAGGAGGTGGTGGTCACCGGTCGAAGGATGGCCGGGCTCGGCGCGGTGTGCTCGCACGCCGCCGCGTACGAAGAACGGAGCCGGGTGCGATCTGACGCGAGTCTGGATCGTGCCCGGCTCGCGTCGTTTCCGTACCCACAGGTCCCATGAGTCTTCTCCGTTCGAAGGTGGTCCGGGCGCTGAGCTCGCTCGGACCCGAGTACCTCCCCTTCGCCGACGTGGCGACTCCGGACCTTCCCCTGGGTCGGCTCCTTCGTCTCTCCCTCTTTCAGGTCTCCACCGGGATGACGCTCGTGCTCCTCGTGGGCACGCTCAATCGGGTGATGATCGTGGAGCTGGACGTTCCCGCCGCTCTGGTGGGGGTCATGATCGCCCTCCCCGTCCTCTTCGCCCCCTTCCGGGCGCTCATCGGCTTCCAGTCCGACGTCCACCGCTCCGCGCTCGGGTGGCGACGCGTGCCCTTCATCTGGAAGGGAAGCCTGTGGCAGTTCGGTGGCTTCGCGATCATGCCCTTCGCCCTCCTCGTGCTGGCCGGGCGTGGCGAGGCCGGGTATGCGCCGGTGTGGGTCGGTCAGGGAGGGGCGGCCGTCGCCTTCCTCCTCGTCGGGATCGGTGTGCACACCGTGCAGACCGCAGGACTGGCACTGGTCACCGACCTGACGCCCCGTGAGTCCCACCCCCGGGTCGTAGGGCTGATGTACGTGGTGCTCCTCCTCGGGATGATCGCGAGTGCACTCCTCTTCGGCTGGCTCCTCGCCGACTTCAGCGAGGGGCGGCTCGTGCAGGTACTGCAGGGTGCGGCCGTGACGATGATGATCCTCAACGTGACGGCGATCTGGAAGCAGGAGACCCGGGTCCGCGGGCGGCTCAACCCACCGGACGTCCCCGACCCCACCCTTCAGGAGTCGTGGGCGATGCTGAAGGAGGGCGGCCAGTTCATCCGGCGCCTCGTCGTGGTCGGGATCGGCACGATCGCCTTCGGCATGGCCGACATCCTCCTGGAGCCCTTCGGGGGCCAGGTGCTCGACATGAGCGTCTCCGGCACCACCCGGCTGACCGCCCTCTTCGCCTTCGGGGGGCTCGTGGGCTTCACCGTGGCCTCGAAGGTGGCGGGACGTGGCACCGATGCGCACCGGGTGGCTCAGGTCGGCGCGCTATTCGGGATTCCCGCCTTCGTGCTCGTTCTCGTCGCCGAGCCACTCGGGATGACCGGGCTCTTCCTCGCCGGCAACTTCCTCATCGGCTTCGGCGGGGCGCTCTTCAGCCATGGCACCCTCACGGCCGCGATGAACCTCGCCCCGCCCGAGCAGGCCGGCCTCTCCCTCGGGGCGTGGGGCGCCGTGCAGGCGACCGCGGCCGGCCTCGCCGTGGCGCTCGCCAGCGGGCTGCGCGACGTCGTGACGATGAGCGTCGGCCCCGAGGCGGAGATCGCCGGGATCGGGGGCGTGACGATCGGCTACGCCTCGGTCTACCTCGTGGAGATCCTGATCCTCCTCGTCACGATCGTCGCCGTCGTCCCCCTCATCCGTCGGGGTGAGACCGCGACCGTGGCGGGGGCGGCAGAGGCGCTCCAGCCCGTCTCCGGGAAGGGGTAGGCATGGCCCGGCTGACCATCCGCACCTGGCCCGATCCCATCCTCCGAACCCAGGCCGAGCCGGTCGAGGACTTCGGCCCCGAGCTCTCCGACTTCGTGGACGACCTCCTCGAGACGCTCCACGCGAGCGGCGGGATCGGCCTCAGCGCCCCGCAGGTCGGCGACCGACGCGCAGTCATGGTGATGGACCTCTCGGAGAACCACACCGACCCCCGCGTCCTCATCAACCCCGAGATCCTCGAGGGGAGCCGTCGGGCGTGGGTCGAGGAGAGCTGCCTCTCCCTCCCCGGAGTCGAGGGCCGGGTCATCCGCGACACCTGGCTCCGCGTCCGTGCGCTGGACCGCGCCGGAGAGCCCTTCGAGACCGAGCTGGAGGACATGCACGCCGTCTGCGTCCAGCACGAGGTCGACCACCTCGAGGGGCGGCTCTTCATCGATCGCCTCCCTACCCTGCGTAGACTCTGGACCTGGGCGGCGGTGCGGATGAGGAGGAGCGGCAGGTAGCGGGAGGCGGCGTCTCTCCGCGCCACGGGACCGGGCCGCGAACCGGTGCGGGGCGACCCGATCGAGGGTGGCCGGCGAGCTGCCGGCCACGTTGAAGGGGTCACGACCCGAGGACGGCTCCGTCCAGCTCGAAGGCCGTCACACCGGGCGACGACTCGGAGTCCGAGACTTCAGAATCCGAGGCTGAAGACGACGCCGAAGACGAAGTAGCGGAGGTCGACGTCCACGGGGCCACCGCCTACGTCGAGTTCGCGAGACAGCGAGCGGAACCGGGCCTCCGGTCCGAAGCGCCACTGTCCTGCCAGGGGGAAGAGAACGCCCGCACCGACCTCGAAGCCGATGCCGTGGTCCGAGTCGTCGACGATCTCGTTGTCCGAGTCCTCGATCTCGATGTGGTTCACCGTCATCCCGGCTCGAATCCTGTAGGAGGGGCCGTCGTCGTCCTCGCCTCCGAAGGGGTGCTCGAACCGAAGACCGAAGACGTACCCCGTCTCCTCCAGGTCGAGATCGGGCACGCCCAGCACCTCGTCGGGCGTGAACCAGTGCCAGTCCCACCCCGCGTACAGCGAGACGTGCGGGGCGAACCGGTAGGCGAAGTTCCCCGCGAAGCCGAGACCGGCGCCGAGGCCCTCGCCCTCGATCTCCGCGGTGGGCACGGCCGCACCGGCTTGCAGGTCGAAGCTCCAACGAGAATCGCCCTCTCCCGTCTGCGCCGCCATCGGCGACCCGACGAGGAGGAGGGCGAGAGTCACGACTAGTCGTTTCTTCATGATGAGTCTCCGGTAGATAGTCGCGCACCCGGAGGCGCGCGGTGCGATCGAAACCGGGGGCTTCGATCGGGAGACCAACCGTCTGAGGAGGTGACGTCACCTCCCCTGTCCGGACAGACGGTTGGAGGTGTCCCGGGCGGGGCCGAGTGGCCTCCGCCCATCGGTACGCTATCGGGAAGCGAAGCCGATCGGTGTCGGGAATTCCCCGCCATCGAGCGGAGACTCGGGTGTCACCCCTGGGCCTGGAGCCCGTGGCAGATGTCGAAGGTGCCGGAGACGTGACGGAGGTCATTCTCCAGGAAGCCGAGCCCCAGGTCGCCCGAGATCCGCCGGGCGATTCCGTCGTACCAGGGGCCGCGATCGTCGATGCGGGCGTAGGCGTTCGCCACGACGACGTAGCTGTCCCGGAACCTGGACGGCGTGGCCCTCTGGGCCTCCGACACCGCGACGATGAAGCCGAAGGAACGTTGCAGCTCGTTGTTCACGCCGAACTGCTCTCCGACCTCGATGACGACCCGGTCCCCGACACGCTCCGCCGGGTTGGCCGACTCGCCGCTCAACCGCTCCGAGAGGGAGTAGGAGATCGCACCGCCGGGATCCAACCGGTCCTCGGTGATGAAGGGCAGCCTCCAGAGTTCGATGGTCACGCTGTCGACCACGAAGGGGTACTGGCCCGTGTTCAGCACCCGGTAGCTGCCTCGGACGAAGCAGAATCGATCCGAACCGTCCTCCGACTCGTAGGGACCGTAGACGGGACCGGAGAAGTTCGTGTCGCCCGTCAGCTTCGCCCTCAGGAGCTGCTCCTGGTCGATCTTGGCGAGGTGCGCCGTGCCGAAGAGGAGCGCGAGGAACGCCCCCACCACGGTGATCCCCGTCTTCACGACGAAGCCGACCGAGTCTCTCGTCTCCTCCTTCTCCAGACCCCACACGAGCTGCTCCTTGTGACACCGAAACGGGAAGCCTGTCGGCACGCCTCAACACGTGCGCGGACAGGAACTTAGGCGGCTGGCGACACACCTGCAAAGCTCGATCGGTGGGCTCGCACGGTGGCAGGGACTCCGCCCGGCGACTACCGTCGAACATGGCCTCTCGAACCACCGACCTGGTCCACGACGCCGACGGACCGGGCGACCCCGCCCGGCGCCGCGCCGCCCTCGAAGCCGCCTGTGATGCCGCCCGCGAGGCGGGAGAGCCACGTGGTCAGGTCGCCGCCCTGCGGGCTCTCGCGGCGCACGACGCGGGGTTGGGCGACTTCGACTCCGCGACGGGGCTCTACCGGGAGGCCGTCGCGGCGTGTCGTCGCACCCCCTGCGGCACGCTTCTGCCTCACACGGTGCGACACCTCGGAGATCTGCTTCACCGCGCCGGCCGATCGGCAGAGGCGGAGGAGGCCTATCTCGAGGCGCTGGGTCTGTATCGATCGGACCCAGCGACGACGAAGGGCGATCTCGCGAATGCGATCCGCGCCTGGGCCGTCCTCCTGGAGTCCATGACCCGCCCGGGTGAGGCGGTCGAGGCGTGGGGCGAGGCCCGCGAGCTGTATCTCGAGATCGGCGTCCAACCTGGTGTGGAGGAGGCCGATCAGGCGCTGGAGCGTCTAAGCGCGAGGTGAGGCCGACCATCCCCGCAGCGCGAACCGTCCCTAGTGGATCCGGAACCGGTTGGAGACCAGGTACCGCTCCTCGACGTCTTCACCGAAGGGGTAGCGGTCCGCGTCGTAGTTCCGCACCGCGCTCACGACCCGAACTCGGAAGATCCCGGGCGGCTCCCTTCCCTCCTCGAACCCGCAGCAGATGTTCGAGTCGGGATCGTAGCGGGCGACGTGGACGGAGTCCTCGACCGATTGGCCCGGCGCGACTTCGATCACCGGCCCGAGGCACGCCGGGTAGACCCCGGCGAAGGCGAGGACCCAGTCGCCGCCGACCTCCCGTTCGACGACCGCCTGGATCTTCCCCCGGCAGTTCGGGAAGTAGATCGGCTCGTCCGACAGGTTGGTGAACTCGTAGTCGACCACGGTCCCGGACCCGACGGGGGTCGGGGCCATCGAATAGGTGAGCGATCCGGTCTGGATCGGTGCGGTGGGATCCAGCGGAGGTTCCGTGACCGAGGACCCGCAACTCGCCAGGACAACCGCCGAGACGAGCAGCGGCGCGCCGAATCCCCGATGGGTCTCTCTTCCCTGCACTGCGGTACCTCGAGATGGGTTGAGGGTGTGCTCCGACGTCCCCCTCCTCACGCCCCCGGACAGTGCCCGTCGGGCAGCGGGTAGCGACGCAGGGTACGCGTGCCGTCGGGTTCGACGGTGAACGCCCAGAATGCCCCGTCCTGCAGGGCGCGCAACAGGTGCGCGTCGTCCGGCAGCCGATAGACGCCCATCAGCGTCCTCGCCTCCACATCGATCAGGAGCACCGACCGGGCCTCACCCAGCGGCGAGTCCTCCGGCGACATCCCCGTCACGGCCAGACACCGGCCCGAGCCCAGCAGACCGAAGAGCTGAGGACGTTCCGCCACCACGAAGTCGTTCTCCCGCAACGCATCGATGGGCCACTCGAGGACTTGATCCGCCTCCGCATCTCCGTGGGACCGCCGGTATCCCTCGGACGACCAGTACCGATAGGACGCTACGTCCACGTCGGTCACCTCCGTCACCCCGAGCGGCCACGCCACGGTCAGCGCATCCCCGGTCTCGGTGAACTCGACCGAGACCGTCGTGTCGCGCCCGTGCCCGTACGCGGCCCACCCCTCCCCGGAGGTCCAGACGGGTCGGCTGGCGAAGGGGCTCTCCCACCAGAGGGAGTACCGCGACTCGCTGCCCGGCGAGTGAGCTCGGCGGAACACCCCCCGCTGATGCAGCAGGGTGTCGCCCGTGGCTCCGGCGGAGTCGAAGACGAGCACCGCCATTGGAAGGCGCAGAGTATCCCCCCGCTGTACGCCGGGCAGGGAGCGTTCGTCCCGTTGCACGGCGAGCCCGAAACGCCCCTCGCCCAGCGCGTTCAACCTCCGGGTAGGGTCCTCCCTGGAGAGCTGAAGGGGCTCCTCCCACCCGCTCAGTGGCACGCGCTGCCAGATCGCGCGCGTATCGGAATCGCCGAGGGCGAAGGTGTTCACCACTCCCCCACCCTCGTCCAAGACCGTCACGCGCCCGCTCTTGTCCCACACGACCAGCGACGCACCGACGCCGAGGAGTGCGTACGGCTCCTCGTACTCTCCCGGCCCCTCCCCGGCGCGACCGAACTTCGCCCGCAGCCCGCCTTCCGCATCGAAGACCGAGATGGACGCGTCCAGTCGATCGAGCACCGCAAAGGTGGGACCGGGGAGGTCGGCCACATCCGTCGGAAAGGTCAGACCCGGCAAGGAGAGGTCGTGCCGGAGAGGCTCGCCCCCGGTGAGCATCGACACCGGATGCGACAGAAGAAGGGTGTCACCCCGAAGCGCGGCACTCAGCTCCGCGGGCTCCACCTCGTCCCGTCCGCAGGCCGCGAGGCTGGCGATCAGGAGGAGCGCGCCCAGGCGTCGGGTCAACGCGGTCGCCCCCGTCCGGCGGCTCGCGGAGGCCGCCTTCGCCGGCCCGCAGCCCGGATGTGGCCGCCGTACGGAGAGGACCGTCAACGCTCGAGCAGCGGAAGGTAGGCCTTCCACGGACCGACCTCGTCGCGGTGACGCTTCGCCATGACGCGAGCGATCTGAGAGAGGTGCGTCAGATCGTGCGTGACCCAGGTCGCCAGCAACTGCGCGAGCGTGACCTCTCCGAACTCGGGGTGGACCCCGGTTCGGCGGAGATCCCGCGGCTTCAGCCGCAGCTCGGCCAGGTCGGTCAGATTTCGCGACCGAAGCTCCCCGAATCGATCGAGCAGCTCGGAGAGCGCGGCCCCGGAGTTGCTCCCCAGGTGCCGGAATCTGTCGAACGGTGGAAACCGACGATCTCCCTCTGCGGCCAGGATGATCCGCGCCCGGACCATCCAGTCGGTTTCTTCCCCGTCGATCAGATGGCCGACGATATCGAAGGGTGACCACGTCTCTGGACCCTCGTCGATGCGGGTCCAGGAGTCGGGGAGTCCAAGGAGGAGAGTCCGAAGCGTGGCTGGCGTCCGACTCAGGACCTCGGCGATGCTCGGAAGGTCGAGGGGCACGACGATCTCCATGGGCTGCCGAACGGGTTCATCTCCTCGGTGCGCGCTCCGACTGCGCGCGAGCGTTGCGAACCATACCGACCGGCGCGCCACCCGCGAAAGCCTGCCCCACGGCCGAGTCGAGGATTGAGGGGGAGCCGGCGCGCTACGCCCATACCGCCACCCTTGCGCGCCACATACATGCGTTCACAATGTACATGCGATTCCGATGGTATGATCGTCGGGTTCCGGGCATCGACCCCCGCTTTCCCCCGACCCGTGCTCCCCGTCCCCCTCACGGAGAATCGAGATGGTCGCACTCCGCCCCACTCTCCTCCTCACCGGGGTGCCCGCCCGCTTCGAGATGCGGTGGCTCTCCAGGGGGGATCTCTGCGTGCTCTTCTTCGAAAACCAGCCGGAGGCGGGGGAGACGCCCTTCCGCGCCGTCGCCCTCTACGATCCGGCGAGCGCGACCGGCTCCTGGCAGGATTCCTTCGGCGGACGGTACGACCTCTCGTTCGAGGCGACGGACCGGGAGGTCGTGGTCGACGTGGGACTCTCCGGACCGGAGCCAGCAGGGTTCGGACGCGCCTCGTACCGGCGGGTCGGCAGTGGATAGGCGGGTCGCGAACCCCGGCTTCGCGTCCGCCCATGCTCGGAGGGGCTTGATCGCGGTCGCCCTGGGTCTGGTCGGCTGCTCGGATGGCGTCAGCGAACCCGACCGTGAAGTACGGGGGTTCGTCAGCGGACGGGCTCACACGGTCGACGGGGGCGACCCGTCCACTCGATGGGCGGTGTGGGAACCCGCTTCGGGCATGCCCCTCGATTCCGCGAAGCTCGGCGCCGATGGGTCCTTTCGCATCGAGGTCACGACCCCCGGTACCCACGGCTCACTGCGAATCGGCGGCTCGGAACCCTCGTCGTACCACCCCTTCCTCTACCCCTTCGAGCTGAAGGAACTGAGAGAGATCGACGTCGTGTTGATCCCGACCGACTGGACGATTCAGAGGGGAGAGTACGCGGGTGAGACCGTGGCCACGTCTCTCGACCTCGTGGTGGACGACGATGTCTCCCGGTCCTTCTTCAGCTACTACCACGGGCAGCCGAGTCCCCGAACGAGTCCGGACACGTACGCCCTCGACCTCATGGTCTGGCCGACGGATGCCCTGCCCGCGCGGGTCGCGATCGACCATCAGAACTCCCGCGTTTCCCTGACCGAGGCCGACTCTGCGGCCATCTGGCGGGTACTCGACCGCATGGAGGCGGTCCTCGGGGTCGACCTCTTCGAGCCGACCGCGGCGGATCCGAGCTGGTGGCCGACCCCGACCGGGCCCTTCGACGGCGTGCACGTTCCCCGCACCATCCGTCTGACGGCCCAGGCCCCCGGGTGGCGCGCCGGCGTGGAGTTCCAAGGGGGTGAAGAGGTGTGGGAGGAGGATCTGGGCGATTGGGCGGCCGACGGCCGATTCCAGGCCTTTCGGGTCCAGCAACGGTTCCTCGACGGAGGCGTCCTGGTCCTCGGGGACTTCGCCCCCTTCCGGCTGGCGGACGGCCTGATCGACTGGGAGACCGTCTTCGCCCACGAGATGATGCACGTGCTGGGCGCCGGGCACACCTGTCGCATGCGGTCGCCGATGGGACCGTGCGAACGGACCTCGGAGCCGACCCGATTCGACGTCGCGTACCTGGAACTCCTCAGCGAGATCGTCCGAGTCCAGCAACGCGTCGGCTCACGCTATGGACTCGTGCCGGCCATCATCGGCGAACGACGCCTCCTGCTGGGCGCCTCCACGCTCCCCGAGCTGGGTGGATGAGCCCCATCAGCGGCTTCGCCATCATCCTCTCGGCCATCGCCTCCCTGGCGTGGTCCGCCCCACCCGTTTCCGCCCAGGCAGGCGCGCAGGGACGCACACTCACCACCTCGTTGGGTTTCGCGGCGACCACCCGGAACGGGCGCGTCGAGTCGGGGGGAGCATCGGCGCTCCTGGAGTTCGACGCGACGAGGAACCGAGTCCGCTGGACCGCATACGCCCAGGCTCACGGAATCGGAGTCGGCTGTTCCGACGACTGCGATCTCGGGGGCTACTCGTTCGGCGCGGCCCTTTCCTATGTCAGAGGCCCGGTCGCCTTCGGCCTTGGGATGGGAGCGATCCGCCGGTTGAACCAGTGGCATGGCCAACCTCATCTCCAAGGTGTGCTTACGCGAGGACCGATCCGTGTGCAGGCGAGACTGGAGGTGCCAGGGGTCACGAACGACATGAGTGTTCCGGTACTGGTCGGCGTTGTCATTCCGTTGGGGTAGAGCCCGCTCTGCACGTCCGGGGGATCCACTGCGCCCCACCCCGTGTCACCTGCCCTGGCGGACCTCGAACGGGTTCGAAGTCAAGAACTCGAGTGCGACGCTGCGTCCAAAACCTGATGCGTCTTCGTCGTAGTCGTGGACGGCCGAAGTGACGACGAGTCGGTAGGTGCCCGGCGGACGTGTGCCGGGCTCCCACGGATCGAAGCTGCTGACATCAGGCACGAGTCCATGGAGCAGGAACGTCCGTGACTCGGTGCCACCGGGAGACACGATGACGGGCGGACTCAGACAGAGTGGGTATGCGGGCGCGTAGGCGACGCGCCAGCCGCTTACGGTCCAGCGATCCAAACGAGCTTCGATCGTTCCACCGCAGTTCACGAAGTAGATCGTTTCGTCGGAGAGGTTCGTGAAGTCGTAGTCCACGGCGATGGACGAGCCGAAACCGACACCCTCGATCAGGTACGACGTCGCGTCGGTGTCGATCGCGAAGGGGCCCCTCTCGCTCGGACCACTGGCCGACTCGGCACATCCGAGGAAAGCGACGACGAGGCAGACCGCAGCGACACGGCACTCATGCGATCGGTATTCCACGGCTCTTCTCCCTGGGAGCGAAGGCTGATCTCCAACGGGTTCATCTTCTCGGTGGCGCTCCGACTGCGACCTGGAGCGTAGCGAACCCACTCGACCGGCGCGACCACCGCGAAAACTCGCTGAGGCATCATCCCCGGTCCGGCGAGCCTCGAAATCGAGGATTGACCGAAGCCCAATGTCGCTTAACTTGACATATCAATTAAAGCGACTCAATGCACGAGGGGGGGATACCGTGGGCCGCAATGTCACGTTGGGTGCGTTCGAGCAGATGGTTCTTCTGGCCGCGCTCCGCCTGGGGGACGACGCCTACGCTCCGCGGATCGCCGCCGAGTTGGAGGAACGGGCCGGCCGGGAGGTGAGCCGTGGAACGCTCTACGCAGCCCTGGACCGGCTGACGAGCAAAGGCTTCGTCGAATGGAGCGTGGAGGCCTCCACGTCGAATCGGGGTGGGCGCCGCGCTCGACGATTCACCGTCACGCGGGCCGGAGTAACGGCCATCAGCGAGATTCGCGCGTCTCTCATCGGGCTGTGGGAGGGAGTCGAGCACCTGTTGACGGAGGGCGCTTCATGACGGGCGCCGGCCCGGACCCGCGTCCGCCGCGGATCACTCGCACGCTCCTCGCCCTCCTGCTTCCCGGAGACGCCATAGGTGAAGCGATCCTCGGCGATCTGCACGAGGAGTACCTCGCGCGACGGGCCCGGACGTCGCGGCGAGCTGCCGACCGGTGGTACCGGTCTGCAGCCTTCCAAGTCGTGTTCGCGTTCCTGCCCGCGCGCTGGGTTGCTGCTGTCCGCACGAGCTTCCCGGCGGCGACGAGCCCGTCCGGGCCGCTCAGAGGTGACACCGGAGGCATCGTGTTCGACGCGAAGGTGGCCATCCGGACCGTGCGCCGCACACCCACATTCTTCGTAGCCGTGAGCGCCGTGCTCGGATTGGGAATAGGTGCGACGACGGCCGTCTACGGCGTCCTGCACCCGACGCTCCTGGAGCCGCTGCCCTATCACGAGCCGGATCGCGTGGTGCGAGTTGCGCAGACGCGTACCGCCTGGCGGGACCAGGCGAATCCCATCCTGGCGGGCATGGCCGACGACTACCCGTTGGAATGGGGCGTCGTGCTGGACTGGCGCCGGATGAACCGAAGCTTCTCGGCGCTCGGCGCCCACCGTGCCGAACGATTCGTCTTCAACGGCGGAGGCCGGCCCAAGTGGGTCCTCGGACAGCAGGCGAGTTCGGGTGTCTTCGAGGCACTCGGGGTCGGGCCTGCAATGGGACGGGTGTTCACTGCAGCCGACGACGTACCCGGTGCGGAGCCGACGGCGATTCTGAGCCACGGGTTCTGGGTCACTGAGTTCGGAGGGGACCCCAGCATCGTGGGCCGGTCGATCGAACTGGACGGAGTTCCGCACTCGATCATCGGAGTCATGCCGGCGGGCTTCTACTTCCCCGATCGAGACACGCGACTTTGGACGCGCCTGGCGGACCGATATCTGGGGGTCTACGAAGGCGGGCAGTCGCTCGATGGGGTGGCGCGGTTGGCTTCCAACGTCACGGTCGAGTCAGCGACCACGGACATGGCGGCGGTCTCGAAGCGAATCGGAGAGAACCGCGCGGATCGGGCCGGCGAGTATGGGGTCCGACTCTGGCCTTGGCGCGACTATCTCATCCAGGACGCCAGGCCAACCCTGTTGCTGCTGCTGGCTGCAGCGGCAGGAGTCCTTCTGATCGCGTGCGCCAACGCGGGCGGTCTTCTGCTAATCCGGGCCAAGCGTCGGGAGCGGGAGTTCGCGTTGCGTCGCTGTCTCGGCGTTCCCCGACTTCGTCTCGTTCGGCAGATCCTGACGGAGACGCTGCTCGTAGCGTTGACGGCGGGGGTGGCGGGGCTGGTGGTCGCGTTCATCACGCTGTCCCTCCTCCGTTCACTCGCTCCGTCTGGCATGTTGAACGGCGTTGGGTCGGACGCCGGGATCGTCGCGATTGCCATGGCCATCTCAATCGGCTGTGGCTTCCTCGTGGCGGTGCCGCCGACGATCGGCGCCGTCCTGGGCGTGGGTCCGACCGGTATCCCACGAAGTCGCACCTCGTCGACGGACCGGCGCCTCGCTCGCTTCCAACGCGGTCTTGTATTCGCAGAGATCGCTCTGACCGTCCCCCTGGTGGTGGCCACCGCGCTTCTCGGGCAGAGCCTTCTACGACTCTCGCGAATCGAACTCGGATTCGAGCCCGCCGGATTGTACGCCGTATCCACCGAGTTTCACGGAGAGCGGTACGACGATCCGGAAACGGTGCGCGCCCTTCGCCGGACCCTGAGAGATCGGCTTGCGGCCATGCCCGGTGCGATCGAGATCGCGGCCGCATCCAACCTTCCGTATTCGGAGGGGGGGAGCGGCGGCGGGGTCACCGTGGGCGACGCTCCAGATGCGATTTCCGCAAATGTGAAGTGGACACGCGTCGGCCCCTCGTTCTTCTCGACGACGGGCGTTGAGATCCTCCAGGGGCGAACCTTCGAGGCCTCCGAAGTCGATGCGGATGGAGGAGTCGCGATCGTGAATCGCGCCATGGCCGAGCGGTTCTGGCCCGAAGGGGGAGCCATCGGGAGCCGAGTTCGCCGCGAGGGTGACGACATTGGCCGAGAAGTGATCGGCGTAGCGCATGACCTGAGTCCTGGAACTCGATCTCGCGACGCGACGGCGTTGGTCTATCTGCCCGCGGAGGACGACCGCCTGACGCTCGTGAAGATGTCGAGCGCTTCGGCTGAGGCCACCCGCTTGATCGAGAACACCGTGGCGGGCGTAGACCCTTCACTCCCAGCCCGAATCGTGTCACTGGAGGACCGCGTGCATGCCTCGAGTGCGAACGAGCGATTCCGAGTACTCGTGATCGGGATGTTTGCGAGCCTCGCCGCCACTCTAGCGCTGGTTGGTGTCGCGAGCGTGCTCTCGTTCTGGGTCATCGAGCAACGTCGCGAACTCGGCGTCCGCATGGCGCTGGGTGCCTCCCGCGCCCGGATCGTGCGACGTGTGCTCCTCGGGGCGCTTGCCGTTGTCCTTCCGGGGCTTCTTGTCGGCAGTGGCGCCGTCGTCGTCGGTACCGGTCTGATCGAGGGGTTTCTCTTCCAGACCTCCGCCGGCGATCCTGCCACGCTCGTGGTGGTAACCGCCACGGTCGTGCTCTCGGCGCTCGGTGTCGCCCTGCTTCCGGCGATCAGAGCGTCGCGAAGCGACCCGAATGCGGTGCTCGGTGCTGAATGACAGCGCATGCGGCAACAAGGACTGCCCACGGTTCCAGCGGGTCGTCGCACTCCAGGAAGCGTTGCCGAGCGCCGGCACCAGGAATCCGAACTCGACGTACGGGCGTCGCTACTCCGCAAACATCTCCTGGAGAGTATCCAGAACCTTCGTCGTCGTGACGGGAGTGATTCTCCCGAGCTTCTTCACGAGCCGGCGCTGATCGATCGTTCGAATCTGATCGAGGACGATGTAGCCGTCCTTCTTCTGGAATCGACAGCCGATGCGAAATGGGCAGGCATGCTTCCCTGTCGTCAGCGGCGCGATCAAGAAGGTGGAAAGGTGCGCATTCAGTTCGTCGGGCGAGACGATCACGCAGGGTCGAGTCTTCTTGATCTCGCGACCGACCGTCGGGTCCAAGTTGATCAGGAAGATGTCGCCGCGAGTTGGGGCCTCGGCGACTCTTACCACTCCCATTCCTCATCGAACTCCGAGGAGACGAACGGGTCCTCATCCGACGCGTTGTCGAGTGCGAGCTGAGCCGCGGCCGCGGACCACCCCTTGCGATGAGAGGCCACTCGCTCGATCACGAGGCCTTCGGGCGCGAGCCGAAGCTCGACCTCGTCGCCGAGCTCGGCCTCCTCCAGGAGAGGCTTGGGAATGCGAATCCCCTGCGAGTTGCCGATGCGAACGATCTTCGTCTTCATGACGCCTCCGAGCGATTGTAGATACAATGTACCCACAGTCGTCCGGACGACCAAGAGCGACGACGCGCTCCCCAACGGGCTTCCTCAATCCGGCCGCTGCACTCGGTACCGAACAATGTACGGCTCGTCTAGCTCACCGAGTTCGACCACGTACAGGTCGCGCGCCGTCACTGCGACCGGACGAGTGCGAGGGGGAAGCTGTACCTCGCCGAGGTACGTTCCGTCACGCCGGAAGACGTCGAGGGTCGAGATCTGGTATTGCGCTGACGACCACCCTTCGCCTGAGTCCTGCGCCGGTCGCCGAGCCCAAACCTCCTCGTCGTTGAAGAGGTACTCCAGGTAGGTCCCCTTGAGTTTGGGTGCGTCGGGGTCGCTGCTTCCGTCCGCCGCAGCGATCGCCCGGAGCACCGGGCCAAGGCTTCGAACCTCGGCTTCACTGTACGGCACTCGCTCGAATGGCATCTGTACACGGACGGCCCTCCCATCGGGTTCGCGGAGTTCGAACTCGAACTGATCTCGAGAGTCCACGAGCAGTCCGCCCCAGGGAAGCGCTTCGAGAGTGCTCGATTGGACCCCGTGAAACGACTGAGGTCGGATCGTGTCCGTGACCTCCCCATTGGTCCCGCGGACTTCGAAGCCGATGGGCCATGGATCCGGCATCTCGACGCCAGGCCCGGGCATCACCATCAAGATGCGGGACAGTAGGGATCCGTCGTGTCTCGCCACGAGGCCAAGCTCGAATTGGTTCCTGAGACGAGTCGCTTTGCCGGCAGTGCCGATGAACTCCCCACTGAGCTCGTAGACCGACGTCCGCGCATTGCTGAGATCACTCAGGAAGACGCGATCGTCGAGCACAGCCAGTCCGGTAATGTCCGCTCCATACTCGCCCGGTCCTTCGCCAGCCCCGCCGATGACCCCAAGGGCCACGCCGTCTGCATCGAACGACATCAGGCGCACGCTGGGCGCGTCGAACGCTACCACACCTCCACCCGGTGTCGGGGCTACGTGGGTCAGCTGACCGAAGGTGTAGTCCGGGTTCCCCTCCAACTCACCGATTCGTAGCTCCTCGACAAGCCGCGCCGGCGACTCCCACGTACTACCCGAACGGACCTCAACGATCATCGTGTCGCCGGACTGCGACATGACGGCGGCCAGCGGGCCATCGGAGAGAGAAGGCTCGCCGCAACCAGGGACCACGAGCAGTGCAGAGGCGAGACCCACCGCCATCCGTCCCCTCACGATCTCCTCCCGAATAGTCGTGTTGAGGGACGGAGACGCAGCCGCGAAGCCCAGATAAGATATCCGTTCCCGATATTACACGAATACTCTGGGTGGGCCCGCGCCGTCAAGACGCTGACTCGGGTCCCAACTCCATCTCGGGCGCCCGCCCCCCTCACCCAAAGCATCACCCCCACCGTACTTACCCGCGACTCCCGCCCCTCCGGGCCCCCGCCCCACCCCATTGCCTCCCCCCCTCTCTGCCCCGACATTGGAGCACGAACCGAACAAAAACCGAATATGCGCCCCTACGTCGAACTCCACGCCCACTCGGGCTTCTCCTTCCTGGACGGTGCCTCCCACCCGGAGGAGCTCGTCCTGCAGGCACTCGAGTTCGGCTATCCGGCCCTCGCGCTGACCGACCACGACGGGCTGTACGGGTCGATGGAGTTCGCCCAGAGCGCACGCCAACACGGGCTGCAGCCGATCACCGGGGTCGAACTCACCGTCCACGACTGCTTCCTCGGGGAGGAGGCTCGGCCGGGCATCGCCCCGCCTCGCCCCGATTACGAGCGCCCGGTCCATCATCTGACCCTCCTCGCCGAGACGCCGCGCGGCTACGCCAACCTGAGCCGGCTGATCACCCGCTCCCGCCTCGACTCGCCGCGCTCGGCGCCCTCGCTCCCCCTCGCCACCCTCCTCGACCCGGGTGCGGTCGAGGGGATCGTCTGTCTGAGCGGGTGCAGCCGCAGCCCCCTCGCGACCGCCCTCGACTCGAGCTGCGCCGACGGCGAAGCCTTCGCCCGACGGCTGCGGGACGCCTTCGGGCCGGACCGGTTCTTCGTGGAGCTGCAGGACAACCGGATCCGGGGCGACGGACCGCGGACCCGGGCGCTCGCCCGTCTGGCCGACGACCTGGGCATCCCGGTCGTCGCGACGGGGAACGTCCACTACCACCTGCGGGAGCGGCACCGGCTACAGGATGTCCTCACCGCGATCCGCTTCCGCACCACCCTCGACGGCTCCCACACGTACCGGAAACCGAATTCGTGTTCGTATATGATGACCATCGAGGAGGCGAATCACCGCTTCGGCAGCCGTCCGGACGCGCTCGACGCCTCGGTCCGGATCGCGGAGCGGTGCGCCGCCTTCGACCTCACGAAGGACCTGGGCTACGAGTTCCCGGACTTCGTGGGGAGCGAACACGGAGGGGCGATCGAGACGCTCGCCGCCGTCTGCCTGGCCGAGATCGGTCGGCGCTACGACCCGGGGAGTGCGGAGGAGGCGGACGCTGAGGAACGACTTCATCAAGAGCTGAAACTCATTGATCTGCATGGTCTTGGTGGCTTTTTCCTCGTGTACCGTGACATCATGAATCTGGCGCGCGACGTCGCCCGCGAACTCCGCGGAAACGCCCCGCGCGCGCACTCCTCTCTCCCTCCGGGTCGGGGACGCGGCTCCTCCGTCTCCTCGATCGTCTGCTACCTGATCGGGCTCTCCCACGTGGACCCGGTGAAGGCCGGTCTCTTCCTGGGGCGCTTCCTGAACGAGGCGCTCCGCTCCGTTCCGGACATCGACCTCGACTTCCCCCGCGACATCCGCGAGGAGCTGATCCTCCGGGTCTACGAGACGTACGGGCACGACCACGCCGGCCTCGTCTGCACCTTCCCCACCTACCGGCTCAAGTCGGTCGTGCGCGAGGTCGGAAAGGTGCTGGACCTCCCGCAGGGCGACCTGGAGAAGCTCTCGAAGCTCGCCGAGCGCCGCTCGGGGCGCGGGCTCCTCGACGAGATGGAGCGGATCCCGGAGTTCCGCGACAAGGTCGACGCCCCCCTCTGGCAGGCACTCGCGGCGATCGGGGAGGAGATCGCCGGCCTCCCCCGCCACGTCTCCCAGCACGTCGGCGGGATGATCATCTCCTCCCGCCCCCTTCTGGAGCTCGTCCCCCTCGAGCCGGCGGCCTGGGAGGGGCGCTTCCTCTGCCAGTGGGACAAGGACTCCTGCGACGACGCGGGCTTCATCAAGATCGACTTCCTCGCCCTGGGGATGCTCTCCCTGGTGGAGGAGGCGGTCGACCTGATCGCGGACGGAAGCGGGGCCGTCCCCGACCTCTCCCGGATCGACTACGCCGACGAGGCCGTCTTCGACCGGATCTGTGCGGGGGACACCGTGGGGCTCTTTCAGGTCGAGAGCCGCGCGCAGATCCAGATGATTCGGCGCGTCCGGCCTCGAAATCTGGAGGACCTGGCGGTTCAGGTGGCGATCGTGCGCCCGGGGCCGATCGTGGGTGGGGCGGTGAACCCGTACGTGCGCCGCCGCGAGCTCCTCCTGGAGAACCCGGACTACCGGATCCAGTACGATCACCCCCTCCTCGAGGAGGCGCTCGGGGAGACGCTCGGCGTCATCATCTTCCAGGATCAGGTCCTGAAGGTGTGCCGCGCCCTCGCGGGCTTCACCGACGGGCAGGCCGAGTCGCTACGGCGCGCGATGAGCCGGAAGCGCTCCGCCGAGGCGATGCGGGCGCACTGGGAGGAGTTCCGGGAGGGGGCGGCCGCCCGCGGCGTCCCCGAGGAGATCGCGGTGAAGATCTTCGAACAGGTCTCGGCCTTCAGCGAGTTCGGCTTCCCGAAATCGCACGCCGCCGCCTTCGGGCTCCTGGCCTACCAGTCGGCGTGGCTGCGCCACTACCACCCGGTCGAGTACTACGTCGCCCTCTTCAACAACCAGCCGATGGGCTTCTACTCCCTCGACGCACTGGGGCGGGACGCCCGCAGGAATGGAATCCACATTCTGTTACCGGATGTGAACCGCTCCGAGGTGCCCTGCACCGTCGAGGGGCCGAACCTGCGGGTCGGGCCCGGCTTCGTACGGGGGGCCGGGACGGAGATGGCGGAGGAGATCGTGGAGGAACGGGAACGGCGGGGTCCCTTCGGCTCCCTGGTCGACTTCCTTCGCCGCACCCCCGCCCGCCTGAAGCGTCCGGCGATCGAGAATCTGATCTGGGTGGGGGGCTTCGAGGGGCTGGGGCTCACCCGGCGCGAACTCCTCTGGCAGGTCGGGCTCTGGCTCGGCCCGGAGTCGGACGCACGTCGGACCGGGGGGCGGGACGACCATCCGCAGCACGAGCTTCCCCTCGACGCGCCGTATCAGGAGCTCGCCTTCGGGGATCTCGACGACGCCGATCGGATGGTCGCCGAGTACCGGATGCTCCGCTTCTCGACGAAGCTCCACCCCCTCTCCCTTCTGGCGGATCAGCTCCCTCGGGAGACCGTCTCCTCGGACCGGCTACCTCAGCTGCCACAGCGATCGAAGGTGACGGTCGCGGGGATGGTCACGGCCCGACAGCGCCCTTCGACTGCGAAGGGCTATCTCTTTATTCTGATGGAAGATGAACCCGGTCAGATCAACGTGATTGTGAAGCCGAAGATCTACGAGAAGTTCCGCTCGTCGATCCGGACCGAGCCCTTCCTCCTGGTGCGGGGCGAGCTCCGGAAGGACGGCGCGAGCCTCAACGTGATCGCCACCCACCTCGCCCCGGTGCGTGCCGATGCGGGGCGACGGGGCCTGGCCGCCGACACCCTTCACCCCGCGCTGCCGGGAACGCTCGAGTACTGGGTCGATCCACAAAAACAGAAAGTGAATTCTATTCGAGAGGTGGTGGCGGAGACGAACCTGACCTCGGCCTCGCAGCCCCCCGCAGGTGCGGACTACCCTCCAGGCTCGGAGCCACCGGAGCCGCCCGCCGCCGGCCCGACGACCGCCTCGGCTCCAGGGGCCCGCTCGACGCCCTCTGTCCCACCTGCCCTCCCCGCCGAGGGAGTGGGGCGAGCGCCGACTCCGGGCCGCGCCACCCCGCCCCCCGATCCCTTCCGCTACCTCACCGCCCTCCGTCAGAACGCCCCGGACGCGAAGAGCTGGGGGTAGCCACCGCCCGTCGCGGTCAGGACGGCCTCAGCCTCCCCCTTCGGGCTCGACCGCGGCGATGATCTTCACCTCGATGAAGACGCCGGGGCTGAAGAGTTCCGTCACCCCCACCGCGGTCCAGGTCGGAAGGCCGTCGAGCGCTTCGTTCTTGGCGGCGATGAAGGCGTCGATGTGTTCGTGCATGTCGATGTGGTACGTCGTCATGTCGACGACCCGATCGAGACCCGACCCGGCCTGCTCCAGGATCTGGCCGATCCGCGCGAAGACCTGCCGGAACTGGGTGACGGGATCCTCGTGCGCGGAGACGACGCCGCTCAGGAAGACCAGGTCGCCGACCCGCACGGCGTCGGAGTAGAGCCCGTGGACGGCGGGCATCCGCTCCTGGGCAGCCAGCTCGGGAACCGCGCCCGCCCCCAGTACCAGGAGCCCGAGGGCGAGGGTGGACCGTCGAAGCCTTTTCATCTTCATCTCCGTTGCCAAGGTGGTGCGGGCGAGATCTTCCCGGGCGATCATCGGATCGTGTCGACGACGACGTCTCCGGTGGGTCCCACGGTCCTCCGGACCGCCCGGATCCGCGGGCCGGACGACAGCAATCGGTCGTACGCGTCCAGCTGCTCGGGGCGCAGAACGAGGCGGACCTCGCCGTCGGCTTCGCGCATCAGCCCCCGAAGGGCCTCCATCGACGACGAGATGATCGAGTCGACGGCGGGCTGGTACCCCGCCAGGATCTCGTCGAGGCGCGCCGCCTGCTCCGCGTCCAACCCGAGATCGTCGAGTCCCGCACCCGCGGGCTTCGCCTCCCCGACAGGAGCATCGGCCGCCCACGCCCCCTTCGACACGACGGCACCGGTCAGGCTGCCCGCGAAGAAGACGGTCAGGAGCAGCAGCAGCGACAGGAGTCGGACGCGACGCTCTTCAGTCACGGTGTTCATCAGTCTCCTCCGGCCAGGGTGACCAGCAGTTCTTCGGCATCGGGCGACCCGTCGCCCACCCACGCCTGCCACTCGGCGGCCACCTCGATGAGGCCGAAACCGGACTCGATCGGTTCCCCCACCGCCGGCGCACGCGCGACGAGCACGACCCCCGTCACGACCGCGGCCGTGGCGGCGACCGCGAACAGCGGCCCGAAGTGCCCCGCCAGCTTGCGCTCGATCCTGCGCGGCATCGGCTCCGGATCCGCCACGAGGCCCGGTCCCAAGCGCGCCAGAACCGCATCGACGACACGCTCCAGGCGTTCCGGGTCGTTCTCGGGATCGAGCGGGGAGAGATCGATGCGATCGTCGTTCGTCTTCATGGGATGGCCTTTCTTTGGCTCGACTCGGTCAACGCGAGGCGCATTCGTCTTCTCGCGTGAGAGAGGTGCTTTCGGCTCATGAGCTCCGAGATCCCCAGCAAACCCGCGATCTCCGCGTGCCGGAATCCCTCGAGGTCGTAGAGGAGGAGGACCTCTCGCTGCACGTCGGTCAGCCGGTGCATGGCGGAGGTCAGTCGGTCGCGCAGGAGCGTGCGTTCCAGCTCGCCCTCGGGCGACGAGTCCGCGCGAGCGTCGGTCCGGTCAAGCGGCGACGCGGCCCGCACGCGCTCCCGCTCGATGTGGTTCAAGGCCACGCTGCGAACGATGCTCCGCATCCAGCCCCCGAATGCCGACGGTTCACGGCACTGACCCATCCGCTGCCAGCAGCGAACGAAGGCGTCCTGCACCACGTCCTCCGCCGCCGTGGGGTCGCCGACAATCGACAGGGCCACCGCGTACGCGATGCGGAAGTGGGTTCGAACGATCGTCGCGAAGGCCTCACGATCCCCCGCTCGGGCGGCCTCGACTAGCGTCCTCGTGATGGACTGCACGCGTACCGAAGCGGAGAGGCCCGCACCCTCGGGATCGCCCGACCGCCCGTCGTCGCTATCTCTCACGGCGCTCGCTGACCTCCCAGACCCCCGTGGGCAGACGCACGTGGAGTCGGATGATCGCGCCGCTCGCGGGGTCCCGCTCGAACCGGATCCGCGCGACGGCCGCCTGCTCGAGTGTGAAGTAGTCCGGCGCGAGAGGCACGAGGTCGACGGGAGCCGCTCCCGCTGCATCCGTGCGGACCATCTTCAGACGGCCACCCTCGAGGTAGACACGACGGCTCCCGAACCGACCCTCGTACACCTCCAAGGACGTCTCGTCCACGGGAGGCGCCGACCGCGCCGCCATCAGGAGCTTCGCGTCCTCCAGGGCGAGCCGATCGTCGGCCTCCGCCTCCTCGAGCAGCCGGTCGACGGCCGCCCCGTGCGCGACCTCGAGGGCAGCCTGCGATCGGGCCTCGACGTCCGGAGTCACCCCCGACCCCTCCCAGTCCTCGTCCGTCCTCGGGTTGAAGGCGCGGGCGATCGGAAGCTGGAGCAGGAATCCCGGGGCAACTTCGAAGGCGCGACTCGAATGCGCCGCGCCGGCGGTCGCCTCGCCCACGACCGTCGCACGCCCCAGACCCTGGAGCGCAAAGGTGAAGTTCTCGGCAGCCGACCCGGTGCTGGAGTCCACGAGGACGAACAGCGGATGATTCGGGAATCGGCGCTGGACATGGGCCGGGTGGGTCATGTACTCCAGCGTCGTCCGGGACGACCCATAGTACCGGGAGTAGAGGTGGACCGGCTCCTCGCCGAAGAAGTGGGTGGCGAGGTACTGGTTCATCCCCTCGACTCCCCCTCGGTTGCCGCGCAGATCGATGATGATCGCGTCCGTCTCGGACAGGAAGCCGAACGCGGCATCGGCGGCCTGCGTCGAGAAGTTCGGGAAGCCGAACTGGTCGTAGTCGAGGTAGCCGACGTTCCCCGGCAGCACCTCGACCGCTCGAAAGAAGTGGTTGCGCTTCGCCTCGTCCGCAAAGAGCCGCCGACCGATCTCCGGCAGGGCGTTCAGGTCGAGGGGGGTGTAGAGCTGGGCCGGCGTGGCCGCGACGGGGGCCGCGGGCGCGGGCGCCGCCCCGTCGGCTCCGACTTGGGCGCGGGCCTGCCCTTGGGCGGGAGCCCCGGCCGAGGCGGTCGGCATGAGCCGCAGGTGCAGGTCGGGGTGGATGGCCTGCAGGTCGGCGGTCACACGGGTTGCCAGCTCCGACGCCCCCATCGCGTCCGGATAGCCGCGGCTTCGGTCCGCAAGCCCCGCGACGTACCGCTCGGCCACCTCGTCGAAGACGTAGTGGTCTCGGATCGTACCGGCGACCGCCTCGACGACTGCCTCGATCGCCTCTCGATCCAACCGGTCCCTGCTCTGCCCGTTCGCGGCCCCCGGTGCGACGGCTCCACCGACGAACGCGCAGATTCCGGCAACGAAGAACACGCTGATCACCCTGCCCTCCCACAGTCTCGGTGTGCGCGACTCGACCGTTCTGTGGAAGAGGACAGGGAGAGGGCCCGAAGTGTGACCCGGGGATCGGAGCGGGCGCCTACTCCGCCCGGAGCGCCTCCACCGGGTGCACACGCGCCGCCCGGCGGGCGGGCACCAGCGTGGCCACGACCGAGACGACGACGAGGACCACCGGTACGGCGGCGAAGGTGATCGGATCGAGCGGCTCGACCTCGTAGAGGATCGTCCGCAGGAGGCGGGAGATGGCCGCGGCGCCGATCAGGCCGACTCCGATCCCGATCCCCGTGGGCAGCAGCCCCTGTTGCAGCACCATTCGCACGATCCGGTCGGAATCGGCTCCCAGCGCCGCCCGCAGCCCGATCTCGCGCGTCCGGCGCGAGACGGAGTAGGCGACCACCCCGTAGAGCCCCACCCCCGCCATGACGAGCGCGAGGAGGGCGAAGGAGCCGATCAGAGTGAGGTAGAAGCGGGTGGAGGCCGTCTCCTGGGCGACCACCTCCTCCATCGCCTCGAAGCGCGCCGGCGGCACGTCCGGATCGAGCGCCCCGACGACCTCCGCGACCCGACTCGCCTCGAGCGGTTCACCGCCCTGCGTCGCGACGCTCACGGTGAAGAAGGCGGAGATGAGCTGCGGGTGCGAGACGTAGAGTGCGGGCACCACGACCTCCCCCACTCCGGAGCTCCGCACATCCTCCACCACCCCCACGATCCGTCCCTCCTCGCGGCTGTAGCCGAAGCCGATCCCGAGCCGGAGTGGCTCCCCCAGGGGATCCTGCCCGTCCTCGAAGTAGCGACGGACGAAGGCCTCGTTGACGACGTACGCCGTCGGCTGCCCGGGCCGATCGGCGAGGTCGAAGACGCGACCCGCCTTCAGCGCGATCCCGTACAGATCGAAGAAGCCGGGCGTGTGCACGTGGACCCGGGCCCTCGGGCCCTCCCCGGGTGCGGGCTCGGGCCGGTCGAGGAAGCGGAAACCGCCACCGATCTGGTCCTGGCTGAGCGGAGGAGAAACCCCGATCGAGACGCCCTCCACCGCCGGGAGCCGCTCGAGCCCCGCCTGAAGAGCGCTCACGAAGCTCCGCACATTCGCCTCCTCCTCGTACCCGGCGTCCGGGAGGGAAACGTCGAAGCGGGTGATCCCCTCGGTGCGGAAGCCGAGATCGGTCGACGAGATTTCTCCGAAGGTGCGGAGGAGGAGCCCCGCCCCGACGAGGAGTACGAGGGAGAGGGCGACCTCGCCGGTCAGGAGGAGCGACTGCGGCCCCCGACGGGACGTGCCCCCCCGCCCCGACGCCCGCATCTCGACCCCGAGCCGACTCCCCCGAGCGGCCCGGAGCCCTGGAACGAGCCCGAAGAGGAGCGCCGAGGCGAGGGTCAGCCCGAGGCTGAAGAGGAGGACGGTGGGGTGCAGCCCGATCTCCTGCGCGCGGGGCACCGTCCCCTCGGTCAGCCCGGGAAGGAGGTCGACCGCGACGACCGCGAGCCCCACCCCGAGGGCCCCACCCACGAGTGCGATCACCAGACTCTCCGAGAGCACGGAAAGGACGAGGCGCCCCTTCGGCGCCCCCAGCGCGCGACGCACGGCGAACTCGCCGGCGCGGGTCGTTCCGCGGGCGAGGAAGAGCTGCGCCAGATTCGCGCAGGCGATCAGGAGGACGATCCCGACCGCACCCAGGAGGATCCAGATCGCCTCTCGGACATCGGAGACCACGAACGCCTGGAGTCCGTCGATCCGATAGCGCCGCCCGACCTGCTGCGGAGCGAGCTCCTCGATCCGCAGTGCGAAGCTCGCGAGCTCGGCCTCCGCCTGCTCGATCGAGGTACCGGGTGCGAGGCGCGCGAGTCCGGAGAAGATCGTGCACCCCCACCAGCACCCGCCCTCGACCGGCATCCCGCCCGGGAGCCAGAGGTCGAAGCCGCGGGGCCAGACCGCCCGAGGCGGCGCGACCCCGATCACCTCCCAGCTCTCCGAGTCGAGGGTGAGCGTGCGCCCGATCACCTCCGGATCGGCACCCCATCGCGTCGTCCAGAAGTCCCACGACACGATCGCGAGTCGGGTC